>CAYPOW010000378.1:0-2898 GCA_964412145.1 uncultured Draconibacterium sp.
AAAAAGAAATTTACAGATGAGTTTTAGCCTAGCATATGTAGAAAGGCGCACAAGAAAGAACACATTCCTTCGCCAGATTGATCAGATTATAGATTGGTCAAAAATAGAAAAGGAAATAAACAAAGTATACAAGAAAGGTAAATCCGTAGATGGCCGACCTTCTTATTCTGGGCTACTCTTGTTCAAAATGCAATTACTACAGATTTGGTACAATATGAGTGATCCTGGAGTTGAGGATTTTGTAAATGACAGCTTGGGGGCTATGCGTTTTTGTGGCTTGCAATTAGAGGATAGCGTTCCCGATCATAGCACGCTTAGTCGTTTTCGAAGTGAGCTAGTTGCTAAAAAAGCATACGATCGTTTGCTGAGAAAAATGAATGACCAATTGAAAAGCAAAGGAATAATGCTAAAAGAAGGAAAAGCTCAAGTAGATGCCTCTTTAACAGACTCTCCTTGGAAACCAAAAGGGAAAAAAGAATATGTGATAGCTACAGATAGAGAGGAAGAAAACAGAAACGAAGCAGATCAGCAGAAAGAGCAAAAACATCAGAAATTAATAGAGAAAACTAAGCCTGGTGTAGACAGTGAAGCGCGATGGACTAAAAAAAGAGGAAAGCTTTATTATGGCTATAAGCATCAAATAGCCACAGATGACGATGGCTTGGTTGAAGCTGTTCATACCACTACAGCAAATGAGCATGATAGTAAAGGCCTTAAACCAGTATTAAAAAAAGTTCCAACACCAAAGAAGAAAGCAGCACTTACTGATAAAGGCTACAAAGTACCAGATAATGACGACTATCTAAAAGAAGAAAATATAAAGAATAGAATACAGCACAAAGCTTACCGAAATAGACCGTTAACAACGTGGCAAATACAGTTCAATAAACTAATAAGCAAACAGCGATATAAAGTGGAAAGGACATTTGGAGGAATGAGCAGATGGTTTGGTGCTGGAACAGCAAGATATAAGGGCTTGGCAAAAAACCATGGTCAACATGTAATGGAGGCAATTGCTCACAATTTGAAACGATCACCTGGACTTGTTATGGTGAAGTGTGTCCAATAGTGAAATAAATGAGTAAAATGCCTGAATATTAGGTATATGCAGAGTGATAAAACGAGAAAATTGGTAAGAAACTCAAGAAAAAACCAAAAAAAACTTCGAAATATTATTGAGAAATGAAAGATTCTAGTTTTGCAAAGGTCTCACTCTACAAATTAGAAGCAAGTCAAAGAATAAAGTATTGAGAATATGTTCTTCTATTTCGTTTATTAATCGCTTAATACATTGCGTTTTTATTAGCCGAATTCTTTGGAATCTGTTGCATTGAGTCCCAATGTTCTACAATCTTTCCGTTATCGTCAAACCTAAAAAAGTCCATTGTAACATATTCATCATTGTCAGGCCAAATTTGATGTGTGTGAAGTGCTACTAAATCTCCTTCTGCAATTACTCGTACGAATTCAATTGATTTATTTGGATATTCTCTAGCCATTCTATCAAAGTAATCAATAAACGGTTGAATTCCATCTCCAACTAATGGATTATGCTGAATGTATCCAGACCCAACATACAAATAGGTCGCTTTTTTCGGGTTTCCTTCGTAAGCCATTTTATAAAAGGCTACCGCATTTTGTTTATTCTGTTTCAATATTTCTTTCATCTAATTTGTTTATTAAACTTATTGCCAACGTATAGACTCGTGCAGCACTCAAAGTATGAGCGCACGATAAAGCGATGCAGCTTATAATTGCAATTGTTTATTTATTTGAGGTACAATTAGTCCTATCTGAATATCTTCCAAAGTTCGAGACTGCTTGTTCTAATGTGCTACCAAATTTGATAAATACTTCTTCGTAATTACTTATCAAAAAGGTTGTTTTAACAGCTCCCATGTTGTATTCCGTACTATAGTCTTGAAAATACTTCTCTACAGGACCACTTAAAAAAGCATGTATATCTAGCATTTTTACTGGTGTCTCGCATGAAAAATCAAGTTCTGCAAAATCTATTGTCTTAATTTCAGGTGATGGTTGAGTTTTGAAATAAACCTTCAAATTCTTAAGATCGCAAACATAAGACCATTGTGTTCCACTCCAACTGAATTTCTTTAACATATCAAAACCATATTCAATTGCAAGTGATTTTGAAGGATTAAATTCTTTGGTCATTTTGGCACCATAATTAAAAACCGTCATCTGATCGTTCTCCAAATCAATTTTTTTAGTTCCACCAAAACCTTCATATTCTTTTATCAACTTTAGTTCTTCGGCATAAGCAGTATTTGCAAGTACAGATATAGGCAAGTCTTCTCCCTTATATACTACTACCTTGCCGTCTAAAAACTCAATTACGGCAGCATTTCCATTACGATCAGCTGTAAAGAAATGCCAACTCCATCCTTCAATTGACAAATCATGTGCACTCTGTACTACTTGATCAATAGTTTCAAAACAATCTAAAGCATATTGCATCCATAAACACATAAATATTTTGGGTTTAGTAGAATCATCAACAGGCCAACTTGTTCCTGCAAGAGACATTTCTTCAATGAATAGACCAGCTTCGTTCATTCCTCCGTCTGGGAAATCCCGACAAAATCTATTCACAGTAACAGAACCGTATTTGGAAGTCCATTCCATTTTCGGGTTTGGAACAGCCTGGTTATACGCTAATTCAGTCCATGACTTGCCCTGCTTTTGTACATTTCTTTTGTTAATAACAACAATACCATGGGCATGTTTACCTTTATCAAGATTATGCCCTGCAATTACAATTGAGTCCTTTTTCAACATAAATGTTGAGCAGGAATGCTCTTCTATTTCCTGAGCGATGCTATTAAATGACAGACCTTGAAAAGAAAGTATTAGTCCCAAAAAAATTATTTTTTTCAT
>CAYPOW010000379.1:0-2893 GCA_964412145.1 uncultured Draconibacterium sp.
TTTGATTGTGTTTTAAATAGACGTTAAATGTATAAAAAATATAAGTCATTAAGTAAATGGGGCTTCAATTAATATTTTTTCAAAATAGCAGATCGAAAAAATTATTTTTATAAATTGATTTTAGTGCTGCAGATCAATACAGATTATTGAAATCAGAATCAAAGATAATGGGTTGAAAATGAGTAAAATATAGATAAATAATTTATTTAAATTTGATCTGGATCAGTATACACTAAGTACTGAGAATGAACAAGGAACAGGATTGGGTTTGATTATTTTCGAAGAATTCGTTTATAAAAATGAAAGAAAGATAAGTGTTGATAGTGAAGCAGGAAAGGGGAGTATCTTTAAACTTGAAATTCCTGCATAAAAAGATAAAGCACCAACTATTTCTATAATTTCAAGCATTTTTTGCACCTCCTTCAGGTTCAAATTATCGATTTTTCTTAGTAAGAAAACGTATTATATTTGCGAATCTTTACTAGGATTCAAATCGATATGAGCAAAAAAATAATCAATATTGGAGTGTTAGCTCATGTAGATGCTGGAAAAACAACTCTTACAGAAAGTTTTCTATATCTGGCTGGATTAATTGCAAAACCCGGTAATGTTGATAAAGGAATGACTCAAAGCGATTTTCTAGATATTGAAAAAGAACGTGGTATCTCTGTACGGTCTGCAACATCAACTTTTTTTTGGAATGATGTTCAAATTAATCTGATTGATACTCCTGGACATATCGATTTCTCGGCCGAAGTGGAACGCTCATTACGTGTTTTGGATGCTGCAATTTTAGTAGTTTCTGCTGTTGAAGGTGTTCAAGCGCATACCGAAAATATTTGGCTAGCTCTAAAAGAGCATAAAATACCCACACTCATTTTTATCAATAAAATTGATAGAATGGGAGCAGATACGCAAAGAGTTCTGGCTGAAATACAAAGCGACCTGAGTCCAGATATTGTAGTTCTGAAACAGAGTAAAAAGGAAGGGGAAGGAGATTCTGCAGAACTATTTGATTGTTGGAATAAGATTCATCAAGAAGAAAAAATAATTGAAAGTATTGCAAATACGAGTGATGTAATTCTTGAAAAATATCTTGATGGTCATCCGATTCCTTTTACAGAACTTGAAAATAATTTAAGAAAAGCAGTTGCAAGCTTTCAACTCCACCCCATTTTAATGGGAGCAGCAAAAAATATGCTTGGTGTTAAGTACTTATTGGATGCTATTATCAACTATATGCCCAATGCTAAAGGAAAAGAAGAAGATGCCTTTTCTGCTTTGGTTTTCAGAATAGATCATGATAAAAAATTTGGAAAAGTCGCAGGAGTGAGATTATTTGGAGGGAAACTTTCAAATCGTGATCTAATTAAAAATGCAACTCAGAATACAGAAGAAAAAGTTAGTATGATCAAGCGATACAAGGCTGGGAAACTAGAAGATAATTCTTTTGTTACTGCAGGTGATGTGGCTGCTGTTTGTGGTTTGGCAAATGCTCGGATTGGCGATATACTAGGAAATCCTAAACTGGTTCCTAAAGAAGTCAGACTTAACAGTCCCTTGCTTACTGTTCAGGTTCGTGCTGAAAATGAAAAGGATTATAGTGATTTGGCTGAAGCGCTGCATATTCTTACGTCCGAAGATCCATCTCTTGAGTTTGAATGGCTACGTGAAGAAAAAGAGTTGCACTTGAGAATCATGGGCTGGATTCAGATAGAAGTAATGGAAAGAATTCTGGAAAGTCGATTTAACATCAATGCTAAATTTGATGATCCGACTGTTATTTACAAAGAAAGTCCAAAAACAACTGCTGAAGGCTTTGCCCAATATTGGATGCCAAAACCCTGTTGGGCTATTGTCAAATTTAAAATTGAAGCAGGAGAACCAGGAAGTGGAGTCGTTTATGAATCGAAAGTTGGTGTAAATGATGTTCAGCGAAAATACCAAAACGAGATAGAACGCACTATTGCAGGAGCGCTTAAACAAGGTCCAAAAGGTTGGGAAGTTAGCGATCTGAAAATTACATTCATTGAAGGACAAGACCATGAAGTTCACACGCGACCAGGCGATTTTAGCATTGCAACGCCAATGGCCATTATGAATGGTTTGGTAAATAGCGGAACAGATTTCTTGGAACCTTACAGCTGGTTTCGTATCACTGCGCCCGAAGATTTGCTGGGAGCGATTACAAGTGATATTATTCAAATGCGTGGCAGCTTTGAGAGCCCGATGATGGAAAATGGAAAATTTGTGCTTGAAGGATTAGTTCCCGTTGCGACTTCATTAGATTTTCCTGTCAAATTAAGTTCGCGCTCCGGAGGTAAAGCAAAAATAAAAACGCGTTTCCATTCCTATCAAAAATGCACCGAAGAACAAGGCGTAACAAGAGCCTACAAAGGAATTAGTCCTTTGGACGAAGCCAAATATATTCTAAAAGCCAGAAAGGCAATTCAGGAAAGTTGGAAAGGATAGGATTATTTCAAATAATTATATACTTTTGACTAAAAGCAAGATAGAATGGTTTTTATTTCAACATTGCTCATAACTTTAGCATTACTTTTTTATTCTTTGGGAGTATGGGCCGAGTGTTTTGCGCGCTATTTAAAAGGCTGGCATGTTATTTCTTTTTGGATTGGTTTTTCTTTTGATATAACAGGAACCTATGCTATGCATTTGATTTCCGAGTACGATTTTAATTTCTTTGAGCCCCACACTTTTACAGGTCAAATTGCATTGTGGTTAATGCTGATTCATGCTATTTGGGCAACAAGAGTTATTAAAAAAAACAATCTGGAATTGAAAAAAAAGTTTCATCGATACAGCCTTTTTGTCTGGATTATTTGGTTGATTCCTTATATTGGAGGAATGATAATGGGTATGAGTAATTAATCTT
>CAYPOW010000380.1:0-2874 GCA_964412145.1 uncultured Draconibacterium sp.
TCCTCCACCAAAAGTAAAATCAGGTGTTATTCGATTAATTAGAAATAAAGTGGAGACGCTCGATTGCAATGAAGCTCTTTTCAAGACTGTTGTAAAAACAGCATTCAATCAACGTCGCAAAACGCTTGGTAATGCCTTAAAAAGCTTAGGTTCAAAAGATTGGCCTGAAGAATACAAAGATATTTTAAGCAAAAGAGCGGAGCAATTGGGCGTGGCCGATTTTGTACTGCTTACTAATCTGGCGGCAGATACTATTTCTCGAGATTAAGTATTTCGTAGATTTACTTACCGCAGCCTTTAGGCTGCGGATAGAAAAATAGAATATTACGGGCTTTAGTCCAAAAACACATTTTCCAAAGAATCTTATTGTTTTGATTTTTATTTGACAGACTATTTATACGTGTTTGTTTATTTGGAGTATGCTTTACCAAATACTTTTAGAATACTGGGAAAACCTAACAAGACGTTTCCTGTGGATGGGAGAAGAATATAGCAGTTTATATATCTGCTGAACTTACTGATTAATAGCCAGAGAAATGCTTTTTTACCTTTTCTCTTGTTACAATATGTGTCGATTCTATTACCTTAACTGTAGGGGGTTCAATCAATTCATACTCCTTTAACTTTAAAATTAAAATATCAAATTCTAAACTGCTCGCGATGACTGCATCATCTAATCCAATCACATCACCAGTTTTTATTTTCTTTTTAATGCTATTCGCCTCATCTGATAATGTAATTAAAAAGCTAAGTGCTTTTCTATGAACATATTTTAAAGCTATTGATTCTAAGTCAGCCTGTTTATACCTTTCTCTTAAGCTGGTTTTCGCACTTAAACAAATTGGGCCTCTTTCTTTTGTATAGAACATCAAATCAAAATCTACATTGGGCACAAAAGCAACTTTGGCTTGCATATATATAGGCAATATTCTTTCTCTTATTAATAAAGTTGCTAATATATATTCAAATATTTTTCCATTCAAATTATTATTAATTGGAAATATTGTATTGGAAATATAAATTATCCACAGCTTTGAAATATAATCAGACGGGGAATCATATTCAATTTCCATAAAATCGTGAAAAAGCTCTTCAAATACTTTGCTTGCTTTGGTGTTTTTTCCAACTACCAATCCTATTTCATTTAACATATTTACTCTTTATAAGTTCTGAAACTAATTTTTGTGCTGTCGCTTTAATCGCAGGAATCGCTACTGAATTTCCAAATTGTTTGTATGCTTGGGCATCCGAAACTTTAATATCAAATGTATCAGGAAAACCTTGTAGTCTTGCCCATTCTTTAGGTGTCATCCTACGCCATCCTTCTCTGTTAACTGCACTTTTGATCTTTGTAACTGGTGTGAAATCAGTTAAACGACAATCAATAACTAAGTTTCTTTCACGTCCCATTCCTCCAACAACAATTGCATTTGCACATTCATCGTCCTTTATAATTTCGTAGCCAAAGCCATTCCCTTTATTTTTATGTCTTTCTTTATGGTTTCGTAAAGTATCTTGATATTGAGTAGACAAATAATATTTTACAGAAACCTCATCTTTCTCCTTAATGTCGGCAAACTTAACGCTCTTATCTGTTGGCTTAGGATATTCAAATTCACTGATCCCAAGGTTTTTTCTAAAACCAACAATGAATATACGTTCTCTGTTTTGAGGAACCCCAAAATCTTTGGCATTCATAATTCTAGGTTCAGGAACAAAATAGTCTAAATCCTCTCTTAAAACCTTCAAAATTGTTTTTAAGGTTCTACCTTTATCATGATTTGTTAGACCTTTTACATTTTCAAGAAAAAAAGCTTTTGGTCTTTTTGCATCTATTATTCTCTTAATATCGAAAAATAAGGTTCCCCGAGTTTCATCTTCAAACCCCTTTCTTTTACCAGCTATTGAGAATGCTTGACAAGGAAAACCTGCACATAAAATATCATGTTCAGGAATATCGTTTTCATCAATTTTAGTAATGTCGCCAAATGGAACTTCCCCAAAGTTTAAGTCATAGGTTTGCTTTGCATATTTATCTATTTCAGAAGAAAAAACACACTTTCCTTTCAGCTCTTGCATAGCAATCCTAAAACCGCCTATGCCCGCAAACAAATCAATAAAAGTAAATTTCGGCTTTTTAATTGGAGGGAAAGGCACATCAAACTCTAACTTTAACCTTAAATATTCTTTAAGAGGCTCTTCAGCAATTTTTTCAAAGTACTCAACAGCATTTGACTTATAGAATTTAGATCCCCCATTCTTAGTGTTATGTAAATAATGAGTAAAATAAGCCAAGTTATCGCCCTGTTCTTTTAATACATTACTCTTTATCTTTTCCTTTATCTGACTATATTTAATTGCTTCTCCCACCAATTTCTTCTTTTCACTATTACCTACAAAAATGTAAATTATTTTCGACTCCATCTAGTCCAAAGTAATATATTTTGTAACAATTGTATCAATATTGTGAACTCTTAATTGAATATCCATAACTATTAAATCAGAAAATGTAGCGATATTGATCATTTATAGTGATGTACCGCATTAAAACTTTAGTCTTTGCGGTAACAACTATTGTTATTATCAGTAAATTATTATTTATTCTTTTGGACGCCTCGATTTAGAGCTTTCAACCATAAGGCCGCAAAAACTACTTATCGAGCTTAAGCAATTCTACATATTCTTTCACCACATCATTGGGCACCAATACGGTCAAACTATAATGCTTTATGCGCCATTTACCTTGCTGATTTTTTTCCACTACGGCCGTACCTCTGCATAAACCCATCCATGTGTCAAGTATTTCATCGGCCCAGGCATAATGACCATAATCGCCTAAATACACATTGCGATCTTTCTTTTTAAAATTCCATG
>CAYPOW010000381.1:0-2869 GCA_964412145.1 uncultured Draconibacterium sp.
ACCTTCTCAATCAGAACAGATGTTTGAAAAAATCGACGAACTTTTATCATTGCCAAATCTTAAAGAAGAATGGCAAAAAAGAAGATTACGCATGCTTGATGATAAAATTGATGTGACTGCATTTATGGTTTGGTTTGTAGAGAATTACCCGGAAAGTGCCCAGATTATGAGGGATAATCCGGATTATCAATATCGATTTAAGTAAAATTATTTTAATCCATTCTCTTTTTCGCTTAATAGCCTTTTCGCCTAGTTGTTTTTAAATTATGGACTTTACCTTAAAAACCTACATAAACCTACTCCAAACTCTAAAATCACACAATTCCACTTTCCTTTCTTTCTCCGATTATATCCAACTAAATAAACAAACTCCCTCTCCACTTCGCCCCCCTTCCCCATCATCCTCTGAAGCCTTGGCGAAGGAGGATCGCCCCATCATCATCCTCCGCCACGATGTTGACAAACTTCCTCAAAACGCCCTCCGGTTTGCACAAATCGAACATGATATGGGCATTAAAGTCACTTATTATTTTCGTGCTGTTCCTGTAAGTTGGAATGAAAGAATAATAAAAGAAATACATGATTTAGGTCATGAAATTGGATATCATTATGAAAATCTAACAACATGCAATGGTGATATGAATAAAGCCATTGAGGACTTTAAGTATAATCTTGAAAAACTTCGAAATCTAACTCCTGTTTCTTCTATCTGCATGCATGGCAGCCCCCGTTCCAAGTGGGACAATAAAGATTTATGGAAAAAATACAATTACAGGGATTTTGGCATCATTGGCGAACCCTATTTTGATGTTGATTTTGAAGATATGCTTTATCTTACTGATACGGGAAGGCGATGGAATGGACACAAATTTAGTATTAGGGATAAGGGACTAGGGATTAGGAAACAGGAACTAGGAAATCCGTATCATTATTGGAGAGTGAAGCCGAAAATGGGGAGTTTGATGAATATGACGCAAAAGTCAATGGAATTTCAGAGTAGGTATAATTTCAGGTCAACAAATACTATAATCAGTGCTGCGGAAAAGGGTAAGTTGCCGGATAGGATAATGATGACTTTTCATCCGCAGAGATGGACGGATCGGGCGATACCGTGGGTTAAGGAACTTGTTTGGCAGAATGTTAAGAATGTGGGAAAGTGGGGTTTAATAAGAATAAGGCAATAGGCAGTGTGCAGAAGGCGGAAGGGAATAGGCAATAAGCTATGGGCGGAAGTATATATATTATAGTTATGGAATAATATATTGCATAATTTAAAACCGTTACACTATGAGTTATTTTGAAGACTTGAAAGTATGGCAAAAGTCAGTTGACCTTGCAATAAAAGTTTATAAGATTACAAAAGAAGAGCCCTTTAACAGAGACTTTGGTTTAAAAGATCAGGTTAGAAGATCATCAGTAAGTATTTCGAGTAATATCGCAGAGGGTGACCAGTTGAGTTCAGATAAAGCGGCCATTCGACATTTCAATATTGCAAAAGGTTCTACCGCAGAATTATTTACTCAATCAATTATTGCTGAAAAAGTTGGTTATCTAAAATCAGGAGATTATCAATATCTTATCAGTGAAACAAAGGAAATCCTTGCCATGTTAACAAATCTAATAAAGCATAGAAAAACAACCAGTTAGCCAATAATATAGCAGCCTTCTCTTTCTTCCTTACACCTCTTTTCTTCTTCTTTCCTACTTCTGCCCTCTGCCTTCCGCCTATTGCCTTATTAAAAATTCGTGTAATTCGCTTTTAATTTATACATTTGTAATACTAACTAAGGATAATTCTAATTAAACGAGAAATTTTATTAACAAATGCAACCCATTACCCGCCTTTTTAGTCTTATCCTTACAATAATACCGGTTATGATGAAAAAAATATATCTTCTTTTTTTAACACTTATTTTTATAGGCATTAATGCCTATGCTCAAACTGAGATTCCTGGAGGACATACTGGTCAGGATACTACCTGGGCAACAGATATATATTTATCTGGCGATTTTTATGTGAAAAATGGCTACGACCTTACTATTAATGCAGGTGTTACAATCTATTCAGATCCAGGTATTGATATTTTCGTTCAGGATAATTCTATATTAACAGTCAATGGCACATCAATTAGCATGGTTACCTTTACTGAGCAAACCACTGATACAGGATGGGGGCATATATCATTTGAAAATACATCTGCTACTGATAATTCAATTATAGATTATTGCATCTTTGAAAATGGATACGTAAAAGATCTTTCATCCACTGCTGGATACGGAGGAGCAATATATATAGGTATTAATAAAATTCGAATTTCAAACTCTGAGTTTTCCTCAAATATTGCAGAGTGGGGAGGAGCAATTTTTGTTGAAAAATCTAAAGGTCCAGTAATTAAAAGGTGTCTATTTTTTGACAATGAATCAGATAATGGAGGTGGTGGTATATATTGCTGGGATGGGTCAAATGCAGTTATTGAGAATTGTATTTTCGATTCAAATAAAGCTGGATATGGCACTAGTAACATTATTTATTCAGGAGGAGGCGTTTCATTGCAAACAAATACAAATGTCAAATTATTAAATTGTACTTTTGTAAATAATGATTCTGACGAAAACGGTGATGGATTGCAATTATATGGTATTGGAACCCAAAATGCAACAAATTGTATTTTATGGGGATCAAACAACCAAGTTTCAGGAGGTTCTTCCTCAGAGTTAACCAATTGTGCAATCCAGGGTTCAACTACAGGGACTAATACAATAAACCTTAATTCATCTAATACAGAGACAAATCCTTATGGACCATATTTCAATGCTACAGACGGAACAGACTGGTCAATAAAAGTCATTTCTCCCTGCTTTGATGCTG
>CAYPOW010000382.1:0-2841 GCA_964412145.1 uncultured Draconibacterium sp.
ATTTGTGTTATATCGTCTATCGGGTGAGAAAATAAAAGACAAAAAAAATGCCGTTCGATTAAAACGGCATTCAAATAAGTGTTCTTTCTAACTACACTGTAGGGCTATAGAAACCTTTGGCTTTAGCGTCTCTTAAAGCATTTGAAATGCCTTTTTTTGCAATCGTACGCATGCCATTTGCTGATACTTTTAGAGTTATAAATCTATCCTCTTCAGGGATAAAGAATTTCTTAGTATGTAGGTTTGGGTAAAATTTTCTTCTTGATTTAGCATGAGAGTGAGAAACGTTGTTGCCACTCATTACTTTCTTTCCTGTTATTTCGCAAATTCTTGACATCGTAAATAATTTAAATTCTTGTATTGAAAAACGGATTGCAAAATACGGTATTATTTTTCGAAAAAACAAGCTTTTTTATTAAATTCCAATTTTAAAAACAGTTTTAAGAAATATTTTTTAAAATACAGATATTCAATTCGTTATGACTTATTGAGAGACTATTATTCTTTTAATCCTGTAGTAACCGATCCTGTTTCATAGTCCAATTCGGAACCTCCCATTGAATGCGGAATCATATAAATACTCAGCAAAACGATAAAAGCGATAATTGGCCAAAGGCGGTTCTTTTTATTTTTTCTCAGGACAAAGAAAGCGATAACCCAAAAAACAAAAGCAACCAGTGTTTTATTGTCGGTCCAATCGCCACCAAAGGGCCAGCCTGTCCACAAATCACCAAAAGCATATAATTGAACAATAGGTCCTAAAATCATTCCTCCAATACCTAAAGTAATTAAAGTGATAGTAGTATACGAATATGTACGATGCCCTTTTCCAATAGCTTCCAATCCTGTGCGTGTGGAATAAAGCATAGCCAGGAACATTAAAATAACATGAGGAATTAAAATAAAGGAAGGAACGGCACCTTTATATCTTATAACCACAGGATCTTCATTTAAAGTATAATATTTATCTTTATATTCAAGAGATACAACATATTCCAATTTTCCGGCAGGTGGTTGATTGGGTAAAAAAGCAACTAGATCTTCACCGTTATGATTCATTTCCAAACCCTGCCATTCTTCCTGACTCCTAAAATGACGATATTTAACCCGACCTTTATAATCGGAAGGAACTGTTATGCTAATTGGAGCATCATTTTCTCCACTAAAGGTTCTAAGTAATTTGTAATTAAAGGATTGTCCATTAATTTCAATATCTCCTTTTATAGGATATGTTGGGCCGGTTGCGCGTTGATATATAGCAGCACTAAGCGTAAAGATAACAGCAAATACCCAGAGTAAAATTGAATTTCTTTTTGAAATCATATGTTCATTTTTTTGCAAAAGTATAAAATTCTGGTTTCCTGCCCCCTCTGAATATATTATTTCAATAAGATTAACAATTGTGTTTTTAAATAGAATTGGATTGACTTGTCATTTAATTTCTATTTTTGTGTGAAATAAATAAGCATATGATGACAGACGCTTCAAAATCGAATCGATTTACACTAGTTCTACTCACTTCCCTTTTCTTTATGTGGGGATTTATTACCGTATTAAATGATATTTTAATTCCTCACTTGAAAGCAGTGTTTGAATTAAGCTATTTGGAAGCAATGCTGGTGCAGTTTGCGTTTTTTGGAGCTTATTTTATCGGTGGTCTATTGTATTTTTTAATTTCGATGGTTCATGGAGATCCCATCGGAAAAATTGGATACAAAAACGGAATCATGATTGGGCTCTTATTGTCGGCTCTTGGCACTATTTTGTTTTATCCTGCTGCTCATTTTCAGATATATGGCTTTTTTCTGGGTGCTTTATTTGTTCTGGGATTGGGTTTTGCTATGTTGCAAATAGCTGCAAATCCGTATGTTGCGATAATTGGTTCCGAAGCTAGTGCTTCTTCCCGATTGAATTTATCGCAGGGGTTTAACTCATTTGGAACAACAATTGCTCCTATTTTAGGTGGCTATTTTATATTCGAATATTTTAAAAATACAGAAAACGGAGCCGATTCCGTGGTGGTTCCATATTTGTTTTTAACACTATTGCTTTTGCTTCTGGCGGTTGCCATCAAAAGAGCACATTTGCCTCGTTTCGTGAATGCAACACAACTAATTAAAGGAGCCGGAGCCTTGAAATTCCGTCAGTTACGATTAGGTGCCATCGCCATTTTTCTGTATGTGGGCGCTGAAGTTGCTATCGGAAGTTTTTTAATTAGTTTTTTAGGACTGGAAAAAATTGCCGGTTTAAGCGAAGCAGATGCAAGTCCATTTGTTGCCTTCTATTGGGGAGGAGCGATGATTGGTCGTTTTCTGGGCGCTATTTCATTAAGCAGCATTGATAAGAGACGAAAGTACAGCTCCATGCTGGTGGTTTCTTTATTGGCCTTTGGAGTTGTTTTTGGAGCTGTCTATTTAAAAACGGGTATCGCTTTCGATCAAATAATCCCTTATTTTCTCTTTCTACTCGCTAATTATTTTGCTTTTATTTTTGGTCGATCCATGCCTGGCCGCACACTAACGGTTTTTGCATTGGTTCCTATTGCCTTGCTTTTGATCGGTATTTTTGGAAGTAATATGTGGGCGATGTGGGCCATTTTAGGCATTGGAATTTTTAATTCCATTATGTGGTCGAATATTTTTACAATGGCCATTAAAGGACTTGGTGAGTTTACAAGTCAGGGCTCTTCTATTTTGGTTATGTTTATTGTTGGTGGAGCAATTATACCTCCTATCCAGGGAGCAGTAGCCGATTTAGTTGGTGTTCAACTTTCGTTTTTTGTTCCTATGATAAGTTATGTTTATTTGGCTTATTATGGATGGAAAGGACATTTGGCAAAAT
>CAYPOW010000383.1:0-1201 GCA_964412145.1 uncultured Draconibacterium sp.
ATTATTTTAATAAAGCAATTGTGGTCAGGTTTCCTTTTACCATTTCATTTATTTCAACCATTATCTCAGCATTTAATGGTAAAAACAAATCGACTCTGGAGCCAAATTTGATAAAACCAACATCATCGCCCTGCACTGCTTCTTCATTCACTTTTGCATAACAAACAACCCGCCGGGCTATTGCTCCTGCAATTTGCTTAACCAATATTGAAATACCTTCGGGTGTTTCAAGAGCAAACGAATGATGCTCGTTTAACTCGGACGATTTAGGGTAACTTGCAATAAAATATTTACCCTGATGGTATTTGCTATAGGAAATATGTCCGGATAATGGATATCGGTTCACATGCACATCCCATATCGACATAAAAATTGAAATTTTCAAACAATCATGTTTCAAAAATTCTTTTTCATAAACAGTAGAAATATCCACTATTTTTCCATCGGCAGGAGCAAATATAATGCTATTGTCAGGGATGATTTTCCTTGTAGGGTTTCTGAAAAAGAAAAATAAAAACAAAACCAAGATAAAACCCAGTATTCCCACTCCAAAAGAAATGTAAGGATTGCTTGTTGCAATTTTAAAAATAAGAAAGATTAAAATCAGATATGAGAATATACCAATCCATACTATCTTTTCACCTTCTTTATGAATAATTATTTTCATCGATTTTTTATTTTATTTAATTTTCCTGCCAAGAGTTTTCGTCGTAATGAACTTAATCTGTCGATAAAAAGAACACCTTCCAAGTGGTCGAATTCGTGTTGAAAAATCCGGGCTTCTATGCCGTTAAGTCTTTCTTCAAATAAATTAAAATTTGCATCATAATATCGTACATCAATAGTTTCGGATCGTAACACGTCTTCATAAATACCGGGAATGCTTAGGCAGCCTTCATTATAATATTCTTTCTTTTCGCTTAAGTTTACAATTTCAGGATTCACGATAGCTTTCTCTATTTTTGCAATAGATGAGTCTTCTTTTGCGAGAGGGGAAGTATCCATGACAAATATTCGTTTCAGTATCCCTGTTTGTGGCCCAGCAAGCCCTAAGCCGCCTTCATTTTTAAGCGTGTTCAGCAAATTTTCTGCAATTAATGCAGCATTATCATTTTCAGTTATTTTAACTGATTTTTTCCTGAGAATAGGAGAACCATATATAATAATTTGCAAACCCATAATTTTAAAATAAATTTTTTCG
>CAYPOW010000383.1:1301-2812 GCA_964412145.1 uncultured Draconibacterium sp.
TTTTTTCGCTTACCAGTAATCTAATATGCTATAATAAATTTCCCGAACTAATATTCTACCCCCTTTCTTGCTTGTACTCCATCATTGTAATAGTGCTTTATTTCATTCATTTCTGTAACTAAATCTGCAATCTTATACATTGCTTTCGATGCATAGCGTCCGGTTAAAATAATTTCCATTTCTTCCGGTTTGGCTTTCAGTAAATTTAAAACCTCTTCGTCTTCAACAAGGTGATAATGCAAGGCAATACAAATTTCATCAAGAATAACTACGTCAAAACCTTTTTTAGATAATACTTTAGCAACTTCGGCAAGTCCAGTGCGGGCGGCATCAATATCTTTTTGGGTTGGTTTATTCTTAATAAAACAATCTAAACCGTATTGTCTTATGTCAATTTCGGGAATTCGTTTTAAGGTATCTAATTCGGAATAGTGCATTCCTTTTACAAATTGAGCGATAAAAACACGTTTCCCAGCTCCAACAGCCCTTATAGCTAAACCTATTGCTGCTGTTGTTTTTCCTTTTCCATTGCCGGTGTACAAATGAATATATCCCTTAATATTTTCCATTTTAATTATTTTAAATAGGTAAAAATATTCTATACCAAATGACACTTTTTATCCTATGCATCCCTCGATTTATCGATAAATCCAAATTGCACATCCCTTTTAGAATATAAGAAAGGCATATATTCAAGAGGGGGGTACTTCTTATAATTCTGATAATAAAATATTTCCAATTACGAATGTTTGACAATGATTGAAATAAAAAAAACACCCTGTTCTCTATTGAAATGACAATTGCTTTTTCATTATTATTCTATTGTTAAATCAAGAGCAGCTAAATTAATCTCTCCAGAATTAATTTAAAAACTGTCTCTGAAACGGTTTCGTCGTCCCATCCCGAAACCTTGTCCGCCTATGCCTCGACCTCTTCCAAAGCCAAATCCTCTTCCCTGAATATTTTCAGGTGTATTTTCGTTGGCGTTTTCTTTTGATTCAACAGTTTGATTTTTAGGATTTGTTCCCAAATTAGCACAACGTCCCATTCTACGACCTGTCATAGGACCTTGTCCCATAGGGCCTGTTTGATTAAAACCTGGCATAATTACCTCCTTTTTAATTTGTTAATACTATGTTTCATCGCTTTCTAAGCGTTTTCCTTTACCACTAAAAACTACAATACGGTTTTTGATCTGACTAATATTATCAGCAATTTTTTTGTTTTCAAGTTCAAGTTTTTCTTTTTGCTCTTTTGTAATCATAATATACCTTCATTTTTTTATAATACAGAACCGTTTTAATAAATAGCGGATAATCTATAGCAAATTCTTATAATTTATATATTTAACTCCATTTTCATCTATCTGAATATAATCTGATATCTTATGAAGAAAATTATCAGCTTCAGAACTGTTTTTTATTTTTTTCAACATCAACCAAATTGGTTCATAGCGTTTATGTCCAAGTTCTTTTTGAAGTTCAAGTGCTGATATTTTTTCACCTATGATA
>CAYPOW010000384.1:0-2797 GCA_964412145.1 uncultured Draconibacterium sp.
TGAAGAGATATTATGAATATGTTCACGACAGAGAATTTGAGGATTTTGATTTACCGAGACCAAAGAAAAGGCAAAGACTACCAAATGTTATTTCGCAGGAAGATATTCAGAAGATGCTTGACATTACAAGGAATCAGAAACATAAAACCATAATAAGTATATTATATGGTTGTGGATTAAGGCTAAGTGAAGTACTAAGTTTGAAAATAGAAGATATTGATTTCAACATGAAAGTCATGTATGTAATAGGAAAAGGTGATAAACAGAGAATGATTCCTGTTGGGAGCAATTTGGTTAAACAAATAAAGAGATACCATAAAAGTTATTTACCAAAAGTTCACCTTTTTAATGGGCAAAACTCTTTGAAATATTCTGGAAAAAGTATTCAGCAAATAGTACAAAATAAAGCTCTGGAAGTAGGGATTAAGAAAAAGGTAACTCCCCATACACTAAGGCACAGTTTTGCGACACACCTACTGGAAGATGGTGTTGATTTAAGGGTAATTCAAGAACTATTGGGACATGCAAGCAGTAAAACAACCGAGATTTATACTTATGTAAGCAGAAGAAATCTAATGAACATAAGAAATCCTTTGGATAATTTAAGAATATGACGTAAATTGACATTCTAAGTAAAACGAACAAAACATTCGTTTTATAAACTTCATAAGTCGGTAAAACGAAAGTTTCTCTCGTTTATAAACAAGTTACCTGCAATGCTAAGAAATCACGTGTATTGTTTATATTTATAGTTGTTTTTATAATTTAAAAAATTGAATTCTTATGCCTAAAAAAAACTTTATTGGTGAAGCAGGAGAATATTTTGTTGCCTATAAATTATCGAGAAGAGGATTATATGTTGGATTAACTTTGGGGAACATGCCTAATATTGACTTATTGCTAAGTTCAAACAATGGATTAAAAAGTATATCTATTCAAATTAAAACTAGCCAAAGAGCATATCGAAAAAAAAGATATGGTAGTGAAGGTTATGAATGGGATGCAAATAAAAATGTAATTGGCCGTAGTTCTGTGGATTTCTGGTATGTTTTTGTTGACTTTAAAGGTGAATACGAAGAAAAACCAGACGTTTATATTATTCCATCTAAATGGGTTTCTGAATTTGTATTACCTGATTTTACTCGTTACATGTATTTTTTACCGAAAGAGGCTGCTGATTTAACTAGAAATAGATGGGATTTTTTAGAAAAAGTTTTAAATGGAGAAAAAGAAACTATTAACTGGGCTTCCAAATGGGATGATAATTTATTGGTTAGATGGGGAAGTGAATAGTTTTTTTGTCGTTGGTTTAAATATACTCTTTTAATTAAACTATAAAATGAAAACAAATATCAAACTGTTCCTAATAATTTCGATATTATTCTTTTCAAATTCAAAGTTTTTATTTTCTCAAATAACTACTTTAGATTTAGGGCCTAAAAAAACTGAAGAAAAAATAATATTAAAACCAGAACCATATGATAGCCTCACAAATTGGGTGACTTATAAGCGTATCCCTGATTACAAACGATATATTGGTCTAAATATTTATTTACCTCTTTTTAATGATCTGGATAAATATGGTGATAAGTATTTAACTATCATTAATGTTCTATATGGCGATACGATTAATAAATTATTGAGCGATTGGGGGCTTAAAGATATAAAACCATGGAAAGAAGTAATCTATGATAATTGTCCAAAAGGATTATTAGATACAATACCCGATTATAAAGTATATAGCAAAATGGGGCGCTATTATAATCCTGAGGTAATATTTGTTCTTCGAAGTGATACCAATAATGAGTCATATTATTGCTCATTTGATTTAATAAAGCATTTTATTTTAGTACCATACTTTGTTAAACAGAAATTATTGTATGAGAATAAATATCTGATTTTTGATGATAAAGTGGAAAAAGAAGTTTTTTACAATTGTGAACTTGAAACACATGGTATTAAATGTGAAGAGGTATATGAAAATGATAAAGGAGTAAAAGTGGCTAAATCCAAAAGAGTTAGGGTGTTGAGAGGAAGTAAATGGCTCTGCACTGATGTAACTTTGCTTAAAATGAGTCAGGCTTATTCAAAAGAATACTGGGAGTCTATAAAGAATTATTATGGCGAGTATAAATATAATTCAAATGCATATTCCCTTTTTTATATTTTAAAAGGCACTAATGGTGAAACAATAGCTTTTTCCAAAATAAAGCCTTTAGAAGGTGAATTTAAAAGAATACAAAATGATAGTGTTTATTGTGATTTGTATAATAATAATGGTTTTATACTTGAAAGCGACTATTTGAAAAGAAAGATAGAAAGTGAAATGCAAGCCAAACAATTAGTTATTAAACAACAACAAGAGAAGCAAATTGAAAAACAAAAATTTGAAAAATGGAGAGAAGATTGCATTAATAAATTTGGTCTTCAGAATGGTGAATTAATTTCAAAAAACAAAGTAAACATTGGAATGACCAAAGAAATGTGTAAGTACGCATGGGGTTCACCTTTATGGAGTGATAAAACTACAACTGAAATTGGCACATATGAAATATGGTACTACTGGTTGGGCTATAAACTTCATTTTGTAAATGGGATCCTAAAAAGAATTGATGAATAAAAAGCACATGCAGGTAACATTGTGTATAAGCAATAGCGGGTTCAGTGCTATTTTGAAACGTAAAACTATAAATCAAAGGTCGGTGCTATCTGACAGATTAGTGGCTTAAAATCCGCTACTGCTCATAGTGTGCCGAGAAGCAGTGAACGGCAAATATAAATCACTGCATGCTGTAAT
>CAYPOW010000385.1:0-2797 GCA_964412145.1 uncultured Draconibacterium sp.
ATCTCCAATTCCCAGTGGACTTGTCCCAAAGTGAGGCTTGGGGCGAGAACAATTTGATTTCAGCAATTCTCGACTTACACTTCGTTGCGAGTCAAGTCTTGCAAACTTAAAAAAATTCTTCATTTTTCAATTTGAATTATTACAGTCTTCGTGTCTATTAAATTTTTTACAATATTGTATGAAATATCTAATTTTCACTAAAATGAATATTTCAATTTATAATTAGCTCATATTGTCCAAACCTCCCCGATATTCATTATAATGAATATCATTTCATTTTATTGCAATTCCTCATTAAGAATTTCGGCAAATCTTCATTAAAATGAAAAAAGTACTTGCATATTAAGTATTAAAAATTAATTTATAGATAGAATGTTCAGTAAAATGAAAATATGAGGTAAAATGATTATTAAGAATTTTGGGAAAATCATAAAACAGCGACGCAAGATATTGGCAATTAATCAACTAGACCTAAGCGAAATCTCTGAAGTGGCTTTGCATACGATAAGCGATATCGAATCTGGTAAAGGAAATCCAACTCTGCAAGTAATGAATAAGATTTGTGAAATACTCGGTCTACAAATTATATTTGAAGTTAAGGGTAAAAATTGATGAAAGCTAATGTTTATTACAAAAACATTCTTGCTGGTATTATTGAAAAAACTAGTGAAGGTTATTTTTTTAAATATGATCAGCAATATCTAAGCGACCCATCTCTAAAATCTATTAGTCTTACACTCCCAAAGAAACAGAAAAAATTCCAATCAAGTAATCTTTTTCCCTTTTTTCATGGTTTGTTAACTGAAGGATTCATATCAAAAACTCAATCCAGAAAATTAAAAATAGAGGAAAATGATTATTTCAAAAGACTTATTTCAACTGCAGATATAGATACTATTGGCTGTGTCACTATCAAGGAAATCAAATGACATTGTGTCAAGGTTGCTACAAGTATACTGAGAATAAACAATATTGTAATTCGTGTTTGAAGAAAGTGTTTAAAGGGAAAACACCTATATTAAATTTGGAAAAATCGGACTTTCAAAAAGTAAGTTACGAAATGTCTGACCATTTTTCAATATCAGGTGTTCAAGATAAAATTTCTTTAAAATTGAAGAAATCAGAATTAGTTCCCACTATAGTAAATGGAGAGTATATCCTAAAACCGGTTCCCCAACAACACATTCCCAAATTTCAAAATGATGTTCCTGCTAATGAGCACCTGACAATGCAAATAGCCAAACAGATTTTTAAAATCCCGACTGCCGAAAATGCTTTGATTTATTTTACAGATGGTGAACCGGCATATGTAACCAAGCGTTTTGATCGAAGAAACGGAGAAAAAGTTCGGCAAGAAGATTTCTGCCAATTAGCAGGGATATCTCCAGAAACTAATGGTAAGAACTATAAATATGATTTTAGTGTTCAAGCAGCTGGAAACATTATCAAAGAGTTCTGTTCAGCTTCTATAATTGAGCTTGAGAAATTCTTTAAATTAGCACTTTTTAATTATGTTTTTGGTAACGGTGATGCACATTTAAAAAATTTCTCACTAATCGAAACTCAAGATGGGGATTTTGTACATACACCTGCATATGATTTGTTAAATACCAATATACATTACCCTGAAGAAAGTCAAATGGCTCTTGACCTGTTTGATGATTTTGAAACAAAATTTTATAAACAAAACGGATTTTATGGCTATGAAGATTTTATGAAACTAGCTGAATTTTACAAGATTAAACAGAAAAGAGCAATAAAAATTATCAAAGAATTTCCGGTAAAAGAAGAACAAGTTATAGCTTTGATAAGTTCTTCATTTCTTAGTGAAAAAGCTAAAGATAGATATATCGAAATTTTTCTTGATAGAATCAAAGCTATTAGCTAATTTATAGGAGCTGATTCAATTAATTGCTTGCCCTATCAAGAATGAAAATTAGCTTTAGAGAGCATCGAAAATGATCGAACAAAGTAAAAGCGGAGTTTACTTATGTTTAATTTATGGATAGCTTTTAGATTTTGGCCTCTGTTGCTTCCTATAGCAATTGGAATTTTTGTTTTTGTGGCTGATGAGCCACTTTGGAAAAAAATAGGTTTAATTTTACTGCCCTCAGCGATCGTCGCTATTGGCTATTTTTCATCTAGTATGTATATTAATTTTTTTTGTATTTTCGCAAACATAGCCCTTTTCATTATTTTGTTAATCTATTATCGTAACAGGGGAGTAATTTAATGATTAAAGCTGTCATCTGGGATTACGATGGAACGCTGGTTGACACGCATATTAAAAACCTGAATGTTACCAGGAAGATCATTAAACAAATTACAGGAAAGGAACCTGAAAATGTCCCTGCTTTAGCTGATTTGAATAATTA
Organism: uncultured Draconibacterium sp.; assembly: GCA_964412145.1. Lineage (GTDB taxonomy): Bacteria > Bacteroidota > Bacteroidia > Bacteroidales > UBA12170 > UBA12170. Next base: position 2,376 of record CAYPOW010000385.1, read on the forward strand.
CCGAGTTGTTACTAATAAAGCTGAGAATTGGAGAACACTTTATAAGAATGAATTTAACTTAAGTGAAAGTGAAATTGAACAAGCCGGCAGGTTATGGTCAGAGTTCCAGCTCAAAGATGAAACTGAAGTACCCTTTTATGATGGGATAGTTGATGTAATAAGTACTTTAGGGAAATATCCACATGGGATTGTTTCACAAAATTCCAAAGAAAATATAAAGCAGTATTTGCATAAAACCAAAATGCTGAAATATTTCAAATGCATCCTCGGTTATGAAGAAGTTGAATCCAGCAAACAAAAGCCAGATCCAGACGGACTCCTGCAGTGCATTTTGGAACTTGTTCCTCTCGGAAACGGAACAGTTATTTATATTGGTGATCACGAAACCGATATCCGCTGTGCGCTTAACGCTAATAAAGTTT
>CAYPOW010000386.1:0-2766 GCA_964412145.1 uncultured Draconibacterium sp.
ATGAAACTCTACAATTTGATTTTTCATTTGGAACAGGCATAAATCAAAGAATGAACTATTTATCAATTGGTTGTAGTTGGTTATTAAAAAAAGGAAAAGGATAAAAATCTTTCCAAAACATAGGGCTATAATAATTCGCCTATTGGCACCCTAAAAATGACTGTTAAGAACAATGTTAGCTCGCCTTTCGGTAACATCTCGACAAGCTCGATGTGACATTGTTCGATGTGACGTTGCTCAAGATGACTGTCGAGAGCAGCATCCCTTCGTGCTTGTCAAGATAACAACGCAAGTTATAAACGTCAACACACTGATTAAGAGATAATTATATATTGTTTAAATAAACCTTTTGCAATTCCAATATTAATTTTTACTTTTACTTTAAACAAGACTTTTTTTTAAAAAATAATGAAACGACAAAGATGAAAAAAATAACTTTTATTGGTGTTTGGTGTTTTCTCTTAATTATGCATGTTCAGACAATTGCCTGTACAACTTTTATCATTTCTGGTAAATATACTGTAGATGGAAAGCCAATATTATTTAAGAACAGAGATACGAAACAAATGCAAAACTCCCTTGCATTTTTTAATGATGGCAAATATAAATATCTTGGTTTAGTTGATGGCAAAAAGGAATGGAACAAAAAAGTTTGGGGAGGATATAACGAAACCGGATTTGCCATAATCAATTCTGCTGCCTATAATAATAATGTTGGCGATACGACCGAATTCCAAGATCAGGAAGGTATAATTATGAAACTTGCATTGCAGAAATGCGAGACCCTTAAAGATTTTGAAGACTTACTTGATTCTATACCAAAGCCTAGCGGACTGGATGCTAATTTTGGTGTAATTGATGCGTCAGGTGGAGCTGCCTTTTACGAAACAGGAAATTTCAGCTATATAAAATATGATGCGAACGACCCTAAGATAACTCCAAATGGTATACTGGTGAGAACGAATCACTCCCTTAGTGGCGAACTTGAAAGAGGTTTCGGGTTCTGTCGTTACAATACAGCACTTGAAGCTCTATACAAAGCATCAAAAAAGAAGACCCTCTCTCCTCAATTCTTATTTAATGCTATTTCCAGAAATCTGAATCATTCATTAACAAAAACTGATTTGACTGCAGATTTACCTAAACAAATAGATATTGCCGAATTTAAATTTTTTATCGACTATATTCCACGTATATCTACTGCATCAGCAATAATGATAGTAGGTGCAAAAGATAAAATCCATGTTAAAGATGCCATGATGTGGACAATTTTAGGATTTCCATTAACCTCAATAGCCATTCCAACCTGGTTATCGGCCGGAAGTCAATTACCCAAAGTAGTATCTATGGATAATAAATATCAATCACCTTTATGTAAAGCGGCTCTATCATTAAAAGAGGAGTGCTTCCCTATTCTTATTGATAAAGGTTCGAATTATATTAACCTATCAGTAGTCATTAACAAACAAAAGAATGGCTATATGCAACTACTACAACCTATCGAAGATAAAATCTTTGATAAGGCCGAATTATTAATAACAGGGCTTGAAACAGGCGATAAAACAGTAAATGATATTCAGTCTTTTTATGGGTGGATTGATCAATATGTATTAAAAACATATAAGGAATACCTAAACATAGATTTGGATAATAATTGAAAATAAACAGATGAATGCTCAGGAAACTAGCTAAGTTTTAATGTAATTGGCAAAAGCTATTCAGAAAAAAATAGCAATGGAAAAAAGAGATTACTTATTAAGAGAAATTGAAAAGATTGGATTGCTTTTGCGATCAATTTTAAATCGCATTATTGGAAGAGAAGAAAATCTCGCGATAACAATTGAAACCCAATTCGGAGAAACAAAAGATATGCTATTCAATGAAATTGGATTTGATTTTGATAAGTTCATAGCCCTGGATCAATCTGCTTCAAAAGATTATATCCATCAGTTTAAGGGATTTAATTCTGTGAATCTTGAATTATTGGCTGAATATCTATATGCAATTGGCGTAAATTTAAAACCCGATCAGAAGCAAGTCTTTCTTAAAAAAGCATTGGAACTCTATGAATTATGTAACCAGACAGATAAAACTTTTTCTTTTGAAAGAGAAGCTAAGATAAAAGAAATAGAAAACGATCTTCTTTCCACAATGTAACCAGTGCGAACAATGTCAGTTCGCATCTCGACAAGCTCGATGTGCTTGTCGAGAACAGGGTCAGTTCGAGCTTGTCGAGAACCGTGTTAATACATGCTTAATCATTTGATTAAGAAATGGTTATTTGTCTGTTTACATTTATATTTAAGTTCCATAGGAACTGAATATGTGGAATTTTAGATCTATTGAAAATTAAGAAACTTCATAAATTGTTTTATTCCAATATTAATTTCTATCTTTATTCCAGCATACTAAAAACAATGAAATCTCAAACCCAGATAACGCAGTTTTAACTTCCTTTTTAAGAACTATGGACAATTCAAAAGTATTTAAAATGTCGTTTGCAAGTGTATATCCCCTCTATATTCAAAAAGCAGAGAAAAAGGGACATAGCAAGGAAGATGTTGACACCATTATCTGTTGGCTAACAGGATTTAATCAAAAATCCTTGCTGCAACAAATAGACAAAAAGAATGATTTTGAAACTTTTTTCGCTCAGGCACCAGGAATGAATCCAAATGTTTCAAAAATTACCGGCCTTATTTGTGGCTATCGTGTGGAAGAAATCGATGATAAACTTATGCAACAGATTCGTTATTTAGATAAGCT
>CAYPOW010000387.1:0-2755 GCA_964412145.1 uncultured Draconibacterium sp.
AGTTTGTTTTGGGCGTGATCGTTCCGATCCCGCCGCACACGCAAAACATTATGTGAAATTAATGTACAAAAAAAAATAAGGATGAGTAATGAAATCAATTTTTGAAATTGCTTTAGCAATAATGGCAAGCGTTGGTGGGGCTGGTGTAATTCTATTTGCTTTATCGAGTTGGTTGGGTAAAGTATGGGCATCCAAAATCCTAGAAAAACAAAAAAAAGATTATCAACTAGAAATTGAATCATTTAAAGAGAAAATATCTAAAGGATTAGAAGAACTTAAAGGTGCAATTGATTCAAAAAAAAGTGTATTAGGTAGTTTGTTAACTCACAATGAAAAGATACAAGAAAAAAAGTATGATATACTAAATGACATTTGGAAAATCACAATAGATATTGATGCTTTTTGTGGAAAAGTAACAAAATACTATTATTATATATCTCCTGATGATATAAAATTTGATATTGAAAATAGAAAATTGCTTAAAGCAGAAATAACACAGCAAATAATTAAAGAAAATTTCAATATTTCAGAAAGTGTAAGATATTATTTACCATTGATATCATTTGATTTATGGAATATATTCTTTAAATATTCGACTTTCGAATTCAGATTGTTAAGTATTTATCTTTATTCAATTAATGAATTTGATTGGCGGAAAGATGATATAATTAAACAATTATTATCTGAATTCTTTAATCCAGAAGAAATAGACAAGATTAATGAAGGCAAAATAGCTTCACCAAATTTTATAGTAAATACATTTCAAATGCTGATTCTTGATAAAATAAAAGAAGACTTATCGGGGAAAAAACTAAAGAAACAAAACATTGAAGATTATCAGGAAATCTTAAAACTTGAAGAAATAACAAATACGGAAAATGTTTGATTTTGGACAGTATTTTATTAAATTCACATAACAAGCGTGTCGGCAGTAGGGCTGGTCAGTGCTTTTGTCCTGAACCTTTCGGTTCAGGGTGTAGACTGTTATCTTTGGCGTGATCGTTCCGATCCCGCCGCACACGCAAAACATTATGGGCAATTTACAAAATATTTAAATTATAGGTTGTTTTTATTATGAAAGTTATTAATATTCAAATTACTTCTAATAGTGAAAAAGAATTAGAAAATAAAGTATTACTCTTATTAAGAAGCCAAGTTTTTCATGTTACAACCTATTCAGCATATACAAATATATTTAAAAATAAATTCATAAAACCTAATAGAAATGAAACCTTTAAATTTAATCACTGCCAATCACAAAGTAGTTTTGGTATTAAAAATAATTATATTTGTTTAGTTGATTTACGCAAAGTTAATGATATTGAAATTATAGATAGTTTTGAAAAATATTATTTTTTGCACCCAAGAAGTTTTGATGAATTAACTGTTTTTATAATATTTAAACCCACTATATATAAAAATATTATTATCCAAGAAAATATTAAGACAAAATTAAATAAGGAATTTTATGTCCCTAAAATTGAATCATGGTATCCAATAAAATTATCTATAAAATATATTGAAAAAATTATCATAGTGAAAATACCATTAGAAAGAGAAATTAAATCTATGTGCGATGCTGTCTATATGCGTGAGTTAGAAAAATCAAGAGAACCACCTAAACAATCTTGAGCGTTTTTCATTTGATTAATTGTTTCATGAATCTTTATATTACTAAAAAGATTTATTTTTAAAAATTATTGTACTTTAGTAAGTTATTTATTTCATAGGGTGAAATAGTTTTATTATTGACCTATAGTAAGATTATAGCAAATTCAGTTTTGTATAAAATGCAGTTGTTAGGCAATTAAAAATAATAAAAGGGAGAGGATGGTAACATGAAAAACAAATTATTATTAGCAATATTTGTTGGATTTCTTTTAGTCTCTTGTACTGGGAAAAAACCAAATAGTGATTCTTTAGTAAAAAAAAGAATCATTCAAAAAATAGAAATCAACGCTAGGGGATTAATTAAGGAGTTAAAAATTGAAAGTATAGACACAGTTAACGATTCGACCTTTAAAGGTGTTCATACTTTTTTTAATCCCATATTTGATAAATCAATACGAGTAACAGAAAATTATTTTTTTACCACTGATTTGGATAGTATTAAAAGTGAAGAGCATTTAAAGACTGAAATGAAATCTGCAGGAGAATGGGTTGATACAGGTTTTTAGAAGATACGATTATTAAAAGTAATCTCAAATAATAATTATGCGAGGTAATTATGGAGACAAAAAAATGTCCCTTTTGTAGTGAAGAAATACTTTTTGAAGCAAAAAAATGTAAACATTGTGGTGAATTCCTTGATTTAGCAATAAGGAAAAAAAACAAAAGAAACTCAGACAAACCTACAGAAGGTTGTTTTTTACAAACAATGAATATTGGTTGTGTGCTAATTATTGTAATTGTAGTAATATCATTTATTATTTTTTCTGTTGCAATTGGATCTTCTTTACCATAAACTAATTTCTTGTTAATTCATATTAATTCTCAATATTTTTTAGGTCAAATAGTAGAATCTTTTAATGAAAACGATGTTTTGGGTCAATTATTCTATGAACAATCAAATCTCTTAAAAGCCCATAACAAACGTGTCAGCGGGTAGGCTGGGTGGTTTGCTTTAGTCTGAATCGTACCGATTCAGGTTTGGTCGGTTTGTTCGGTCGTGATCGTTCCGATCCCGCCGCACACGCCAAACATTAGGGGCTACGTAATAGGAGGAAGTAATTGTCGTTATTTCAAAAAGTGATCG
>CAYPOW010000388.1:0-2754 GCA_964412145.1 uncultured Draconibacterium sp.
TTGAAACCGAAAACACTTTTATAGATTAATTTATTTATCGATTCTGTTTCTCCAACGACATCAGAAGGATTATTGGCCAAATAAACACGATTTCTCATTAAAATACCTGAATTAATTCCGACCAAAAGAGACAAAACAGTCTTCCTATTGATGATCTTATAATTGGCGATAAAAGGAATCTCGAGCAATTCAAACTGTTGTACTAAGTCGGCATCGAAACTTGAAAATGAAACATCATCTGTAAGTTGTACATAATCTGCCATTTGGGCGTTGTCGCTCAATACCTGATAGTTTTCAAAAATAATATTTCCATAATACGAATTTGAGCTATTGCTGGCATTGACGGAATTTTGCAAAACACTGAAATTCTCTATGCGCTGACCTTGTTTCAAATAATAAATCCCAGTCTGAAAACTCCATCGCTCTGAAATCTGATAGGCCAAATTTACGCCTCCTGAATAGGCTGGCATATCTTTTTCGGAAACATAAGTTGTTGGGCTACTGGCATTGTCGTAAAAAGCTTCGGAATTGGGTGTAAATATACTACCTGATCGGTCTATGCTTGTGGGTGCAAATGCAAGGCCAATTGACCATCCTTTCTGCACGGGCTTTGAGGAATTCTCGGTTAGAAGATTTTTTAATTCTTCCTGTTCCAAAATCCGCTTATACCCATTTGCCTTTAATAACTTTAAAGTATTCAGATTCAATTTATTTTGAGATACTAACTCGATTGGCATTTCGGGTTTCCTTAAAACAATAAAGGCTATTTCTGTTTCTAAAACAGTTGTTTTATCTTGATTATCAATTGTATAAAGTTCTGGGGCATCTTCAGTATTTTGTTGTTTTAGACTAGATAAACGCCGATCTATTGCCTTTGGCAAATCTGACTTAGCCAAAATAATCGATTCTATTTCAGGATTTTCTTTAGATAAAGAATCCATATTATTTGGCAAACTATCGCTTTTTATTTGATTGGCGATTTTATTTTTTGTTGGCTCCAAATTGCGTTCCGAGCGACTAAAATAATAAGCCGTAAAAGCAAGAATAAGAATCGCGGCAGCAGCATAAAACACGCTTCGATAAAGCACAATAACTCCTTTTCTTTGCCTAGCCTTTAAGGTGCTTTCTATCGAATTCCATACAGAATCTGGAGGAGTAACTTCTGCCATTAGAAGCTTGTCCTTCAGGATATTGTCTGTATTTTTAAATTTCCGACTCATCGATTGTTTGTCTTAAATTCGAGCTGTGCCTTTAGTTGTTTTTGCAATTGCAATCGGGCGCGCGATAAATTGGACTTTGAAGTTCCTTCTGATATGTTTAGTAACTCACCAATTTCTTTGTGCGAATAGCCTTCGATGGCAAATAAATTAAAAACCATTCTGTATGCCGGAGAAAGTTGCTGTATTATTCCCATCAAATTCTCCGTTGAGATCCTACTATAAACATCTTCCTCTGTAGATTCAAGCAATTCCTCTTCCTTGCTATCAGAAAACAAAAGGTTTTTCTTTTGTCGATATTTTTCCAAAGCGGTATGCATAAATATTTTTCGCATCCAGGCGTCAAAAGCCCCTTTTTTTTGATATTGTTTTATATTCTCAAACACTTTTATAAATCCATTATGCAAAAAATCTTCCGCTTCCATTTTGTTTCCGGCATAATAAAAACAAACGGCAAACATCTTCGCAGCAAAGTACCGGTAAAGCAACTCCTGAGATTGCCTTTTCCCTTTTTTGCAACCATTTATTATATCTTCTAAATGCGTATCGCTCACCAGTCGGATTTATTCTGTTTATTGAGTTAGTCAAAGATACGAATTAGTCGAGCGGCTTCTGATTTTCCACATTTTCATTTTTCATTGCTTTCTTTAATTTTATCCTCAATACAAGATGGGATATCAGAGCTTAAGTCGATTTAATCACATGTGGCCAGAAATAAAACATTTATAAAAAGAAGAACCAACTTAATTACAAATGTTTTATACCTCCATTTTGCTACAAGTATTAATTTTTATTACCACGCATTGATTCTATTTTTTATCATCAGCTCTCAAAATATCAATCTTACTAACAAATTCTATTGCACTTAAATTTTCGTAACTGTACTGATAAAATCCATCCTCGGCAATCATAAACAGAAGTCCATTATAAGGAATCACATCATATGCATTAATAAAAGGGAAATGCGCCAACAGATGTTGATCAAGTGCCAAAGGATCGCTTATATCGTAAATTTTTAAGCCGGCATCTCCATCACATACAAATAATGTTTTATCGTCAATTCCCAAACCATAAGGGCCGCTCATTGCATAAGTGGCTAACAATTTTGGATTGCTATAATCGGCCACTGAAAGAACATCCAAGCGGTTTAAAGTATTTCCACAGGCATTTCCCCCGCGTAAAGTCACAAAGGCCAGCGTATCTGAAACAACAACCGGATCGCAACCTGTACTGTGCCAAAATTGACTTAAATATTCCGGAACTCTGGGAAATGCAATATCGTAAATATAAACACCATTCTGACTGCCTAAAAATAACTTGTCACCAGTAATAAAAAGGGTTTCGATAGCCCACCCTGCATATACTTCGCCATAGTTTATTGGATTGCTGGCATCTGTAATATCAAAAATATGCAACATCCTATCATCAACAGTGTACAACGTATTTCCGCTGATTCCAAAACGAGCCATCGATCCACCAACACCAAAACCGGAACTGCCAATTGCTGAAGTATTGGCATAAGACGAACTTGATGCAT
>CAYPOW010000389.1:0-2742 GCA_964412145.1 uncultured Draconibacterium sp.
GAACATTCTTTTTACGGTTTTTCATTTGCCAATATGCCATTTTATCCTCCTTTTTTAATCGTAATCTTCTCGTTTTTTAAATCAATATATGCGCTGCGTGGGTTTCCGATATGCTCTAATTCTAATGCAAAAAACCCGCTTTATTTGTTTTTTGTTACAAAAGGGCTTTCAATTATTTTATTTCAACCATTTCATAATTTGTACTTCTTCCTCCTGCCGCTTCTTTTTGCAGTATCTGTTTACCTATCAAGTCGTTAATATCCCGTATCGCTGTGTCTTTGGAACATTTTGCAATTTTTGCCCATTTTGATGAGGTTAATTTACCTTCAAATTCATCTAATAATTTATTTAATAGTTTTTTCTGTCTCTCGTTTATCATCGTTTTTGAATGTTTATTCCAAAAATCAGCTTTGATTAAAACTTGTGTCAAAATTATATCCGTTGATTTCAATGCATTGATTAAACAACTCAAGAACCATTTTATCCATTCAGTTATATCGAGTTCTCCATTTTGTGTTTTTTCCAGTATTTCATAGTATTGTTTCCTTTCTATTCTTATTTGAGCCGACATACTATAAAATCGTTGGGTGCTTTTATCTGATTGTGCTAATAACATATCGGTTAATGCTCTTGTTATTCTACCATTCCCATCTTGAAAAGGGTGAATGGTAATGAACCAAAGGTGTGCGACAGCCGCTTTTATTACTAAATCAATTTTATCTTCTCCGTTAAACCAAGCTAAAAAATGGTTTATTTCTTTTTCTATTAAATCGGCATCGGGAGCTTGAAAATGTACTTTCTCTTTACCTGCTACACCTGAAACAACTTGCATTGCTCCTGTTGTATCTTTTCGCCAATCCGCAACCGTTATCTTGAATATTCCACTTCTGCCCATTGGAAACAAAGCTGCGTGCCAATCAAAAAGTCTATCTGCCGTTAATGGTTTGAAGCAACTATTTGTTGCATCAATCATCATTTCTACCATTCCGTCAACATTTCTGTCGGGCGTAATTGAGCCCGCGTATTCCATTCCTAATCTTTGTGCAATGGATGAACGAACTTGCTCTGGATTGAAGTGTTCTCCTTCTATTTCTGCTGATTTTAAAACGTCTAATGTCAAGGTATCAAGTAAGGCTTCATGTCTCAAATCAAAACCTAGTGATTCCATTCTTCCAATTAGGCGTCCTTGCAAATTTCTTGCTTCGCTTAGTAGGTTTACAAATTCGTCACTTTTCCAAGTGAAGTTTGGCCAATTGTCTTTTTGATATATATAATTACTCATTCGTCGTACAATTTGCAACGAATATACATCTTATTTGTCGCATTATAAAATTAATCGTTGCATATTTTGCATTAATTAATGGGCTTATTCGTTGCACGATGGTTTTTTAAGCCTTATTTGTATCGGTTTGGGCTCGTATGTGCAATATAGGATTAGCTTCGCTGAGCTCTGTAAACGCGGGTCGAAGATGATTCGTTTTCGGTCGGTAAGACCCAAAAGGAATCGTCGAGGAGCAAGGCTACCGATCCGTCAGCTAACGGATCGGTATTGCATATGAGCCTTAGCTGTAGTTATTTTTTTAAATTGTTTAATATCAATTCTGCAATTTCATTCTGTCCATTTTCACTCTCTAGATATTCTTTGTCGTTAATGTTAGTGATAAAACCTAATTCTATAGCTATAGCTGGACAATTTGAATCTTTTAGAATTAAAAAATTAGCTTCGTTAATCCCTCTGTTTTTTAGTTTAGTATAAGTAGCGTTAATTAATGTTTCTGCTATTTCTTTTGACTTTTCGTAATTTGAATTCAATTTACTTACAAAGATTTCAATCCCGTTTTCATTCGTATCATTATTAGAGTTAAGATGAAGAGAAATAAGTAAATCAGGATTTATTTCATTTATTTTTTTTACTCTGTCAGATAGAGATGTAAATTCGTCATTATCTCTAAGCAATACTATTTCAATTTTATCATTATTATTTAGTTCTTTCATTCTCTTAGAAATTGATAATGTGATATCTTTTTCAAAAGTGTTTTGTATTTCTGCTCCATTGTCTTTTCCGCCGTGACCAGCATCAATTACGATTGTCATTATTTTATTTGGAGTACAGGAAGACATTAATATTATAACAACAAAAATTCCAAATAATTTCAAGGTTTTTTTCATGATAAATAGGTTTAAATTGTTAATTATTAAATTTACTATGAATTTTATTTATTACTAATATCTTCATATTTAGCACTATCTGCGGCATGCACTCTATTTTTTGTTAGCTGTAGTTATTTCAATTTCACAAGTGGATGATTTAATCCATTCACTTCATTTTTAACAATTGCATATTTATCTACACTCTTAAAAAGTTGAGTAAGCGTTTTAAATCCAAAAGTTCTTGGGTCAAAACTTGGGTCAATTTTCCTAAGAGATGCTCCAACTTTAGAGATATATGCTTCATCTTCTTCGTTAATTGATATTTCAAAAGCCTTATCAATAATACTGATGTCAAGTTCTGGAATTTCACTCTTTGTTTCCGCTTTTTTAGTGACCTTTTGATTAACTTTCTTAAGTTGACTCTCTTTCTTTATTTCTGCTTTTTCAGTGTCTTTTATTCCAGATATTTCCGATTCAGGTATTAAATTCTCAGTGAAAGTAAAAACCTCACAAGAATTTACAAATGCAATTGGTGTAATTTTCCTTCCTATACCCATAACAAAAAGTCCCTCTTCTCGAATTCTTTTAGCA
>CAYPOW010000390.1:0-2723 GCA_964412145.1 uncultured Draconibacterium sp.
GTCTTGGTTTCTCTGGTTTACCTCTATTTTAATTTGAATGAATTTTTGGTTCCTGCCTATAAAATGAAAGGCGCCGACGCAGTTCATTTGCATACCTTGTTTAGTGGCAAGTATGCTGTACTCTTTTGGGGAGTTCAGATTTTTGGAATGCTAATTCCCATCATTTTGATGCTCTTTAAGAAATTTAGAAGTCCAGGTTGGTTAGCTTTTATTTCTGTTTTTGTTTTGATAGGAGCTTGGTTGAAACGGATTATCATTGTTGTACCAACATTGATGCACCCTCATTTGCCTATTCAGAATGTGCCGGAAGCATTCCATAAGTATTTCCCAACATGGATAGAAGTATTTGTAACCTTAGGATCTTTTGTTATGGCCTTGGGTATAATTACAGCATTATTAAAAATATTTCCTGTAATTCCTATTTGGGAATTGGCAGAGGAAGAAGGTTTAACCGAAGAATTTGAAAGCTATGACTAAGATATTTATTAAATCAGTTCCATTTCAAAAGCTATTCCTAAGCTTTTTCATTTCTTTTCTTTTTTTAGGATTGGATTCTTTTGCGCAAAGCGATTGGAAAGTTTCCGATGCCAAAGCAAATATGCAAAATCCTGTTCAGGCAGATGATGCAAGTATAAAAGAAGGGAAGGTCTTATATATGACTAACTGCAAATCTTGTCACGGCGATCCTGGAAAAAACAATGTTTTGCCACTTGTACCAAAACCATCAGATATGGCGAACGCTGCTTTTTTAAGTGCAAATTCAGATGGCGCCATTTTCGATAAAATTACTGAAGGAAGGGTTGTTATGCCAACTTTTAAAGCTGTTTTATCAGATGTGCAACGTTGGCAAATTGTGAATTATATTCGCTCTTTTGATGAAAATAAAAAAGTTACAAAAACAATTGCTGTAATTAAAAATGATGGACAAGAACTAAGTGCACCATATCAGCTCAATCTCGAATATTTAGCGGAAGAAAATACATTGTCAGCACTTGTTTTAGGAACTGCAAGCAACAGTCAACAAGTTCCGGCAAAGGATATTGAAGTTAGTTTTTTTATTAAACGCTATTTTGGTAATCTTCCCTTTGGAGATATTGGAGGCTTAAGCGATGCTAAGGGATTGATTACGGCCGATATCCCTATTGATTTACCGGGAGGTGAAGAAGGAAAAGCCATAGCTTTTGCAAAATTAAGTGATACAGATACTTATGGTGATATATTTTCAGAAGTGGAAGTAAATGTAAGGCCTGTTGAAATCGTAAATTTATTGAATGATCGCTCTTTGTGGACCGTTCGTGTTATGGCTCCCTGGTGGCTTATTTTTACCTATTTCGGAATTTTAATTGGAGTTTGGCTAACGCTGGGATATGTTGTCTTGCAGCTTTTTAAGCTTAAAAAAGCAGGCGTATAAAATCTAAAGATGAGGGCTTAATCAATTTAAGCCCTCATCTTTTAATAACTAAAAAGTAGCCGAATTACTCCAAATTCCGTGCAGATTACAAGCAGCTTCTACCAACAGAATATCGCCTTTAACTAGTTTTATAAAATACTCTGCATATCCTCTAATTGGGCCATTTTCATTTTCTGTAAATACTACCAACTTATCGTTAGTGTATACTTTTAAATAATCAATCCAATGATTTTCTTCTGTTGGATGAACAATTCCCTTTGAACCAATATGGATTCTTATTTTTGTAAATCCATTTCCATCTGATTCTAAAAAGCTAATTTCAGGTGTATGTTTTAGCTCAAAATCAGTAGGGTTTTCAGGATCGGCGAAACTCATCATTTGGCGATTTATGATTAATTTTCCGCCCTGAGGAACTTGGCCTTCAGCAAAAGATGGCTTGAAAATACTAGCAGCTCCAATAGCAAGGCTTGCCAGTCCGATTTTTTTGAATGCGTCTCTTCTCTTCATATTAGTATTGATTTATATTTTCTTTCAATTTCGATTTTAAAAATACCTTTACAATTATTTTTGGAACAGGATCGTAACCACTTGTTCCCCATGGCTGACAGCGTGCAATTCTGTTTGCAGATAAAGCACCGCCTTTTATCAATCCAAATTGCTTTAAAGCTTGCAAGCTATATTCTGAACAAGTTGGATAATGCCGGCATGATGCAGGTGTAATGGGTGATATAACATACCGATAGAAATGTATGGGTAAACTGGCCAGTTGAATTCCTATCGGTGTTTTTTGTTCTTTCACGTGCATACTCTTTTTACAAATTTACAAATTTTAATTCGCTTTTATTCCGTTTCCATTTCGCCGAGAATGGTGCTGATCTCAGTTTCTGTTGAGCGCAATTTATCTTTGCAAAATTTTAATAATATGGAGGCACGTTTTACTTTTATAGATAAATCGTCAATACTAATTGCCTCGTTTTCAATCTCCTGAATAATATTTTCAAGTTCTACAAACGCATCACTATAGGTTATTTTCTTGCTCATTTTTATAGGTTTTCGTTAATTTACTTTCAATTTTACCATCGCATATTTCGGTGATTAAAATGGATTTTTCATTCACTTCATCTACGCTTCTTAACAATTTTCCATTGACTCGAGTGATACTAAATCCTTTTCTTAAAATTTGTTTCGGATCGGCCAAATGAATTAGTTGTTCCATTTGTGCAAGTATCTGCGACTTTGACCGCAAATTGATTTGACTTTTTTTAATGATCGATTTTGATATCATCTGCGTCTTTTCCAGATGCTTGTTAAG
>CAYPOW010000391.1:0-2722 GCA_964412145.1 uncultured Draconibacterium sp.
TGGATAATCCGCTCGAACTTGTGCCACTCATTCCGGAGTCATTGTGCCACCCATTCCGGAGCAAGTTGTGCCACTCATTCCGATTGATGTTGTGCCACCTATTCCGGAGCAAAGTGTGCCACTGATTCCGGAGCAAGTTGTGCCACCCATTCCGGAGTTATTGTGCCACAAAAAATAACAGATGTAATTTCTACCGTATAACCTTTAAAACTAAATGAAAGGTTATGGCTGCTAAAAAGGTAGATATTATGGAACTAAGGCAATTATTATTGTTAAAAGACAAGAGCGAAAGTAATCGTTCTTGCGAAAAATTATTGAACATTCATCGTAATACCATCAATCATTACGTTCGTTTGTTCAAGGCTTCTGGTTTAGCGTACGCCATATTATTAGAGCACGACGACAAGACGTTAGAAGAAATGTTTCCTGCTCGTGAAACGCTTAATACAACGAGGTACAGTGTGCTTTCGAGTTACTTTCCCTATTTTGAAAGGGAGTTAAAAAAGCCTGGATGTACGCGTGAGGTATTATGGAAGGAATACCTTCAGAAACATCCAGATGGTTACGGACATAGTCAATTCGGCGAGCACCTGTCTCGGTGGAGAGATAAAGTAAAAGCCAGTGGTAAACTGACGCATACAGCAGGTGATAAGATGTATGTTGACTATAGCGGAAAGAAGCTTAGTATAATTGATAAACATACAGGAGAAATTACCGAAGTAGAAGTTTTTGTAGGTATACTTCCTGCAAGCCAGTACACTTATGTTGAAGCCACTATAAGCCAAAAGAAAGAGGATTTTATAGGCTCTATTAATCGTTGTCTATCTTTCTTTGGTGGTGTTCCCAAAGCCATTGTGCCCGATAATTTAAAATCAGCAGTTACGAAGGCCAGCAAATACGAAGCGGTAGTAAACAAGAGCCTGAAATCCCTTGCTGTGCATTACAACACAAGCATTAATCCTACCAGAGGCTATTCTCCCCAAGATAAAGCACTTGTAGAAGGAGCTGTTAAACTGGTTTATCAACGTATTTTTTATCCTTTAAATAAGCTTACATTTTTTAGTCTTGAAGATCTAAACAAAGCAATCGGGGAAAAACTTTCAGAGTACAACAATTATATTATGAAGCAGTTGGAGACCAGTCGTACCAAACTGTTTCTGGATATTGAAAAACCTTATCTTGCTGCACTTGTCTCACAGCCATATGAGCTAAAAGAATACAAGAAAGCCAAAGTTCAAAAGATGGGTTTTGTCTATCTGCACGAAGACAAAAATTATTATAGTGTTCCGTTTCGCTTCATCGGACAGCAGGTAGAAGTTCAATACAACTCAGAAGATGTTGAGATTTATGATAAGTCAGAACGCATTGCCTTTCATAAAAGAAATTACAGAAAAGGAGCCTATACAAAGAAGGATGAACATCTAAGCAGTTCTCACAAGTTTTATCAGGATTGGAGCCCCGCCTTCTTTTTAAACTGGGCAAAAAAATCAGGCTCTAATGTTGAAGCTTATGTAGGCAAGCTCTTACAAAAGGACACCTATCCTGAAATCGCTTACAAGCAATGTTTAGGGGTTATCAACCTAAAATCGGCCTACACGGAACAAAGACTTGATAATGCTTGTAAAATGGCACTCGATCAACCTCGCTACGGATACCACATTATTAAAAACATACTGGCAAATAAAATGGATATGGAGGACTTAGCCATCAGCATAGAGCCTCATATTACCAAGCATATAAACATCCGTGGAGCTGAATTTTATAACTAAAACAAGAGACGCAATGAACAATCAAAATACAATCGAGAAAATGAAACAAATGCGTATGGGCGGAATGGCCGAGATGCATTATACGAACACACAGAACAATATCAATTTAGAATATACCATCGACCAATACGTGGCTATGCTAGTGGATCAGGAATGGGAAAACAGGCAGAATAAAAAAACAAAAAGCCTTATAAAAAGCGCCCATTTTCGTTACCCCGCCACTATTCGTGACATAGACTACTCAGCTAACAGAGAGCTGGATAAAAACGTTTATCAAAGGTTGGTTTTGCTTGACTTTATCCGCAATAATGAAAACGTAATTATCACAGGAGCAACCGGAACCGGAAAGAGTTATCTGGCTCAGGCTCTTGGCCACCAGGCCTGCCTGATGTTAATGAAAACGCTTTACTACAATACAGCAAGGCTGATGGATCATTTAAAGCTGGCAAGACTCGAAGGCAACTACACTAAGCGTCTACTGGATATAGAAAAAGCAGAGCTTTTAATCCTGGATGATTTTGGCCTGATTGCTTTCGATAATCAGGCACGACAGTCTCTGATGGACATCATTGAAAGTAAATACGATCGTACATCAATAATCGTCTGCTCTCAAATACCGATCTCATCATGGCACGAACTTATTGGAGAAGGAACCATTGCCGATGCCATTCTTGATCGGGTTGTACACTCATCACATAGAATACAATTAAAAGGAGAATCACTCAGAAAAAACAAACTTAAATGAAAATGAAAAAGAAAAAAATTAAGGCGCTTTTTAAAAAGAAATTAAGGTAAAAAAATCAAACAAATTAATGTGTAATTTAGGCCTAGAAATTATGTCTGTTTTAAGTGGCACAACATGACCGGAATGAGTGGCACAGTATGACCGGAATATCCAAGTAAAGGACTGTTAATTGGTAAATTAGGTTTAGAAGAAGCCATTAGTAATAATT
>CAYPOW010000392.1:0-2703 GCA_964412145.1 uncultured Draconibacterium sp.
ATTTTGAAATACAATTGGTTTAACTTCTTCTGCGTTTACTTTTTGGTTTTACCGTTTTTGAAACATCCACATCTTTTGCTTTTTCTTTTCGAGCCAAAAGCTTTTTTACCAATTCTGGCCGATCTTTTAAAACACGCCTGATCCAGGCCATGTTTTCTCCTTTATACCAAAAAAAGAAGCGATGCTGATCCAGTTTCTCCTGTTTATTACGAGCTGTATACACTTTTTCTAATGTATAAGGATGATAACCAGAATAATACGCAACTGTTGCCACAGTCATTGGTGTAGGTGTAAAATCCTGTACTTGCTCCAAATGAAAACCCATATCCTTAGTTTCAGCAGCTAAATTGGCCATATCTTCTAGCTTTGATTCAGGATGCGAAGAAATAAAATAGGGGATAAGCTGAATTTTCTTTCCAAGTTTTTGATTGATTTTATCGAATTGTTTTTTAAAAGAATGGAAATATGAAAAAGAAGGTTTGCGCATCATTTTCAATGTATTGTCCGAAGTATGCTCAGGTGCCACTTTCAATCTGCCACTTACGTGGCGATCGAGTAACTGACGCATATATTCATTCATTACCTTTTCATCACCTTCTTTGTTGAAATCTTTGACAAGTAAATCGTAGCGAATGCCGCTTCCAACATAGGCGTTTTTTATTTTGTCGTGTGCATCCACTTTTTTATAAATATCAATCATTGGTTGATGCGAAGTATCCAGATTATGACAAACACTCGGGTGAATACAGGAAGGACGTTTACACTGATCGCACAAATCCTGATATTTGCCTTTCATTTTATACATATTGGCTGATGGACCTCCCAAATCCGAAATGTTTCCTTTAAAATCGGGCATCAGCGTAATTTGATCTACTTCACGCATGATGGACTCTTCTGAACGAGAAGCAATAAATTTTCCCTGATGCGCAGAAATAGTGCAAAAACTACATCCCCCAAAACAACCGCGATGCATATTTACGGAGAACTTGATCATTTCAAAAGCAGGAATTGATCCACGCTTTTTATATTTTGGATGAGGCAAACGAGTATAGGGCAAATCAAATGAAGCATCAATTTCTGATTCCGTCATTGTAGGGAATGGTGGGTTTATGACAATCGTCTCATCTCCAATTTTTTGTATGATTCGTTTGGCCGTTGTCCGATTGGATTCCTCTTCGATATGTCGGAAATTCTTGGCATATTTCAATTTGTCTTTCAAACATTCATCGTGCGAAAACAATTCAATATCGCGCCAGCTTTTATTTGTAGGAATTGCTTTTTCTTTTGGAATAATAATTCCGGTTTGTGGAACAGTATCTAAAGCTTCAAAAGGAACGCCTTTATTGAGTAATCTCAAGATGGCGAGCAAAGGTTGTTCGCCCATGCCGTAAATCAGCATATCGGCTTTGCTTTCCTTTAAAATAGAGGGTTTTAGTTTATCCGACCAATAATCGTAATGCGTAACACGACGCAGGGAAGCTTCAACTCCGCCCAAAACAACCGGCACATCAGGATAAATATCTTTTAAAATGGTACTGTAAACAATGGAAGCATAATCAGGACGGAAGCTTTTATCTCCACCCGGAGTATAGGCATCATTTGAACGTAAGCGTTTGTTTGCAGTATAGTGATTGACCATTGAATCCATATTGCCGGCAGTCACAGCAAAAAACAAGCGAGGTTTCCCGAATTTCCTAAAATCGCGTAAATCGTCCTGCCAGTTTGGTTGCGGAATAATTCCAATACGCAATCCTTCTGCTTCAATTAATCGGCCAATTACAGCGGCGCCAAAAGCAGGATGATCGACATAAGCATCTCCGGTGACTAATACCACATCCAGTTCTTCCCAGCCGCGCTGAAGCATTTCTTTGCGCGTAATCGGAAGCCAATCGTTTATGCTTGGTTCTATATACATTGCGGCAAAGCTACAACAAATAGGATAAAACAATACACGCATGTATTTTTCGTTTGACCATCAGAAAATATCCTTAGTTTTGCTTAGAAATGAATTACAATGTCGATCAGATTAGAAAATATCAGTAAAGTTTACGGAAGACAATGGGCTCTGAAAAATGTTTCTATCAACATAAATCAGGGCGAAGTTGTTGGTTTACTGGGTCCGAATGGTGCAGGAAAATCGACCCTAATGAAGATTATTTGTGCGTATCTTCCTTCTAGTGAAGGAAAAGCTTTTGTGTATGGATTTGATGTGGAAAATGAAAGTCAGGAAGTGAAAAGAAGAATTGGGTATTTGCCTGAGAATAATCCTCTGTATTTAGACATGTATGTGAGGGAATATTTACATTTTGTGGCTAAGCTTTATCATCGGAAAAATGCGAGAGCAGATGTTGATAAGGTAATTCAAATGTGCGGATTATTTTCGGAACAAAATAAGAAAATAGAGGCACTTTCAAAAGGATATAGACAACGTGTTGGCCTAGCGCAAGCGCTTGTGCATCAGCCTGATGTGTTAATTTTAGATGAACCAACAAGCGGCCTGGATCCAAATCAGTTAATCGAAATAAGAAAGCTTATAAAAGAGATTGGGAAAGAGAAAACCGTTTTACTTTCCTCGCATATAATGCAAGAGGTGGAAGCCATCTGCAGTCGGGTAATCATCATTCATAAAGGGAAAGTTGTGGCCGATGATCTTACCGGGAATTTATCGAAATATATGCACGCTGGTGAAAAGATTTTGCTTGA
>CAYPOW010000393.1:0-2686 GCA_964412145.1 uncultured Draconibacterium sp.
TCTAAATCCCAAACAAAAATAGTATGAAACTTTTCAAGAAAATTCTGTTTAGCGTTTTGTTGCTTCTATTCGTTGTGGCTATAGGCGCCTTTTTCTTTATCAATCACTTATCTAAAAAAGCGATTCCTGATTACAATCAAACCATCGAATTAAGTGGATTAACTGATGAGGTTCAAGTATACCGCGATTCCTTGGCCATCCCTCACATTTATGCAAAAAACGAAGACGATCTTTTTAGAACGGTAGGTTTTGTAATGGCACAAGATAGAATGTGGCAAATGGATTTATTACGACGGGTAACTCAAGGTCGTTTGGCCGAAATTTTTGGCGAAGATTTAGTAAATACAGATTTGTTTCTTCGTGCTTTGCGTATTCCTGAAAAATCGGAAATGATGCTGGCCGATATTACTCCGGAGCAAAGAGCTGCTCTTGAAGCTTACGCAGATGGAGTGAATCAATATATAGAACAATATGCCGACAAACTCCCCCCAGAATTTAATGTATTAGGTTATAAACCAGAACCTTGGAAGCCAGGTAATTCTTTAAATATAACAGGTTATATGGCCTGGGATTTGGCAGGTAGCGCCTATTCGGCGGAGATCACACTCTACAAAATTATTCAGGCTATTGGTATGGAAAAAGCTGAAGGTCTTGTTCCAAACATTGCAGAAAGAGGTGTTGTTGTGTATCCGGATTTTGAAATCGATCCGAAATTACTGGAACTCAAAAATAGTCTGATGGCCGAAGCAAAAACGGTCGAAAACTTAGGCGTTCAAATTTTTAATGGAAGTAATAACTGGGCTGTTTCAGGCGATAAATCAACAACAGGAATGCCTTTGATGTCGAATGATATGCATCTTGGATTAAACGCTCCTGGTATTTGGTATCAAATTCACGAAGTAATTGAAGGTAAGCATAATGCGAGTGGATTAGCCGTTCCTGGTCAACCATTTGTTGTAGCTGGTCACAACGAAAATATCGCTTGGGGAATGACCAATTTATATGTTGATGACATCGATTTATATCTAGAAACCATTAATCCAGAAGATAGTAGTCAGTACTTTTATATGGGCGAATGGAAGCCTTTGGAAATTCGCAGGGAGTTAATCCGCATAAAAGGCGGCGATTCTGTTTATAGAGAAAATAAATTTACACATCGTGGGCCTATTGTTTCAGGTTTTAAGAAAATGGATCAAGCTATTTCGATGCGCTGGATTGGAAATGATTATAGCAACGAAATGCGCGGTGTTTATATGCTAAATAAAGCAGCTGATTGGGATGAATTTAAAGATGCGATACGCACGTTTAACTCTGTAAGTCAGAACTTTGTGTATGCTGATGCTGCCGGAAATATCGGACTTTATGCTGGAGGCGGTGTGCCAATCCGCAAAGGATCAAATTATTTGATTAAACCAGGTGAAACAGACGAATTTGAATGGACTGGCCGAATTCCTTTTGAAGAATTGCCTCACAGTTATAATCCTGAAAACGGCATGGTTTCATCAGCCAACAATAAAACAGTTGGTAACGATTATCCATACTATATCGGCACTTATTTTTCGCAAGATTATCGTATATCGCGCATTCGCGAAATGCTGGAAGCTAAGGAAAAGCTTTCTGTTGATGATTTTAAATCGATGCTTTCTGACCACAATTCAAAATTGGCCAGAACCTTTGTGCCGGATATGTTGGTTGAGCTTTTTTCAATCGATGCTGATGAAACGTATGTTAAGGCCTTCGATTATTTGTTAAACTGGGACGGAAGCATGGATGCAAATGCAGTTGCACCTTTGCTATTCGAAAAAACCTATCACAATATCTTTTACAATCTTTTATATGATGATTTAGGAGAGGATTTGTATACTGAATATTATAAAAATTCTGCTCTTTCGCGCAATTTTATCGATGATTATTGGAAAACAAAAGACCCTTTATGGAGTGATGATATTACAACTATCGATACGGTTGAAAGTTTTGGAGATATCGTTCGGAAAAGCTTTAGAGAATCACTTTCACAATTAAATGAAGAATTGGGTCCGAATATGGAAGACTGGACGTGGGGAAGTGTTCATAAAGTATATTTCGAACATCAAATGGGTGGCGTTGCAATTTTGGACAAAGTATTTGGACTCAATCGTGGACCATACGCTGTTGGTGGTAGTTTTCATACGGTGAGTACTTTTACCTATAGTTTTGATGGCGAATTTACAGCCAATCATGGGTCTTCTCACCGACACATTTACAATCCAGCAAATTGGGACGAATCGTTGACCATTATTCCAACAGGGGAATCAGGAATTCCGGCATCAGATCATTATATGGATCAGACCGACATGTATTTGAAAAATCAGTTTCATCCAGATCCGTTTAGCAGAAGTGCTGTGGAAAAACAAACGCGTTATGCGGCTCAGGTTGTACCTAAAGTGATAGTTGAAAGTGCCGAGAAATAAGTAAGAACTTATTGATTGCGCCTTACTGTTTACAGATTACTCATCACGTATTTGTAGAAGTTTAAAACTAAGGGTTATCTTTGAAAAATAAATTCAAACCACCCTATGTTAAACATTGCATTATTTGGTCCTCCGGGCGCAGGAAAAGGAACTCAATCGGAATTTCTAATTCAGAAATACAAGCTGTATTATATCTCTACGGGTGATATTTTAAGGAAAGAGATTGTCCAAAAAAC
>CAYPOW010000394.1:0-2677 GCA_964412145.1 uncultured Draconibacterium sp.
CCTGATCCCGGTGAAAACCATGATTCAGATTTATTTCAGGTTTGCTGGACGTTTATTGTATAAATATATGAAATTCTTATATGTTTTGCGTAGTTATATTCTATAAATTATACCTGCGTTTGATGTTTGTGAAAGTAGAAAAGGGTGTTAATTGTTGCTGGGTGTTGGGTACTAGGTGCTGGGTGGGCACCGAAAATGTGCAAATCTTTGATTTTTTTGGGAATTGTGATTTAGTGATGAGGAGAAGAAGTGATGAGGTGATGAGGTGAATAATGAATTATGCTGTAATGCAGTATTACGTGGGGAGCAATTTAGCTTAAATCTTTTCAATAATTTCAGTTCTAATTAATTCGAAGGCTGTTTGTTGATCATATTTAATACCAGGCCGTAGCAAAGCATAAATATCACCTTCAAACGCCGGGTCTTCCTTTTTTTGTTCCATGTTTTGGATGAACTCCTTTTGTGAAGGAGGTTGATTTACTGAAAACGCCATGTATTTTTTATAAGCTTCTAATACCTTGTCAGTATCTACATCCATATTCGTGAGCGCATAATAGAGATCAAAAAGGTCTCGTCCCTTCCTTCTTTGGTACAAAGCCCTTAATTTGGTGCTCAGCATTTCTTCCAGTAAATATGATTTTATTCCACAGCTACCCGAGAACCAACCGTTTTTAAGGCTATGCTTAATTTCATGGTATCCAAAAACAGTGAAATGTTCTCTACAGTTGATTTCTATCTTTAACCGGAGATTAATTACCGGTGGCATTTCAGATTCGAACAGATAAGTAACAGTATTCATGTTATTATTTACCTTGAATTTCCCTTTTGCACCTAAAAATTTGAGTTGCTTTCTTATAGAATCAAGAATGGGGCCGATAGGCCCCTTGGCAATTTGCACTAAATCAATGTCTTCAGAATACCTAACCTGTGGCTTTAGAAAAATTTTGTGCAAAGCAGTACCTCCTCTGAAGGCTAACTGTTTTTTTAATAATGGGTCGGAAAACAATTGTACCAAGGCTCTTTCAATAACAAGGTCTTGTTCCACTTGTCCGTCATTGGGCCAGGGGGCATGTTCTTTCCATTCTATTATATATCTTCTTGGTATCATTAAATATCTAATTCAGTATTTATTATTAAGTTCCATTTTTCATTTAATCTTCCTTCTTTGCTTTTATAAGAAAGAGATAACGAAACAGTATTGGTTTTATTCTTATTTATAGTTTTTGCCAGGGCTTCCGACAATTTTTCTTCACCCAATTGTTCCAACATATATCCTAGCCGTTGAATTGATGGTAAAGCACTTTCTTTTGCAATGCTTGATAGTTTGTAAACTTTCATGCTTTCAGATAAATCCTCAAGAATTGGGATAATACGATTTAAACCTCCAATCTTCTTGTGATGATGGATAAGATCAATCGCTGTTAATTCCGGGGAAGAAACATTTATATAACCGGATTCAGTTTTTTTCAGATCAACCCATCCGGATTTCCAATTTTTCCTGGTAAAAAAAGTTATTGCCTGCTTTTTGTTTTTGATTGCTCGTAATGCAGGCTTGTGAATCATCACTTGCGATTCCATAGGCTGCTGGTGTCCAGCTCCATGAAGTGCAGCAGTTGAGTATAGTCCTAAGTAATACTCTCGCTTTAAATACTTCATCATGTCGTCAAGAAACAATATGCTTGGCAAAGTGCCTTGATGTGAATACTGCGGAGGGATAATAACATAAAATTCTTTTCTGATTTGAGCTAACCGGTTTTTAGATTTTAATCTGTGCAGATTTTGTAGAAGAGCCTTGTTAGAAGAATCAATATTTTTCCTTAGCTCACCCAGAGTTAAAGAATACCGACCTTGCGATTGTACTTGAAAAAGATAGTCAGATATATTTGAATAATTCATTTGTCGCTATGAATATTAGTTTGCACAAAACTACGAAATATGTAGTTAATCGCAAAGTAATTTGGAAGAATCAGGCTCTTTTAGCTTTTTAGGTTGTTTTTAGTGAGGTCCGGAGCTTCTATTGGATAATGTTCATTCTCATATTTTTCGATCAAAATGGATAACAATTCAGATTCATCTCCTTCTTTTGAATTAGCAGATGCATGAATGCTTTTGTCTGACAGACTCTGGCAGGTTTTAGCTGCTAATTTTTGTTTCCAATTACGCCGGATGCAACGATTGTGGTTCTAAATAAAACCAGTAGTTCCGGTGTCTCTCAAATAAACTGTTTTCTACTCTATATGTTTTAAATACAATATATTTACATCACGACATTTTTCTGTACAAAATCCTCAACCATAAGTAAATTTGGTTGCCAAATTTTCCAGTTAATATTCTTTGTAAATTTTTTGCTATATTTTTTCCAATATCTAGCATCCAAACTTTTTTATCTTTGCTAAGAGCATTATAAAACCCATTTTCTTTTGCTAATTCAATTGCTTTAAGTCTTTCATTATAAGTAAATTCAGGAGTGTCATAAATAATCCGTGGAACTATTGTATGATATTTATACGATTCTACGTTTACTAATAATCTTCCATGCTTTTTTACATATTCCCATAGCAATGTATCTTTATATGGCAATGCAGTATAAAACTCCACCCCTGTAAGGTTAGACATTTTAGCAAATTCAATAGACTCTTTAACAGTATCCAGGTTATCTCCCGGATTACCAATCATA
>CAYPOW010000395.1:0-2658 GCA_964412145.1 uncultured Draconibacterium sp.
CCCTTCTTTTGTTTTTCAAGTAATTTACGCTTACGCGTGATATCGCCTCCATAACATTTTGCGGTAACATCTTTACGTACGGCTTTAATTGTTTCTCGTGCAATAATTTTCACACCAATAGCAGCCTGAATTGCTATATCAAACTGTTGGCGCGGAATTAATTCACGTAATTTGCTGCACATTCTTCGGCCAAAATCATAGGCGTTATCGCGATGAATTAATGTAGAAAGCGCATCTACAGGCTCGCCGTTCAATAAAATATCCAGCTTGCTTAAATTGGATTCTTTATAGCCGGAAAGATGATAATCGAAGCTGGCATATCCTTTCGAAATGCTTTTCAATTTATCATAAAAATCGAATACAATTTCGCCCAAAGGTATGTTGAAAGTAAGTTCAACGCGGTCGGAAGACAGATAAACCTGATTAGTTAATTCGCCTCTTTTGTCCATACACAGTTTCATTACGGAGCCAACATAATCGGATTTTGAAATAATTTGTGCTCGAATATAAGGTTCTTCAATATGATCGATATATTTTTGATCGGGTAAACCGGATGGATTATGCACTTCAATAATTTCACCTTTTGAAGAAATAACCTTATACGAAACGTTTGGCACAGTGGTAATTACGCCCATATCGAATTCCCTGTCAAGGCGCTCCTGAATGATTTCCATATGCAGCATCCCCAGAAATCCACAACGATAACCAAATCCTAAAGCTACACTTGATTCGGGCTCCCAGGTTAAAGAAGCATCGTTGAGTTGTAATTTTTCGAGACTGGCTCTCAATTCTTCATAATCGTCGGCATCAACAGGATAAATACCTGCAAACACCATGGGTTTTACTTTTTCGAATCCGTCAATAGCTGCAAGACAAGGATTACTCACATGTGTAATCGTATCGCCCACATTTACTTCGCGTGCTGTTTTTATGCCTGAAATAATATAACCTACGTCTCCGGTTTTCATAATATTACGTGGTTCCTGTTTCATTCTCAACACACCAATTTCATCGGCATGGTAAGTCTTTTCAGAAGCAAAGAATTTCACATGATCACCTTTTTTTATTTCTCCACTCATAATTCGGAAATAGGCAATAATGCCTCTGAACGAATTAAAAACGGAATCAAAAATCAATGCCTGTAAAGGAGCATTTGGATCGCCTACTGGTGAAGGAACGCTTTGTATGATAGCTTCCAAAATTTTTTCTACTCCAAAACCTGTCTTTCCACTTGCCTGGATAATATCATCTGGAGAGCAACCAATTAATTCAATTATTTGATCCGAAACTTCTTCAGGCATCGCATTGTCCAGATCCATTTTATTTAAGACCGGAATAATTTCCAGGTCATTTTCGAGAGCGAGGTATAAATTTGAAATAGTCTGAGCCTGAATGCCTTGTGTAGCATCAATAATAAGCAAGGCTCCTTCGCAAGCGGCAATGGAGCGGGAGACTTCGTATGAAAAGTCAACATGACCAGGTGTATCAATTAAATTAAGCACATAGTCTTTTCCATCCTGCTCATAATCCATCTGAATAGCATGACTTTTAATAGTTATGCCTCGTTCACGTTCTAATTCCATATCGTCGAGAGCTTGAGCCTGCTGATCGCGTTCCGAAATAGTTCCGGTGAATTCTAATAAACGATCGGCCAGGGTGCTTTTCCCATGGTCAATATGAGCAATTATACAAAAGTTTCTAATGTTTTCCATCCACGCTATTTTTCTTCTATGCTAAAAATTAATTCTCTATTCGGGCATTCTTTTTTTAGCAATGCAA
Source organism: uncultured Draconibacterium sp. (assembly GCA_964412145.1). GTDB lineage: Bacteria > Bacteroidota > Bacteroidia > Bacteroidales > UBA12170 > UBA12170. Next base: position 1,780 of record CAYPOW010000395.1, read on the forward strand.
AATTACACTTTTTCGGTTGATTATTTCTGTGATTTTTGATAGCTCAAAACAAGAAATGCCCGATTCAAAAAAACCGGGCATTCGACTAAAATTTGAAATATTTTAATAATTTGTTTCTTTGATTTCAAAATAAGACTGAGGATGTAAACATGCGGGGCAAGTTTTGGGTGCTTTGGCTCCTGAATGTAAGTATCCGCAATTGCGACATTTCCAAATCAATTGTCCATCACGTTCAAAAACTTTTCCTTCTTCCAGATTGTTATACAGTTTTCTAAAACGTTCTTCATGTGCCTTTTCCGCTCTAGCAATCATTTTAAAGGCCGTAGCTATTTCTTTAAACCCTTCTTCTTCTGCTATTTTAGCAAACTCAGGATACAATTCTGTCCATTCTTCATTTTCGCCTTCGGCAGAAGCTTTTAGATTTTCCAATGTTGTACCAATTATTCCGGCTGGATAGGTGGCTGTAATTTCAACCATACCACCTTCTAAAAATTTAAAGAATCGTTTGGCATGTTCTTTCTCATTCAAAGCTGTTTCTTCGAAAATGGCTGCGATTTGTTCCAGACCTTCTTTTTTTGCTTGTTTAGTGAAATAATCATATCGCATCCGTGCCTGTGATTCTCCTGCAAATGATTTCAGGAGATTTTGTTCTGTTTTACTTCCTTTTAACGTACTCATATTTATATGTTTAAATTGTTACTCATTTTTTGTCACTTGTCACACGTTACTAATCCAATGGTATAAAGTCCTCCTTTGATACACCACAAGTTGGGCAAACCCAATCATCGGGTATATCTTCAAAAGGAGTGCCTGGTGCAATGCCACCATCAGGATCACCTTCAACAGGATCGTAGATTTGTCCACAAACGGTGCATTCCC
>CAYPOW010000396.1:0-2642 GCA_964412145.1 uncultured Draconibacterium sp.
GTTAAATATCCTAATTCCAATGTTGCAGCGCGAAGAGTTGAGCCTTCTTTATGAGCCTTCTTAGCTATTTTGGCAGCTGCTTCATATCCAATATGGGTATTCAAAGCAGTTACTAGCATCAATGAATTATCGAGATTTTCTTTTATCACTGCTTCATTTGCCTCAATACCAACCGCAGCATTGTCGTTAAAAGAAACGCAAGCATCGCCTAACAAGCGAGCGGCCTGTAAAAGGTTCGAAATCATCACAGGCTTGAAAACATTCAATTGAAAATGCCCCTGCATGCCACCTATTGTAATAGCCGCATCGTTGCCAATCACTTGTGCACAAACCATCGTCAAGGCTTCGTTTTGAGTTGGATTTACTTTGCCTGGCATAATGGATGATCCTGGTTCATTTTCGGGTAATCTAATTTCTCCAATAGAACAACGTGGTCCTGATGCTAAAACGCGAATGTTATTTCCGATATGCATCAAGCTGACAGCCAGCGTTTTCAATGCGCCTGAAGTTTCTACAATGGCATCGTGAGCCGATAAAGCTTCATATTTATTTTCAGCTGTAACAAAAGGAAAGCCAGTTAAATCAGCAATTGCTTGAGCAACTTCAACATCATAACCTTTAGGTGTATTCAATCCTGTTCCAACGGCTGTTCCGCCTAGTGCCAATTCTGTTAGGTGAGGCAAAGTGTTTTTCAAAGCCTTTAAACCATGGTCGAGCTGAGAAGCATAGCCTCCAATTTCGTCGCCTAAAGTTAAAGGTGTGGCATCCATTAAGTGGGTACGACCCGTTTTAACAATGTTTTTAAAAGCTTCTGCTTTAGCAACTAATGTATCTCTCAACAATTCAACACCAGGAATAGTTACTTCCATAAGTAACTTATAAGCAGCAATATGCATAGCTGTTGGGAAAGTATCGTTCGACGATTGCGATTTATTGACATCGTCATTTGGATGAATCATTGGCTTCCCTTCGCCTAATTTGTTTCCGGCTAAAACATGAGAGCGATTAGAAATTACTTCATTCACATTCATATTCGATTGCGTACCTGAACCAGTCTGCCAGATAACCAAAGGAAACTGATCGTACAACTTGCCTCCGATAATTTCATCTGCTGCCTGAGCAATCAGATTTTTCTTTTCATCAGACAAAACTCCTAAGGCATTATTTGCGATAGCAGCCGCTTTTTTTAAATATCCAAAAGCTTCTACAATTTCTCTTGGCATTGAACCTTCATCACCAATTTTGAAATTCATCTTTGAACGTTGTGTTTGAGCACCCCAATATTTATCGGCAGGAACTTCTACATTTCCCATGGTGTCTTTTTCTATTCTGTATTTCATTTCAATAAATTTAAATGTTTATTATTTGGTTTTTAAAAGATTGTAACAATTTGTATCACAATCCATTACGTTTTATTCAAAAAGAACATTCATATTTTCAGCAGGATCTCCAATGACCGCTTTTTCGTCACGAATGATTATAGGCCGCTGAATCAATTTTGGATTTTCAACCAGTATCTTTACCCATTCTTCATCGCTAAATGTTTTTCCTTTGTATTCCGATTTAAAGATATCCTCTTGTTTTCGAATAATTTCTACAGGCTTCTTTCCTAGTTTTTGCAAGGCAAGGCTTAGGCTCTGAACAGTGAAGGGCTTATCCTTTAAATATTCATTTAACTCGAAATCTTTGGTGAATTTTTCCAATGCCTGAAGTCCGGCACGTGATTTTTTACATCTTGAATTGTGGTAAAATATAATCATACGATTGAGAATACTTTTATTGCTGCCTTCAAAATTAGAAAATTATCCACTAGGAAAAGGATTAATTTGACAAAATAGAATCATTTTAAAGTAGGAATAGATCAGCTTTTTTATTTTCTCTATGTTTGCAAAAAAAGGAATATGACTTTAATCGACTTCTTTATACTCATAATTTCAGGTGTGGCTGTGGGTTTTATTAATACATTGGCCGGAGGGGGTTCTACTATTTCGCTTTCCGTTTTGATGCTTATGGGTTTATCACCTGCTATGGCCAATGGCACCAACCGCATAGGCATTGCCATTCAAAATATTGTGGGCGTGAGCAGCTTTAAACAACAAGGTGTTTTGGATGCAAAAAAAGGGATTTTATTGGCTATTCCCGCCACAATTGGCTCTGTTTTAGGTGCGTATTTGGCCGTTGATTTAAATGAAGAAATCTTTGAAAAGGCTATGGCCGTTATTCTGCTGATAATGCTTGTTTTTATCCTTCTCAATCCTCAAAAATTAATTAAAGAACAAACCGAATTGGTAAATAGAAAACTCAGTTGGAAACAATATGTTTTGTTTTTCTTTATTGGCGTCTATGGAGGCTTTATTCATGTAGGTATTGGTTATTTTTTATTGGCCTCATTAATTATGGGAGCTGGTTATGAATTAGTTAAAGCCAATGCAGTAAAAGTGTTGATTGTATTGCTCTATACCCCTTTTTCCTTGGCTGTTTTTATTTGGAACGATATGATTGATTATAAAATGGGCTTCACCTTAGCTATTGGAACAGCTTTAGGCGCTCTTATTGCCAGCAGGATGGCTGTGAAAAGAGGTGCCGAATTTGTGCGTTGGGTTATTGTTGTCATTATTCTACTAACCTCTGCTCATTTATTT
>CAYPOW010000397.1:0-2633 GCA_964412145.1 uncultured Draconibacterium sp.
ATAAAGGTAAATAAAAAATAGTTCGTTTTACCTAAAGTGTTGAAAATCTTGCAGAGCAAGCGTTTTAAACGCGCGCAAGCGGGAATTATATCTTAATGGGTTTGTTTATAAGTTAAATCGAAGATCTTTCGGTGAGAGGATCTATGGTAAACATGTTATTGCTAGCATTACAGGATATGGCTAATTACGGATATATAGATAATGTGTTTATAAAACACACGTATCCACATTGTATTTCCAGTTCTTTCAAATTAAGTCAATATCAAAAAAACGGAGAAGTTTTACCTAATGTATTGTAAACCTCACAGAAATAGACCCTTCGGCACTTCGGCAAGCTCAGTGCAAGCAAGCAGAGGGAAGCATAGGCTGGGTAGCTTATTTTTTGAACTGTTTTTGAATTAATGCAAGTAGTTTGTCTTTACTAATGGGCTTTGCAATATACTCATTACATCCTGCCTCAATGGATTTTTCTCTGTCGCCTGAAAGTCCATAAGCTGTTTGTGCAATAATTATTACTTCTTTGTTAAATTGACGTATTTGACGAGTTGCTTCGTATCCATTCATTTCTGGCAATTGAATATCCATCAAAATCAAATTTATGTCTGTGTGCTTACGGCATATTTCAACTGCTTTTCTACCTGTTCTTGCTTTTAAAGGTTCAATGCAAAATCCTTCTATGATTATGGAAATCAACATCTCTGATGTTTCATCGTCTTCGACAATGAGTATTTTTAAATCTTGAATGTGATTCTTTCCTTCCTCGGTAGAAACAGGGTTTTTAACCACTAATTCTTCTTCGGTTTTAGTTTGGTATGGCAATGTGAAATAAAATGTGGAGCCAACTCCTTCTTCACTTTCAACCCAAATTTCTCCCCCAAGCATTTCTGTATATGCTTTAGAGATGGACAACCCTAATCCTGCTCCCTGCTGAGCCTTTTTATCTTCAATATCTGCTTGGATAAAACGTTCGAAAATGGCTTTGTGTCTGTTTATTGGAATTCCTATTCCGTCGTCTTTGACATAAAACTCCATAAAATCATTCTTTACAATGTAACCAATTTCTATTTTACCTTCATAGCTGTATTTAATAGCATTTTTAACAAGGTTAGTAATAATGGAAAAAACTTTTTCGCGGTCAGTTTTAATAATAGATTCTTTTTCAGGCAATGCGTTTCCAAATGAAATCGTCATTCCTTTAGCTTCAATTTCAGGCTTAAAAAACGTGCAAACGTACTCGATTTGCTGGTTTATGTTTGACTCTTGAATGTTAGGTTTAACCAGCCCAGCTTCTAGCTTTGAAATATCAATAATATCATTAATAATGTTGAGCATACGCACACCACCACTCTTTATAATTCTAATATATTCCTGCTGTTTTTCGCTGTTTAAATTAGGGTCTTTCAACAATTCTGCAAAACCCATAATACCATTCATTGGCGTTCTGATTTCGTGGCTCATATTTGCAAGAAATGCGGATTTAAGACGGTCGCTTTCCTTAGCTTTTTCCATGGCATCGATAAGTTCTCTTTGAATTTTCTTTTTTTCGGTAATATCCTCCGCAGTTCCATCATAACGAATAATTTCGCCATTTTTATTTTTAACTGCTTTGGCAGCTTCCAGTACAACAATTACATCGCCGTTTTTTGTTAACCATTCTGATTCATAATCGATAATTTCTCCTTTTTCCTCGATTATTTTTTTAAATTCCGTTCTTTTATCAATGTCAACATAACTCCCTTTGGTTAAATCTCTCTGAAGTAAGTCCTTTAAAGAATCAAAATTTAGCATTTTGATTAATGCAGGATTTGCTGATAATATCTTCCCTGCAGGAGTGGTTTGAAACAGCCCAATTGTTGTATTGCTAATTAATCCATAATATAAATTATTGACTTCATTTACTTTTTCTTTTTGCCTTAAAAATTCTCTTTTAAAGATGTACAATAAAAAAATTAGAAGAAGTGAATATAGGAAAAAGCTTAAATAGATGTCGATGCTTCTTGTATGAGATGAAGGATATTTGAATAAATATTCAGGAGCATTATAATCGATATAAAATAGAACAGCAAGATTGGTAAAATAAAAAGCCGTTAAAATAATAAGTTGCTTTCCTTTCCACACCCATATAACGAGTGCCGCAAATATTAATATAAATAAAAGTACCGGTCCGTTAGATAAAAATTTTGAATACCAGGTTAAATCTAGCATAATTAAACCGCCAACAGTCAGTATGATTTTTGGTATTAAAAGAAAGTTTTGAAATCTGACAAAATAATAAAGTCCTAACATTAATATTGAGCTACTTCCCGCAAGAAGAACAGGAGCAGTTTTAAGTCCCATGTAAAGGTGAACAAAACAAAGCACCAATAAAAAAACTGATATTACAAGCGTAAACATTGTGACAAAATATCTTTCAGAACTAATTTGGTCTGTATCTCCAAGAATAGATTTTTCTATTAATTCAAATTTTTTCATAATAACTTCGATTTAATGTTTTCAGCATTATCTATAAAAATAAGATCTGTTTATAAAAACGATATCTAGCCACTTTAGATTTTCTGTCTTTCAAAAAAAGTCAAGCTATAAAAACGGAAGTCGATAAGGACAGAAATAAGTCAGAAAAAGACCTCTGTTTT
>CAYPOW010000398.1:0-2620 GCA_964412145.1 uncultured Draconibacterium sp.
TCTCTGACCCTTTAAACTGTTGTAAGAAGAACTCTATTACTCGAGGAGCAAAAAAGTATCTTTTATTGCTTAATTCTATACAAGGCAATCCCAAAGAAATCCAATGAGATATTATTCTGCTTCTTTCTCCTTGCAAGTCTAAATCTAACAATTTTGATAAAGCTCTTTCTGATAAAATATCGTTTACTGAGTTAATCATTTGTATCCTTTCTCCAAGTTTTTGACCACTTGGCTAAATCCTTCCATTTGTGTTCAATAGGATGTGGCTTGTCATAGCCTTTATGTTCTGGCAAATGATGCCAGTCTTTAAGATACTCATACTTCTTCCACCAGTGCGTTCCGCAGATGCGGCATCCATAGATTATCTTGTCTTCATGTCCGAATTTAGGATCATTCTTTTTAGGTGAAAATACTGCTGCGCAAACATTGCATTGAGAAATCACTATTCCCCTCTCTTTCTGTCTTTTTTAACTTTCTTTGTTGGTCTCATATTTTCTAAACTCTTTGAGTTTCCTTTCATAGTTACATTGGATAAACGAAAGCATTTGTTCCTCTGCGTGTTTTACTAACGACTCCACAGGAAATAATTGGCTTTCTACGAAAAGCTTTGCCATATTCAAAAGCATATTTCTCAACATCGATTCCTGAACCGACACTCATGCCAAATATTGTTGATTTAGAGTTAGCTAAGTATTGAACTCCTGAAACTGAATGAAGATGTCCGATCACTGTACTCATGCGATTGTCAAAAGCTGCTTGAATATGAGCATTCTTGCCTGAATAACCTATTCCATGCGTATATAGGACGCCATCAAACTCAAATTCATAAGCATATTTCCAACCTTTTGGAAGTTTCCATAACTCACGGAAGGATTTAAATACTTCATTGGGTAATTGATCGCGCTTGCCTTTTAAAGCAACACGCTTGTCGTGGTTGCCTAAGCAGAGATAAACTTCCGGAAACACTTCAAACCATTTCTTAAGCTTCTTGCGCGCTTGAAGGATTTCGTTTTTAGGGCTTAGGCCATTTGGATCCGTGTCATGATTGCTGATTGAATGTAGATCGACAAGATCTCCTATATGGACTACTCGTTGGCATTTGTGGTGATCGTATATTCTTTTGCAGAATTTTAAATAGCCTTTCGCGCAAAAAGGCTCGTGGGTGTCGCCGATAATTAATGTGTTTGTCATAATTTACTTTCTGATAATTTTATTGGGACAAAGTTACAAATATGTGATTTAATATATGTATTAATAAGGGGGTCTTTATGGATTATAAATTTGGTATTTTAGCAATTATCGCTCTTCTTAGTCTCTGGCTTGCATACAAAGAATATCTATTAAAAAAAGAGGATAAAAAGAATAGAAAGAATCATAATGGAGTGGCAACAATAGTTGCAGACCGTGAACTCTTACTTAGTCTTCCAAAAAAAGTTCAAGAGGTACTACTTACGGTTTACACTAGCACTGCAGGCACAGTCAGCGTTCAAAGGGTAAACACCAAAGGAAAAACATTAGACGAAATTATAAGACTCCAAAAAAAGAGAACGCTAGACAATTTGATTAAAGAGCAATCAATAGCTTCCTACATAGATGAAAATAAAAATAGAAAAATAGAGAGACTTTTAAAAGACAAGAAACATAAGTAACTTAGCTAACCATTAACGAGGAGTTTTTATGTGGGATACAGCATTAACTTTTATTAAAGATAATTTGACTACTGGCATCTTTGCTACCCTTTTCATATTTCTAATCCAACGTGTTTTGACAAGTGAGAGCCGAGAGTTTTCTCTTAAGAAGCAGATTACTTCTCTTGATAAAAAACTTGCTGATGAAACAACTGAAAAGTCTAAGTTTAAGAGCGAGAACGATGAACTCAAGAAACAAACATCTGAAGAACCTCTTGAATACAACAAAGAATTGAGTTGCTACCTTGATAAAGAAAAACATAAGTATTGTCCTTTCTGTTATGATGATTCCGATAAAATCAAAAGAATTAAATTAAGTCCCCAAGATGATTCTGCTGCTAGATGGGATTGTGGTGTATGCGGTAAAAGCATTGAGAACCCTCATTGGCGACCTCCTCAAAATCCTCCAAGAGCAAAAGGTCCTACAGGATATGGTTGGTAAACATGAAAATATACAAAGATAAAAAACCACTTCCTCCAGCATTGGAAGCAGCTCTCTTCTGGGCAAAGAAAATACTCTCATGGCTATTCGTCATAGCATTTCTATTGCTTGGTGTTTATATGTTGTTTACTGAGAGTGTTATTACCTGTTCTGTAAACTAGTTACCCTCTTAAATTTCACCTGGGGGGGAGTGCTGTAACAAAAATAACCTAGGAGGCTTTATGGATAAGTTTGATAAAATACAAAAATGGGCTTTAATTCTAGCTTTGTTTTATTTTGCTTTCGGCATCGTAAATCTTGGTAGCTCTATTAGCTTTTCTATTGACACCCTCGCACAAGCTATTGAAATGTCTGCCCAGCAAGGACGATGGAAAGCAGTTAAAAGAAGTTTCTCAAACTCTTCAGATATGCTATACAAGCTTGATTCTTGGACTGGCTACGCAGAACGAATAACACATCTAAATGGTAGTGACTAATATTTCAGTTTTGA
>CAYPOW010000399.1:0-2615 GCA_964412145.1 uncultured Draconibacterium sp.
AGCTGCAAAAAGCCACTGCAATTTTAAGAAAAGATTTTTCGGGAATTGTGAAAGAAGCCAGAGAAGTAAACTTGGCGTTTCGCGTTGCAGGACCTATCAAAACTATTAATGTAAAGGAAGGTGATTATGTAAAGAAAGGTACACTTTTGGCTCAAATAGATCCACGCGATTATCAAATTCAAATGGATGTAACACAGGCCGAATATGATAAGGTGATTACTGAAACTAAACGTGTAGCTGAACTTTATAAGCGCAAAAGTATTGCCGAAGTGGATTATCAAAAAGCAATGGCTGGCGAAAAAATGATAAGCGCAAAGCTTGCCCATTCCAAACACCAGTTAAACGACACAAAATTATACGCTCCCTTTTCAGGTTATATCCAAACCGTAAAATATGAAACCGGCGAAATGGTTAATACCGGCATGACCATCGCTAGCTTGATTGATATGGATTATTTTGAAATTGAAGTTGATATTCCTAGTTCTCTTTTTGTGCTCAAAAATACATTTACAACCTTCTCGTGTAAACAAAATGAACTCAATATAAAAGAGATTCCAATAAGCTTGAGCAGTTATAATGTAAAAGCCAATAATAATCAATTGTATAAGCTGTATTTCAGATTAGATCCAGATTCGGATAAAAGATTAGCTCCTGGCATGAGTGTTCAGGTTTTTATCGATTACAATAGCACGACTGAAAATCCATACCATGTGCCAATTAAAGCGGTGTTTAATGAAAATAATCAAGCTTATGTTTGGGTTTATAAACCTATAAGCGAAACGGTTGAAAAACGAAAAGTAACTACAGCAGCTTTATATGGTGAAGGACGTATATCTATTGTTGATGGGCTTCAATCAGATGATTTGATTGTGGTAGCTGGCGTTCATGTATTAAAAGAAAATCAGAAAGTGAAGATTATGCAGGCTGTTTCTGAGACTAATATTGGAGGAGTATTATAATGCATTTATCGGAACAAGTATTTAGAAAGAAAAACATATTCTACTTCCTACTGGTTTGCATAATTGTGGGCGGTGTGCTGTCCTATCGAAGCATAAGCAAGCTCGAAGATCCTGAAATTGTTGTCATGATGGCCAAGGTTGTCACGGTATATCCTGGGGCTTCTGCGCACGAAGTAGAAATGCAAGTAACGAATGTGCTCGAAGATGAAATTAGTGCCTTGGCAGATTTGCAAAGTATTAAATCCCAATCGCAGGCCAATGTGTCCATCATCACTGTGGAACTTAAAATGACCGTGCCTCAAGATGAGATTCCTCAGCGTTGGGAGTTCCTAAGGCGGAAAGTGCTAAATGCAACAGCCAAGCTACCTTCAGGTGCTCAAACGCCAATGGTCATAGATGATATTGGAGATGTTTATGGCATGTTTTATTCCATGACGGCCGATGGCTTTTCTTATCAGGAAATGGCCGAACAGGCCGATTACATAAAGCGTGGTTTGCTGGAAGTGGATGGTGTGAGAAAAGTAGCAATATATGGAACCCAAACACCTACCGTAGATATTGTGCTCTCTGTAGAGAAAATGGCACAGATGGGTGTTTTTCCTGTTCAGGTAATAAGTGCTATTCAGCAGCAAAACACTTCGGTGTATGCTGGAAACTTAAAAACTGCGGACGAAGTTTTAAGAGTATCTGTAAGTGATAAAATCAATAGCATTGAGGCACTGAAAAATACGAAAGTAAAAGGCTTAAATAAAGAGGTGTTTAAATTGTCTGATTTTGCATCGATTAAACAAACCTATAAAGACCCTTTACACAATACGATGTTTCTCAATAATGAAAAAGCCATCGGAATTTCCGTATCCATGGAGTCGGGTGAAAATATTATCGAATTGGGGGAAAGAGTAGATGAAAAACTCACCCATTTGGAGAATAATATGCCGCTAGGATATGCATTTTCAAAAGTCTTTTTTCAACCCGAGATAGTAAAAAGTGCGATTAATAATTTCATGAAAAACTTAATCTTATCTGTTTTGATAGTGGTGATTGTTTTGATGCTTACCATGGGATTACGAAGTGGACTTATTATTGGAGCAGGCCTGTTACTTACAATACTGGCTACTTTCCCTATACTCTTAATGGCAGATGGAACTTTACAACGTATTTCTTTAGGTGCTTTTATTGTGGCTATGGGAATGTTGGTGGATAATTCTATTGTAGTGATCGATGGTATTATGGTCGATTTGCAAAAGGGGCGCAGGAGAAAACAAACATTTATCAAATCGGCTAAACGAACGGCTTTGCCTTTACTTGGAGCCACTATAATTGCCATTTCTGCTTTTCTTCCGGCTTTTTTATCGAAAGATACAGCAGGGACATATGTCCACGATTTATTTGTGGTTCTTTGTATTTCGCTACTGATTAGTTGGGTTTTAGCCATTACTCAAGTTCCTTTGTTTTCGGCAATCTTTCTGAAGAAGAATTTGAAAAAAACAAATAAAGATCCCTTTACCGGAGTTCTTTATAGAATCGTACGTAGGGCACTAACTTTTTTTATGAAGCATAAACTGCCCACCATCACCTTAACCGTTATTCTCCTTGCTGTATCGGCTTTTAGTTTTCAGTATGTAAAGCAAACTTTCTTTCCGGATTTTAATTATA
>CAYPOW010000400.1:0-2608 GCA_964412145.1 uncultured Draconibacterium sp.
TTTTGGATATTTTCTACCATAATCCTACTACAATTGCTTTATTATATATTTCCAGAAATGAATCTTCAGCATTTGCAATTTCTCCAATCGATAGAATGCCATTCACAATTTGAGAATCCTGCCCAATAGTATCCAATTCTTTTTTAAAATCGTTTTGCATAAACAATACCCTTGAAATGCAATCTATACAGAATGCAGTCTCTGAATTCTTGTCCATATCTATTTTTGAAAAAGCCAATTCACGTGCTTTTGATGCGCCTTCAAGAAGTGAATCCACATTTCCGTGCAGGATGCCGACATATTCGCCTTCTTTAACTGAATCGAAAAATAATATAGCATTATCAATCAAATTAACGGGATCTCTAACAATGGGTTCAGTATCAATTACACTAATTCCGAATGGGTAGGATTTGGCGATGTCGAAAAAATTATCATCCGTAAATTTCGTTTTTGAGTGCTCCTCTACAATTTTGCGGTACACTTCAAAAGCAGGTTGCCAATTTAGCTCTTCCAATAAATTATTTGCACATTTGGTAACTTTCAAAGGCGTGGAGATTGGAGTCCACCCATGAGCAACACCCACAGCCACCTTCTTTTTTGTCCACCCAATAACAGCGGAATTTTGATGGATTCCCTGATTATTGATAATGCAAGGAAAAGGTTTAAAACTTAAGGAGCCGGCTCCTCCTCCTAAGTACGTTGGATTTAGACCAAAAAAATTGAATAAGGATTGGATAAAGGGTTCTTTATTTTTTGAAAAAGCATCTGTAAAAACAAACAATGCACTGGAGTGGTCAATGGAGTCTTTCTGTACTTCTTCCAATTGCTTTATATAGTTTTCTGGCGCTTGCGATAAGTCAAAAAGCTGAGTTTTTAATTCAAAGGCTAATGGTATTAACAAAACACCACTTTTTTTGCGCTCATTGCTAAATATCAATTCTGGAAAAATGCCACCAATTAGTGGAATGGTTATTTTTCCCAAAATTGGACAAAGGATATTTGCTGGATATTTTTCATTATCAGCCATTAAAAACAGAAGCGATTTAATTTCTGTAACTTTTTCAATTGATTTTATCGCCTGAATTAATTTATTGAGCTGGTTAGGAGCGATATATATTGCTTGCATTTGATTTGTCTTTGAGTTCCTATTCTGGCCTTTTTTTAAAAACGAATTGCAGAGGTTTGTTCATACGACAAAAAAAGCATCTTTTCGTCTCTGAGTGTCATTTACAAAAGTAGTCATGAAATTATTGATGTATCTTCAATACAGTAAAAAAACTATCACAGATTCCGTATTAAGTTTACGAAATTTGGAATACTTCCGTTTTATGGAAATAAAATCAATCAAAAAAGTAAATTCCAGACTGTTTTTAGGGTAATATTTTTTTTATTGGAATTTTTAGAAGTTTTGTAAGGCACTTATCTTTAGTTTAATTCAATTAAATGTAAAATATAAACGACTAAATGTAAATAATACTTGACATTATGAATTATAAACATTACATTTGCAATCTAAATTATTTTTAAAAACAGAACTATGAAAACAAACTTCTTATTTCCCAATAAATTTAAGAAAATTGGATGGATCATTTTTATTCCCGTTTTTATTTTAAGCATACTTTGGGTAATTTTTGAATTTGAGCCTGAATTTCTAGATGTCAGCGTAATTTCACTATTTAACGATGAGTTTTTGCAGGATATGCAAATTATGATCATTATCGAAAATAATATTGCTGATGAAATATTGGGTATACTACTTATTGTCAGTTCTTTACTGATTGCTTTTTCTAAAGAAAGAAACGAAGATGAATTTATTTCCAAGATTCGACTCGAATCGCTTGTATGGGCAACTTATGTCAACTATGCCATTTTGATTCTGGCTTTTATTTTCATCTACAATATGATTTTTTTCTGGGTTGCAGTATTCAATATGTTTACGATTCTAATCTTTTTTATCATTCGCTACAATTGGGCTCTTTATAAACTTAAAAAATCGATGTCTCATGAAGAATAGTTTAAAAGTGGAAAGGGCAAAGATGAATATCACACAAGCCCAATTGGCGGAATTAGCAAAAGTTAGCCGCCAAACTATCAATGCAATAGAATCAGGAAAATATAATTTATCCACGATATTGGCATTAAAAATTGCTCGTATTTTCAATGCAAAAGTGGATGCAATTTTTGAATTGGAAGTAGGGGATTGATTTTAATCTAAAATTGTTTTCTTCATCAATATATCAGTTTGCATATCATTTCCCAGCGGAAATATATGGGAACTAAATTGCTCAAATCCATTCTTTTTGTAAAAAGAAATTGCCCGCAGATTATTTTCCCAAACACCAAGCCAAATCGTTTTAAATTTTTTGTTTTTAGCTATTTGCATGGCATTATCTACTAAAAATTGACCAATTTGTTTTCCCTGATACTCAGCCAAGAGATAAATTCGTTCCAATTCAAGCGCATTTTCCTCCAGTGATTCAGTTTGTGCTTTCCCCCAGTTTAATTTTAAATAGCCAACAATTTTAGTACCATATTCAGCAAAATAGAAAATCGATTCCTCGTTTTGAAATTCAGTTTTAAGCTTTTCATACGAGTAGGCGCTTTTTAG
>CAYPOW010000401.1:0-2606 GCA_964412145.1 uncultured Draconibacterium sp.
CCCCACCATAAATTTTCATTTGACAATCCTATAGAAACAGGCCCGATTTTCAGGCGTACAGCAGATTGCCCCCAAAATGTCTTCTGATAATTTCCATCGCCAAACTTTTCCGGCAGATCGATTCCATTGTATTGTGATGCAGGGAAAGTGATTCCTATTGAGCTTGTATAATTTGATGGAAATCCATCAAAAGATAAATTCTGAGCATATACAAATTCTGGTCGGAGCTGAATGCTGAAAGGACCATATTTTAGAAAAATCCCTGCGGATATTTGCGTTTGAAATCCTTTGGTAGGGATCATAGAGCCATCATTAAAACCTTCGGGGTGGTGACTGTTAAACTGATTGAGTATCTGAATGGGTAAGAACTGTATTATTCCTTTTTCCCGACCAAATTTTAAAACGCCGTTAAAAGTTGATTGGCCCTTTTTTGTTAAGGAAGTATCCGGATGGAAAATATTGGTGCCGTAAATGCTTTCAATAAATAGCGGACGATTGGAAAAGGAGCTTGTATTCTTGATTTCGCCCAACAATTGAGCTCTTCGGTAATATTCATTAAAAACGGGCAGATCGAGGGATATAGTCTGGGCATACAGATTAAAATTTAATAGGCTAATTATCAAGATGATAAATATTTTTGTTGTGTTTTTCATTTTCTGCCGTTTAATCTAAAAAAAGCATTGAATTATTATTTCATCTCTGTTCTTATCTGTTTTTTCTAAAGGTTTATATATTCCAATTTTTGATGCTTTTTTGAATTAGCAACAAAAAAAGCCACAAATTCACAAAGCCACAGAATATCACCAAAAACACTGCTCCTAATCACAAAATAATACTATTCACTTATAATATCTTCATTAAAAAGAAATACATATTCATTTATAATTAATCTTTCTTTTCAAAACTTTTAGTGTTCTTTGGAGCTTTTGTGCTTTCGTGGCGAATAAAATATAGCCACCATAACACCAATTCACTCACAAAGTGATGCCTATGGCAAAAATATCACTAAAAACACACTTAACAATTAAGCATCCATTTTATTTCATTTATAAATACTTCCATTAAAAACGATAAACAATATTCATAACACCCTGATAATTATACGTATAATAACTAGTATCCCAAAACTCTTCTGCTTCCAATGTAAAGCGATTATCCCACTGATAATTGGCCGAAACGACTCCTTTTAATTCTAAACTAAATAAGAATTTCCGATAATTCCAATGGGCGAATAGGGTGGAACTTATATCCACCCAATGCACACGATAGTCTTCCACAGAAGCAAAAAAGAAATCTTCATTATGCGCATAACGCTCCATCCGAATTCCAAATTCTCGGAGTGATTTTACCCAACTCAGCGATACCGTTTGCAGATTACTCCCCGGCCCTATTCCCGCTCCCATTAATTGGCCTTGATTTGTATATCCGTCTCTGACCACAGCATCCGTTCCCCAAGATCCACCCTCACGTAGAAAAGTACTTGTATTGTTTGCCAATTGGGTGATCTCAAAATGAACCTGTAAATAGTCTTTTTTTAGATCGTTCAGCGGAATTAGTTTCCTAAACCCCAGAATATAGGCTTCCGAATAATCAGGTTGAAGGATCAAATCGCGTGCATTCCAAAAATAATCGGAGCGACCATATTCTCCGTAAATCTCGATATGTGATTTCGGCCAGACAAAACGAAAAAACAGGGAATTATAGGCATCGAATTTTAATTCTTCGCCCTCTCTATTCTTTTCGGCAAAACTGGATAAAACGGGCAAATAATCAGTTAGTTTTTCTCCCTGATCCCCTTTATACAACTGAAAACTTCTGATCAGTCCAATAAATAAACCCGGTATCCATTTAGGCTGATAGCTGATAATCATTCCATTTAAATAGCGATCATCCTCTCTTTTTGGAATAAAATAAGCAGGTCCGCCATCATAATTACGCGTATGTTCAGGAGGCAAAAAACCGGAACTTTTTAAGGTACCCATAATCAATTGTCCTTCAAAAGAACCAATGCCCGTCTTAATTGGTTTTACCGTATTCAGTGTCCAATGCGGAAAACCCGGTGCCGAATTCGACATAATCAAAGAGTTTCTCATCCCCGGCCCCCACCATAAATTTTCGGTAGAAAATCCTAAGGAAAGTGAATGATATGTGAATCGAATACTACTTTGTCCCCAAAAAGCCATATTGTATGCATAATTTCCAAAGCGTTCTGGCTGATCTATTTTATTTAAAACTTTGTCGTAATAAAGATACCAGAGGCGATGTGCAAGACCTGTCATTTCACGCGTATTCGGGAATCCGTCGTAATCCAAATTTGCTGCATAAACAAATTCGGGTTGAAGCTTGATACTTAGGTATTTGTACTTCAGAAAAAATCCGGTGCTAATTAAAGTTTGGTATCCTCTGGCAGGAATCATTGCCCCATCGTTTATCCCTTCCGGATGATGTGTTGTTAGCTCCTGCTTCCATAAAAGCGGTAAAGGTTTGAATATCAAATTTTTTTTGTCCTCAATATTCTTTTCTATTCCACTATCCGATTCAAAATCCGCCTTTGTATTTTCAGGATAAAAAAGATTTTCTCTCTGAAAAGCTTCTACAGGAAAGAG
>CAYPOW010000402.1:0-2592 GCA_964412145.1 uncultured Draconibacterium sp.
TCGTATTCTGCAGGTATTTCTACTTCTTCAACCCAAGCCTTTTCAGCAACTACTTGTTTTTTATAAACAGCATCGCTTCCTGGATTGGTTGATTCTATTACTTGAGCATCATTTTCTAAAGTCTGGAGAGGAACATTTACGTATACTGGTAATTTTTCAATATAACATAATGTACGACAATCCTCAGGGTTAGGCGATTCACATTCAGTATAGGATGCATATTCCCATTTTCCTGTTTTAGGGAAAATTTCTATGCGCTCAGAATCTACTCCAAAAGTTGCAGGTGCAATAGCCAATACTTTTGTGTCTTCCTTATCAATAAATGAAACTTCAGCCCATTCATATGTTGCAGGATGATAAATCATTAAAACACTGGCTTCTTTCACCAGAACTTCTTTTTCGACCCATTTGTAGGTAGCAGGTATTACAGTTAGAACTTTATATTCAGGACTAACCATAATTTTTACAACTTCGTCTTTAAATTCATCTTGTGTTACACACTTAACATAACATTTTCCAGGATCAGGATTAACAGGTAAACCATCGTTTTGAGCTACTGAAAAAAGGAAAGAAAAAACAAAAAATAGCGATAAAATTTTTTTCATAATAAATCAATTTAATTAGAATAAATTTAGAGTTGTCTTTTCAAAGATAAGAAATAATCTATACGTTTTTTATTAATAGCAGAAATATATTGATATGTAAGTACTTGTATTTTCTATAATATTAGCCATACTATTATAGCATAATATGGACTCTTGATCCCTATCTGTTAAAAGAAATCGAGTAAGCGTCATTTGTTTATAGCGTTTACTTAAAAAAAATGTTAATATCTGCACTTATATCTTATTAAAAAGAGATTGAATTTATTGTAAATTTATTGCGAATTATTTTATAATTAAATAGATGTATAATTGCGTATGAAAAAAATAATTTTGATGTTTTTACTTACATTTTCGATATTTGTGAGTGCTCAGCAGAACTATATATTTGTTTCTTCATGGGTCAATATGCCAGCGCAAGAGACATTTAATAAACCCCTAATTTTTATTGATTTTTGGGCAACCTGGTGCGTGCCGTGTATAAGTTCAATGACTTATACTGAAGAATTATCAAAAGAATTTGATTCTGATATTCTTTTTTTATACCTGTCTGAAGAGCCGTCAGGACTTATAGAAGAGTTTATGAAAAAAAAGAAAAAGACTTTTTATTCAATTTCTGATCAAACGGGTAAAAGTTCTAATCGGTTTAATATTCATTCCATCCCTCAAAGTGTTATACTGGATCATAATGGCCGGATTTTATGGAAAGGTAATCCAACTGAAATTACAAGGAAACAACTTACACGCTTTGTTAAAAACTCGAGGGGTAAGAAAGGTGATAGAGGTAGAATTCGCAAAGTATACGAACTTAAGAAAAAAATTAATTGGAAAACCTATACTTCCGATTCCAATCAATTGAAATATTCTGAAGTCATGGATGTGACAAATGATTATTCCGTCAATAACAATGAGTATTATTTTTCGGGAGATATTGAACAACTAATATCCCGTATTTATAATTTGCCAATAGCTCAAATAAATGCACGATTAAGGAATTCAGCAAAGGTGTTAATGACTGCAAAATCAGACAGCAAGGAAGCTTTTAATAATCTTGTAAAAGCATTTTTAAAAGATACATATAAAATCAAGATTGAAATAAAAGAAAAGGCTCAAAGTGTTTTTGTTTTAAATGAATCTGAGCGAAAAAACTACTTCAATACTGATTTCTATGATTTTGAAAAGGGTGATAATATTTATTTAGTCGATGATATGAATATCATGATTGATAATGCCACGCTTTCAGAAATGGCTACCGATTTGTCTAAATTTTCTGAATTTTCATTTATTTATAAAGGAAATAATGTCACTAAATATGACTGGAATATTCATTACAAATTTAATGATTTAACATTCGAACAATTAAAAGAAGAACTGGGATTCGTAATTACAAAAGACGAAGTAAAGATTAAACAGATTGATGCTTATAATTAACAAAAAAAACGCCAATACAAAAAAAATGAATTGGCGTTTTTTCTGATGTAACTCTTTTAATCTTCCGGAATAATATCAAAACTTTTATTGTATTGCTCCATAGCACGAATACTCATTCCCATACTGGAGAATCCTCCATCGTGGAAGAGGTTTTGCATAGTTACTTTTCGTGTAAGATCGCTAAACATACTGATGCAATAATCGGCGCATTCTGCTGCTGTTGCATTCCCTAGAGGCGACATACGCTCTGTGAAGTCCATCAAACCATCAAATCCTTTAACGCCGCTACCAGCAGTTGTTGGAGTAGGGGACTGAGAAATAGTATTGATACGAACCTTTTTCTCACGACCATAAATATATCCAAAACTACGTGCAATAGATTCTAAAAGCGATTTGGCATCGGCCATATCATTATAACCATACAATGTTCTTTGAGCTGCCACATAGGAGAGGGCGACTACTGATCCCCAGTCGTTTATGGCGTCTTTTGCTTTACAAACGGAGATCATTTTATGGAACGACAATGCTGAGATATCTAAAGTTTTTTGATAGAAATCGT
>CAYPOW010000403.1:0-2587 GCA_964412145.1 uncultured Draconibacterium sp.
AACAATGATTTGCAGTTAAAATATATGGCGTATAATCATTCGCAGTATTATTAACTAAAGAACCGCTACATTGAGCATCACCACTTGAAAGTAAAATCAAGGCCACACCATCTGATTCATCCTCCCAACCTGAATAGCAATCAACATTATTATGGCAGTTTAGTGTCGCTGATTTGAGACCGGAAGAAAAACCACTGTACGTGTCCGTGTAAGCATGCACAACCCTTGATATTGCTAAGCGCGTTTTATCTTTTGCTTTTTCAGGCTCAAAAATATGGATTGTTACTGCATCGCCCTGTACAAGGTCGGTAAGAAATGTCCCTTCCTTTAGGTTTTGTTTTGATGTTACCGGTCCGTAAACCATGGTCCCTTCTGTGTAGTACATATACAATTCACCACCCTCGGGCAAAAAAAGTTTACTGAAAATAAAATTGATAGAATATGCCCCTTCCGATTGAAACAAAAGGCTCCAAACCCTTCCATCATTTGTATTTTCCCAATGGCCGTCTTTTAAAGTATAATTAACATCGAAACCTTTTCCAAACCTGAAAGGTACATCCATTCCTTTTACTGCCTCGTCTTCTTCGAGCATGGCAGCAATATCAAATTTGGGCATTTTAAGTACAGGAGATTTTTTTTGTGAGATTTTAAACTTTGGGTAGTTTTCAAAAGCTTTGTTTTTATCGAAAGTTTTTGTATTAACCTGGGCATAGGAGTTGACTACCCCTGCCAGTATTAACATAATAATTATAATCTTCTTCATTACATTCTATTTTATTTCAAAGTTTATTTTAAACTTAATTAAATCGGTTACCAATTCCGGTTCATTATTGGGCATCCCAAAAGAAAATGCATAAGCAAATTGAGTATAATATCTGCCCTTATTTAACAGAGGTTGTTTAGTACTCTCAAAGTTTCCCCATAATAACTGCCAATCATCTCTTTCATCATGCCATGGAACTGTAAACTTATAAAATTCCGCCCCTAAAGACAGCCACCTTTGTTCAGTTGTATAAATAGTTCCAGAATAAACTTTAAAAACAAATGGTTTCCCATAAAATTTATCTATAGAACTTACGGCAAAAAAATCATTTAATCCATAGTAGCCATAATCGTAAAAAGGAAGAGATTTGTTAGTATTGTTCTTAATCGAGAACTGAAAAGTAAAATTCTCACCTTCGTTAAAAACGGTGGCAGGTTCTCCATCTTCATTCAGCAAACAGAATTCGAATTCAATTCCGTTTACTTCTTTTCGAATCACGGGATACTCATCTCCAATTTGGAGTTCGAAAAAATTTTCGTCTTTTTCGCATCCAGTCCCTATTAATGAAAAGGACAGAATGATTAAGCACAATTTTAAGATTTTTGTTTTCATCTGTTTATAATTTGTTTTTTAATTGTCATAATTTTAAATTTATACAAATTAAAATTATTAAATTAGACACACAAACGGTTCGAAGTTAAGAATGTAAGCGGGCAATATCAACTAATGGCCTAAAAAATTGTTTTACTATTACCAACTATATCTATAATGATGCAAAAAACAGCCAAAAGGTTGCGTGAGCATAGGAGTTGACTACCCCTGCCAGTATTAAAATAATAATTATAATCTTTTTCATAATATTCTATTTTATTTCAAAATTGATTTTAAATATTAGCTTACCTGTATATATATCTCCTAAGTGAAAATTATGAGTAAAACTTGTTACATACTTTCCATTATCAAGAGTCATTTTATTTAGACCTTTGAAAGAGCCATACATTGCGTCAAAACGACTCCTGTTATCCTGCCAGGGACTAATAAAACTGCTACTCATATTATTAAAGATATATCTCGCTTCATTTGAAAGGAATCCTGGAATAATTTCAAAGGGTCTTCCAAAGTTTTGAGTACGATTGTAAACTGAGAAAAAATCAGCATCCTCGTAAAAGCTATAATCGAAAAAAGTGAGGCTTTCCCCAGTTTTATTCTTAATGACAAACTGAAAAGTAAAATTTTCGCCTTTGTTAAAAACTGTGGCAGGTTCGCCTTGTTCGTTAAGTAAACAGAATTTAAACTCTATCCCGTTTACCTCTTGTTGGATAATGGCGTTTTTATCACCAATGTTTAGCTCAAAAATGTCATCTTTTTGGCACCCTGCTGTAATAAAAGCAAATAGCAGGATTACTGTACTTAATTCTAAAATTTTTGTTTTCATGTTTTTATTAATAATAGGTTATAAAAAATGTAATTAAAATTATTAAGTATGTATTTATGATCGTTGTACACAGATTATTTCCATACAATTAACGCCTTCAATCACTCCCAAAATTTGACACGCCAAAAAGATTACCTGAACAGGTTTTTTCTTTTTTTATGATATGATATCTTACATTTAGATATACAAACGGTTCAAAATTAAGAATGTAACCGGGCAATATCAACTAATAGCCTAAAAAATTGTTTTACTATTACCAACTATATCTATAATGCAAAAAACAACCAAAAGGTTGCGTGGGCAAAGAAAAAAAGTTTTGATAACAGGATGACTCAAAGTCATCCTATTGCTTTGAACACTACCTGTTAACCAGAAACTTTCCGGTTAAA
>CAYPOW010000404.1:0-2585 GCA_964412145.1 uncultured Draconibacterium sp.
TACTGCTTCAGAATGAGAAAATTAGTAGTCATCTTTCTTCTAGGAATTATTTGCAGTGGATGCTATGGAGAATACCTTTGGAAGGATAACCTAATAAACCAATAAAATTAGGTGGATTAATAAATACACCTGAATACGACGAAACCTGTCCTTCCTTATCTCCTGACGAGAAATACATTTTCTTCAGTAGATACAACGATACCAATAAGAAAAGTGATATTTATTGGGTTAGCTCAAATTTAATTGAGCAAGAAAGAAGTAAAATTGATGAATAATTTGCGTCCATTTTATCGATAGACTATTTTTTTCGATGCTTAAAATGCTGTAAATAAAATAGACGACAACTGTAAAATATATTTACACTTGTTCTGGATTTCTTTCCGGAAAAATTGTGTAAATATCAGGTAATGAGAAAAATAGCGTTTGCGGCATAAGGCTTGGTTATAAAAAAGGAAAAAATTATTTTAATCTTAAAAATATCAACTAAATAATTAGTTGGTTTGAAATATTTTTACTTTATTTGTATAAACCAACTAAAAAGTTAGTTACAAATTCTATTTAAAACGTATTAGCTATGAAAAACACATTTATTTCTTTACTGTTTTTATCTCTGGTTTTCTTACAAGCCTGTACTAAGGATTACACAAGCAAAGTCTATCTGGAAAATGTTTTAAATAATCTTGAGCAGATAAAATCTGCCACGTATGAGCTTAAAATTGAGAGTTGGCCTCCTGGTGATACAGTACCTGAGTTTACTCAATATAGATATAACGAAGAGTATACGAATTTGGATGACACAACTATCGGAGCAAGTTATGTTTCCTTCTTACAGAAGGGTACAACTCAAATGAAATTTGGCTACGATGGAAATATTAGAGCTAGCGTAAACATAGATTCTAAAAGGATTGTTATTGATAGTTTCAATCTGACTAAACTCCCTTTCAGACCAGTTAGGCCACCCTTTTTTAACTATATTAAAAATATTATTAAATATGCTTTAGAGACAAATGATAGTATTTCCTTGAAGATTGAAGATTTAGGTGATACGGTATATCTACAATTGGAAATTTTTGAAAATAAGCCAGTAGAGTTTTTTGGTAAAGCTTATTATCATGGTTCTCCGTTTGTATTTGATGATGATTGTTCTCGTTATGAAATCTGGATCCATAAATCAAATGATTTACCTTTTAAAGTCCTTCGTGAGCAGCCGGGTGATATTTCTGAGCAAAACTGTTCAAACGTTGAACTCAATACCATTGATATTAAAGATTTAGTACTAGCGGATTATTTTCAAGCCGATTATAAAATTGTGCCTTATAGAATTGGTAGAAGAACAAAAAAAAGTGATTTTCTGGGAAAAAAAGCACCCGATTGGATTTTAAAAGACTCCGATAATAATTCCATTGCCTTAAAAGATCTAAAGAGTAAAGTAGTTCTTCTTCAATTTACGAGTGTGAATTGTGGACCTTGCAAAGCTTCTATCCCATTTTTAAAACAGTTAGTGACTGAATACGATCGGGCAGATTTTGATTTTGTTGCTATTGAAGCGCATGCCAAAAACTCGAATGTGCTTAAAAACTATCAGCATAGAAATGGTTTTGACTATAAATTTCTAATGTCGAATAAGAACTTAAATGTGCTCTATCAAATACAAGTTGTTCCGGTGTTTTTTATTCTTGACGAAAACCGCATCATTCGAAAAGTGATGCATGGCTACGGAAAAAATTCCAGTGATCAGAAGGTCAGAGAGGCAATAAACAGTATGATTTAACAAACAGCAAAATGATATACCTATTGAAAAAGACCCCTATTTTTTTATTGCTTTTAACTTTATTTTTCTTGCAGTCTTGTAATACAGATTATGCTAGCAGAGCCTATCTCGAAAAAGTTTTAAATAATCTTGAGCAGATAAAATCTGCCACTTATATGGTTGAATCTCAGGGTTGGGCTCCTTTTGATACAGCTGCCTATTCAACTCAGTATAGGTATGTTAAAGAATATACAAATTCGGCAGATACAACTATTGGAGCGAGCTATGTTTCCTTATTACAGAGTGATACAACTCAAATGGCTTTTTGTTACGATGGAAATAGAAGAGCCGTAGTTTACAAGGATGATAAGCAAATAGTTATCGATAGTTTCAATATTCGGAAACTCTCCCACAGACCAGTTAACGCGCCCTTTTTCAATTATACTAAAAGCATAATTAAATATGCCCTACAAACAAAGGATAGCATTATTTTGGAGATTGAAGATTTAGGTGATACGGTTTATTTAAAATTGGAGATTTTTGAGAATAAGCAGGTGGAGTTTCATGGTAAAGCCTATTATTTTGTTAATCCTTATGGATTTGGAGATGATATTTCACGATATGACATTTGGATAAGCAAATCAACGAATTTACCTTGCAAAGTCTACCGTGAGCAGTCGCATGATATTTCACTCAGAATATGCTCAAATGTTGAACTAAATAAGATTGATATTAAGGATTTTGTACCAACGGATTATTTCCAAGCCGATTATAAGATTATATGACTATCGGGAAACATTAACAAATGATTTGTGATTACAAGAAACAGATGCGA
>CAYPOW010000405.1:0-2585 GCA_964412145.1 uncultured Draconibacterium sp.
ATGATAAGTTATGTTTATTTGGCTTATTATGGATGGAAAGGACATTTGGCAAAATGATGTGCTAATGTGCTAATGAGTTGATGTGCTAATAAGTTGATATGCTGATTTGCTCTGTCTTGTCCTGAAATAGGTTTACAAAAAAAGTAAACTAAAAACAGGATTATGAAGACAAAAGTAAAGTTTTTTTCGGACGAATTTAAAATGAAAATCGTTCATGAATATTTGAATAGTGATTTAAGTCAAAAAGAATTGCTTGAAAAATATTCTATTGCTGGAGCAAGTAATATTACCAATTGGATGCGTAAATTTGGTTTTGAAACACCTCTTGGTCAAACGACCAGAAGACAACATCATGCCACAACTATGAGCAAATCAGATAAGAAAACACCTCAAGAACTAGCTTTAGAAGCAAAAATACAAGAGCTTGAAAAGAATTTAAAATTTGAAAAACTTCGTTCTTTGGCTTTAGACACAATGATTGATGTTGCAGAAGAACAATTAAAAATATCAATAAGAAAAAAGCCTGGAACCAAACAGTAGCCGTATTAGACACAAAGAAAACGGGCTTTACAATTGATGCTTTGTGTGAACTGTTTGGAAAAAGCCGACAAGCCTATTATCAAAAGATAAAATACAACTTTAAAGAAGTGGTAAAATCTGAGATTATATTACAATTTATAGCAAAACAACGATCAATGATGCCTCGTATCGGAGGGCGTAAATTGTTACATAAAATGCATGCTCAACTGCCCGAAAATTTTCAAATGGGTCGGGATAAGTTCTTCGATTTTATGAGAGCAAAGAACCTGTTAGTAAGACGAAAACGATATAGAGTCATCACGACTATGTCTAACCATTGGTTGCGAAGATATCCCAACCTAATAAAAGAATTCGTTCCGACGCGTCCAAATCAGTTATGGGTAAGTGATATTACTTATGTTGTTACAGATCAAGGTTTTGTTTATTTGTTTTTAATAACAGATGCTTATTCGCGTAAGATTTTAGGATGGAGCCTATCGGATACGCTTGAAGCAAGTAACGCAGTTAAAGCACTAAATATGGCCATAGCTCATCTGCCAGCAGAAATAAACAATGTAATTCATCATTCAGATAGAGGCGTTCAATATTGCAGTCAAAAATATGTAAGAATATTAAATAAAAATGATTTCCAGATTAGCATGACCGAGAATGGAGATCCTTTAGAGAATGCCATAGCAGAGCGGGTTAATGGTATACTGAAGAGCGAATGGATAAATGATCTTAAATTAAAAAACAAAAAAGAAGCTATTAGTCTATTAAAAAAGATCATTTCCATATACAATACTGAAAGACCCCACAGTAGCATTGAAATGATGACTCCTGAGCAAGCTCATAATCATAGTGGTGAATTAAAAAGATATTGGAAAAATTATTGGACAAAGAAAAACATAACTTGTAAACAAGAAGAAAATATTGAAATATGATTAAAAATTATAATAAATAATAACAGTAAATTTGTAAACAAAAATCAGGACGGGTCACTCATTATCAAATCATCAAATCACCGAATTATTTTTCGATTGCATCGTAAATAACCTGCTGAATGCGCGTGCGAAAATTAAACTCGCTAATTTTATTATTTTTCGCATCTGGATATACACGATTGGACAGAAAAATATAGACTAAATCGTACTCAGGATCTGCCCAAGCATAAGTTCCTGTAAAGCCCATATGACCAAAACTTCGCAAAGTGGCACTCTCACAAACAGGACCTAAAGTATCGTAAACAGGATAGGGTTTATCAAATCCAAGCGCGCGTCTATTTTCAATATCCTCATAATCATATTGATAGGAAGTATATTGATTGATAATAGCCGAATCAAGCAGTTGTTTTCCGTCGTAATAACCATTTTGCAGAAATAGTTGAAAAATGACTGCTAAATCCTTGGCATTTGAAAATAGACCTGCATGACCACAAACGCCACCTAACATAGCAGCACCAGGATCGTGAACATCACCCCGTATTAGTTGTTTTCTGAAAAGGCTATCATATTCGGTTGGAACAATACGCTTGAGTGGAAAATGTTGCCTGGGTAAAAAACTAATGTTTTTCAAACCTAAAGCATTATAAAACTCAGTTTGAACATATTCTTCAAGAGGCATATTGCTTTGTAATTCAATTAATTGCCTGAACCAGTAAAATCCTAAGTCGCTGTATTTGTATTCTTCTTTTTTCCACAAATCGGATTTGGCAATCGTATCGTAAATCTTTGAAGCATAGTTTTTATCGATATACAAATTTTGAGCTACACGAATTGTATGCTGATCATCAATATCGCTTGAAAAAAGAGCAGGGTTTAAATGTCCAAGACTATCAATTTCTGATAAATAAAATGGAATCCAGGGCCATAATTGTGCTTGATGTGTTAAGATAGCATCAATTTTCATTTCCTCCTTATTTGTGTTTTTTAAATTGGGAAGATAATCTGAGATTAAACCGTTTGAATTAAATTTATTTTCTGCCTGCAATTTCATTAAAGAGGCTGTCGTGGCTGCTACTTTTGTGATGCTGGCCAAATCGTAGATCGATTGATTGTCAATTGGAA
>CAYPOW010000406.1:0-2577 GCA_964412145.1 uncultured Draconibacterium sp.
AGCTCAGCTAATTCGTTGATCATTCTTTTCACCTCATAGCGTGGCAAGACTTCTACCTGTGCACGCAAAATTTTGGAATGATGGGTGGGCAATGTTGTTTCTTTATCGGCCAGTAATTCTTCATACAGTTTCTCGCCTGGCCTTAAACCTGTTTCAATTATATCAATATCTGTACCCAGCTCCAAACCATAGAGCTGAATCATTTTATGAGCTAAATCGAAAATCTTAACCGGTTTACCCATATCAAAGACAAAAATATCGGATCCATCACCCATTGCACCTGCTTCCAAAACCAAGTTACAGGCTTCGGGGATAGTCATAAAATAACGAGTAATGTCTTTGTGTGTAAGTGTAACAGGCCCTCCTTTTTCTATTTGATTGCGGAAAAGCGGAACCACAGACCCATTGGAACCCAAAACATTACCAAAGCGCGTAGTGACAAAACGGGTAGTCCCATTGTTCAGACTCTGTATATAGATTTCTGCTATGCGCTTGGAAGCGCCCATGATATTGGTTGGGTTCACGGCTTTGTCGGTGGACACCATTACAAATCGATCGACTTTATATTTCACAGCCAGATCGGCCATTGTCTTTGTGCCAAAAACATTGATAAGCAAAGCTTCGTAAGGGTTTTGCTCCATCAAGGGAACATGTTTATAGGCTGCCGCATGGTAAATAATATCGGGCTGATAAGTCTTCATCAGATTCTCCATCCGTAAAGAATCTTTAACGTTGGCCACAATATATTCTATACGATCACTTATTTCAATGAAATGTTCAGTCTGTTGGATTGAATATTGTAAATCGTATACCGGAGTTTCGGCCTGATCGACCAGAACAAGTCTTTTGGGATCGTAATTCAATACCTGACGCGCAATTTCGCTTCCAATAGAGCCAGCGGCACCTGTAACAAATACCACTTTCCCCTTGATCTCTGCACTCACATTTCTACTGTCGAGGCGAATCGTTTCACGTTCAAGCAACTCTTCAATTTTTATCCGGCGAAATTGCTGGGCACTTAATTTGCCATTGATCCATAAATCGATTGAAGGCACCTGCTTAATCTTTAAATTCAATTTCAGTGAGGCCTCAATTACTTTTTGCTTGCGCTTGGGTTTTAATTCCTGGATAGCTATAACCAATTGTTCCACACCCCGGTGCTTGATAAAAGAAGAATTGAGCGCCCATTTAAATGAAAGCACGGGAATTCCTTCGAGCGATTTTCGTACTTTGGAAGGATTGTCGTCGATAAAAGCTACGATATCGTAATGAAACTGACTATCTTGCTGCAAGGCATTCTTGGCCATCATCCCGGCTGAGCCTGCACCATAGATCAGCACTGTGATTTTTGGTTTACTTGTTTGAAGAGCAATCGTAAATATGCGTTTTACCACTATACGACTTCCTATCAGGAAAAAGATCACCAATAAAAAATGAATCACCAAAACCGATATGGGTGGAAGATAAGTTGCAGGGATATTTAATTTATTGAGTATGAAAGAAGCGGCAAATAAAAACAGAAAAGCAGCTATCGCAGCCCGAAATATTTTAAAAGCATCTGATAGTCCGGTATGCCTTATAATACCTGTAAATGAGCGCATTATCATAAAGGCAAACAAATAGACCAAGAACACGATCGTGATTTGTTGCTTGATATGCTCTGAGTCAATCGCGGAAATATTTAAGTTGACACGTAAGAGGCTTGCGAAAACAAAAGCAAGCGCAACTGTGGCAATATCGTATCCGAGTACAACCCAACGCGAAAGGAAACGGTTGGAATAGGTGTTTAATAAATGCGTAATCATAAAGGGTCTTTTTGTTTGGGGATTACAAATTTAGGGAATTTTTTTGGTGAATGCAAATTGGCATTTAGTTGAGTGGGTGAGTAAGGTAAGTAGTAAAGTGGGGGGAGACAATCGACAGGCGCAGGGCGAGAGATGAGAGATGAGAGAAAAGGCGAGGGGGTGAGGGAGCGATAGAGATGGAGCGAAAGGGCGAGGGAGCGATCCCGATAGCTATCGGGAGACGGAGAGACGGAGAGGTGGAGTATTGGACGAATAAAATGATTGCTATCCTTTGTTACGCATTACTTATCACTGTTTTTATTCTTTTTAAAAGCATGTTTTTATTTGGTGCCAAGACGCTTTATAAGTAAATTCTTGGATGTTGGCAAAATATTATATTACAAACAGAAAGGGGCAAAGCCCCGACAGTTATCAGCACAGGGTGAAGTGAAACGAAACCCTGTGTTCAATGACAGAAATAGCCCAAAGCCCTGAAAGGGCGACATATTATATTTCAATCTATTTACACAAAATTATTTATGTCCTCTTTTTCTTTCGTCTTGTCCGAAGGACTCCTACGGTGATACGAAAGAAACAAAGAATCATCCCGGATAGCTATCGGGACTGCAAATAAATTTTTTGTTTTCTACATTTCATTTCGTTGAAATAAAAGAACTCGCATCCATTCGTCAACAGACTTATGGATTACTCAAACAGCTTTTATTTTTAAACACTTCATTGCATTTGAAAACTATCGAAATTTCTTTGATGTCAGTAGGGTAAGTTTTAAAGG
>CAYPOW010000407.1:0-2576 GCA_964412145.1 uncultured Draconibacterium sp.
GATATTAATGTCCTCGGACAAAATTTGCAGGGCAAACGCATTAAAATTATATATACCTTTATATTAGGTGTTTATGATTTAAAAAAAGTATTACACAGAGCTTCTCCAAGAAAATATATTTCATTAATTTTTAATAGTTTGATAAAGAATCTCTTCCAAAATTTTTAGACTATATAGCTTGCATGTCTCCATTTAAATTACTATCTTTATTCAAGTATATTAAAAATAATGAATTCCTATACCCACCCAACACAATTTGGTCTTCCTTTTTATTTTGATAAGAAGAGAATGTAATATATACATATCCTTGCCATTTGGGCAATACGGTATAGTTTTGAAGATATATGCTTTAGTTAGGCTGCATAAAAAATAAGAAATTAATCGTAAATTAATATAACTGATTTTAAATATTGATCTTTAAAATTCATCCAAAAATGTATTAAATACTAAAATGTCAAAACTATGAAAAGTCTAAGCCAATTTAATATTAAGAGTGTGCTGCTAATATTACTGATCTTTTCTTGTACCAGTTTATTAAATGCACAAAAGATTTCAAACGTCATCTCTGATTCAAAAAACGGATTGAGAACGACAACCTTCAAAACCGAAAAAGGTGACATAAAAGTATATTTACCCACCAATGTTTATGCAGGCGATGTTATATCGGGAACTGTTATTGTAGAACCCAAAGGAAAAAACGAAAAACAGATAACAAAGAATAAAAATATATTGAACGGTTATGTAATTGAGCTGGCAGGAAAGGAAACACCTGTAAAAAAAGGAAAAGAAAAATGGATCTTGCCTAACAAAATGGAAACCGAGATTTTACCCCTTGAATTAAAAAGCCCTAAAGGGAAAACACTGAGCAAAGCAAGTATCCCTACCAAAACTGAAACGCGACCGTTAAGCCTACCTGATTTATTAAGTGAAGTAGATTTTAATATCCCTTCCTATTTTAGGGCTGGTGAACCAACAGCCATCCCTGGTGTATTCGATGGTGACTTTTTAAATTCTGCAATACAAATCAACGATATTGATGCTAATATTTTAGCCGAATCGCCTGAAGGATTATTTTTTGAAGCTCCGGTGGATATTTCCGGCCTGGTGGATGTAAAATTAACAGAAGGTGATTTTACAATGGAGAAACAAACCAATGTTCTTGATCTGAGCCTAAGTGCTGATAAATTACAATTAATAAAAGGTGAAAAAACAATCATTAATATTAACGTGAGTGGATTGCAAGGGATAGGATACGTTTCTGTCCCAATAGAAATAACAAACCTCACACCAACTAATATTAATATCGACGGAGGTAATAAGCAAGTGATTCATATACAAGCTGAAGAAATTAATAATGATGGCATCTATTCAAAACAGCTTGGTGTAAGAGCTACAAGAGCCGGAGGGTTTTCGGTAATGGTGAATATTGAAGCCCCTGAGCCGGGATTTATAAAACTTATTTCTCCCATAGGCGAAATATATGATAGCCCTGCTTCTCAACCCATAGCTTTTGAATGGAAGACTTTTGGAAGATCTGATAATTATACTTTACAGATTTGGCAATTACCCGATAACTTTGTGGATAATGTGAACTATGGATACCAGGGTTTATATATTGATAATTTTCTGGATCCACTTCCTGCTAATATCAAAGAGCTTACAGAATCAGAACCCTATTTTATGAAAGAAGGAATTGAAGGGACAACTTTTATTTATCCCCATGATTTTGAAGTAATGTTAGCTGCAAGGGATAGATATGAAGAAGAGGATGAGTATTTTTTTTGTTGGCAGGTAGAAGCCCAATCAGGAGAACGAGAAATCACAGAAAGTGAATTTGGGATTTTTCAAGTCAGAAAAAGAATTGATCCGCACAAGAAAGATACTGAAACAAAAAAACCTCAGTCTAAAACAGAGCCTGTTGAAAAAGGGGATGAACCAAATAAAAAAAAGCCATATGAAGAATTTAAGGAAAAACTCGAAGCAAAGAAAAAACAACTTAGCAAAACACCTATTGAAAAACAATATGAACTAAAAAAAGAAATTAATACACTTGAAGGGAAATACATAACTAGTCTAGGCAAGAATTGTAGATATGAAATATTAGATAAAATAGTTCAAGAGAAGGAGAAAGAATTAATAAAAAAGAAGAGAGAACTGGAATTAGCCAAAAAGAATGTTAAGGAAGCTGAAAATGAATTAAAGAAAGCACGAGGAGTGCTTCCTAACCAGAAGGCATTGAATAAAGCAAAGAAAGATTTCGAGCGTACAAAGAATAACTTTTTTAAGAATTGGCAAAAAGCAGTTAATGATAAAAAAATGGATCCCGAAAGTTTGGGTTACAAAAAAGCTAAAGCAAATTATGAGAAAGTTAAAAAAGAATATGAAGATACTCTGAAAAAGGTTGACAATCTTAAGAAAAGAATTTCTGATACCCAAAAAAAGAAACTTATAAATGAACAAAAAACCAAGCAGTTGGAGAAAGAGATAAGTGCTCTTAAAAAAAGGATTTCTGAAATTACGAATCAGGCCAAAGTATGCAGGAAGATGAGGGAGACACTCAAAAAAGTAGAGGAAGC
>CAYPOW010000408.1:0-2573 GCA_964412145.1 uncultured Draconibacterium sp.
CATTATTTCTTAGCTGCTGCAGATGTAAATAAATCGGCTGCTGATAATTATGCTATAATGGATAAAGGCTTAGGATTAGAAATTGATATGGCTGTTACTTATGCTGCTCAAAAGAACATGAAATTTCAATTAGGTATATCAGAAATGTTCGGAACTGAGACTTTAGGATACCTTCAAGGCAACACAAATACAGACAATTATAAAAAAAATGGAACTTGGGCTTATTTAATGCTTACTTTTAGTCCTAACTTCTACATAAGTAAATAACACACCAAATAATAGTATATAAAGATGTCGAAAATTCTAAAAGCAATATTACCTCCTCCGGGATGGCAGTTTCCAGCAGCAATAGTTGCAGGTATGCTTTTTGGAATGGGAGCTTATATTCTTTATATTTCCAACGCAGTATCTTATTTGTCAGACGACCCTAAAACCTGTATCAATTGCCACGTAATGAACCACGAATATGCTTCTTGGTTTCATAGTGCACACAGGGAAAAGGCGAGTTGTAACGATTGTCACGTGCCTCACGACAATGTGTTTAACACTTATTTCTTTAAAGCAAAGGATGGTTTAAGACACGCTACAATTTTTACACTTAAAATGGAACCTCAAGTTATTAGAATTAAAGAAGAGGGCGCTGAAGTTGTGCAAAACAACTGTATTCGTTGTCATAATGATTTGATAACTGATAATAAGATGCTAGCCAAAACAAAAACCTTCGATCATTTTAGAACTGATGGAAGGCATTGTTGGGAATGTCATAGAGAAGTGCCACACGGTAGACTTAATAGTTTGTCGGCTGCACCTAATGCCCAAATTCCAAAAACAAGAAAACCAATCCCTGATTGGATAAAAAATTTAGTCAAATAAAATATAAAAAAGATTTGTTATGAGTACTGGAAGAAAACCGATAGTAAACTGGATCCTATTTTTTGCCACAATAATAGTGGTATTCTTTCTTGGATTGCTGGCTTCGTCCATCACCGAAAGAAGAGCTGAAGAACCTGCAGCTTTGAAACCACAGGTAGAACTTGCACAGTTTGATCCTCGCAACGATGTTTGGGGAGAAAATCATCCTACACAATTTGAATCTTGGAAAAAAACCGAAGAAGGTGATTTCAGATCAAAGTACAATGGAAATGAAATGATTGATATGCTTGAAGTAGACCCACGATTAGTGGTTCTTTGGGCTGGGTATGGTTTCTCTAAAGATTATAGTCAAAGTAGAGGCCATTCTTATGCTATTGAAGATATAAGAAACACGCTACGTACTGGTGGGCCAACAGGTGATGATGATGGACCTATGCCATCGACTTGCTGGACTTGTAAATCACCAGATGTGCCACGTGTGATGAACGAAGGTGGTGTAACAGAATATTATACGGGCAAATGGGCTCGTTTAGGAGCCGAAATTGTAAATCCTATTGGTTGTGCCGACTGTCATAATGCTGAAACTATGGATCTTCAAATCTCTCGTCCTGCATTAGTAGAAGCTTTCGAACGCCAAGGAAAAAGCATTGAAGAAGCTACACATAATGAAATGCGTTCTTTAGTTTGTGCACAATGTCACGTAGAGTATTATTTCGATAAGAAAAGAGAAGGTGCCGAAGGTGCTCAATATCTTACATTTCCTTGGGACAATGGTTTTAAAGTTGAAGAGATGGAAACCTATTACGATGCTAAAGAATTTAGTGATTGGACGCATTCTATGAGTAGAGCTCCAATGCTAAAAGCTCAGCATCCAGGTTACGAAACTTTCAGTATGGGTATACATGCAGAGCGCGGCGTAAGTTGTGCCGATTGTCATATGCCATATATGAGTGAAGGTGGACGTAAATTCACTGATCATCATATTCAATCGCCTTTAAACAATATCGAAAACTCGTGTATGGTTTGCCATAAAGAGAAAACTGGAACATTACTTAAGAATGTTTACGACAGACAAGATAAAGTGATTGAGAATCGCGATGAGCTGGAAAAACTAATTGTAAGAATGCATGTTGAAGCTAAAACAGCTTGGGATTTAGGTGCGAAAGAAGAGCAAATGGCTGCCATTTTAATGGACATCCGACATGCTCAATGGCGTTGGGATTATGCTGCTTCTTCTCATGGTGGTTCTTTCCATGCTCCTATTGAAATATCTAGAGTTATTGCTACGGGTATTAATATTGCTCAGGAAGGAAGAATAAAACTTGCTCGCTTATTAATGACCCTTGGTCGTATGGACGTAGTTCCTTATCCAGATATAGCTACAAAAGCTAAAGCTCAAGCATTTATTGGTCTTCCAATGGAAAAACTCATTAAAGAAAAAGAAGCGTTTAAGAAAACCCTTGCTCCTAAATGGGATCAAGAAGCTAAAGAAAGAGAAGCTAAATTGAAAACGATTTACATAAACAAAAATTAGTTTCAATAGAATCTATAAATAGCCATTCGTTCATTAACGGATGGCTATTTTTTTAAATCAATTAACAGTCCGCGCCATAATTAGCTGAATTTATACACTAGCTTTGTAGCTCAAACTTGTCTTATAAATGAATTTAAGTCAACATAAGAATAGCACATCCACAAAA
>CAYPOW010000409.1:0-2534 GCA_964412145.1 uncultured Draconibacterium sp.
GATCAAAATAAAAAAGCCGTCTAAATCCTAAAATTTAAACGACTTAATTCCTTGTAATCTTCCTTGTTTCTGTTGACCCACCAGGGCTCGAACCTGGACTCTTCTGCACCAAAAACAGACGTGTTGCCAATTACACCATGGGTCAATTGCGAAATGCGATGCAAAGATATACCTTTTTTCAAAAAAATAAAGAAAAATAAAGGAAATTATTCTTTGTCTATTTTTTGACTGAAAGGCAGCTATACCGCGGGCTGTGCTGCACTTGCTGCAGCTAAGGCTTCCATTTCTTTATCAAAATGGAAAAGACCTCCCTGCGTATTTCCTGCAAGTGTAAGTTTGTCTAATATAGCACGGGCTCCTGATTCTTCTTCAACTTGCTCTTGGATAAACCATTGCAAGAAATTAGAGGTTAAATAATCTTTTTGTTGCAAACATACGTCGTACATTGCATTAATCATTCCGGTAACCAATTCTTCATGTGCCAATACATTTTTAAACACAGCTAAAATTGAATCCCATTCATTCTCTGGCTTAGGAAGACTATCGGTAATAGCATTTCCTCCGCGCTCATTAACATAATGAACGAGTTTAATCATATGCATACGTTCTTCTTCCGCATGGGCGAATAAATATTTTGCACCACCGGCAAATCCATTCCGATCGCACCATACGGCCATGGCAAAATACAAGCGTGAAGCATGCTCTTCAGCATTAATTTGTTTGTTTAAACTTTTTTCAACTTTTGCGTTCATAATAGGTCCTTTTTTATCAAATTAACTTTTAATAAATATATTTTAGGAGTGCTTAGCTCTGATAGTTAAGTTTTAACTATTTTTCAAAGCCTCTGCTCCGCCAACAATTTCTAAAATCTCACCAGTAATGGCAGCTTGCCGTGCTTTATTATACTGTAATTTCAACTCTTTAATCAGTTCTGTTGCATTATCAGTAGCTTGAGACATAGCCAACATACGAGCTCCATGTTCTGCAGCATACGAATCTAAAAGGGCTTTATAAAACTGCACCTTCAAAATAGTGGGTATCAGATTTACGACAATCTCTTCTTTGCTTGGTTCGAATAAATATTCCGATTTCAATTTACCGTCCTTAGTCTCTTCATTTGAAGAAATGGGTAAGAATTGCTCTGTGGTAACAATTTGAGTGGCTGCGCTTTTAAAGTGATTGTATATCAATATGATACGATCGTATTCCTTGTCTGCAAACCGTTGCATTAAATTTTCAGCCAAAGGAAATGCATTTTCAAAATTCAATTCATTGAATAAGTTATCGTAATTACCAATATGTTTATAATTTTTCTTTGAGAAATAGTCCGTTGCTTTTTTACCAATGGTCATTATGTCCACTTTTCCAGCAGCATGAAGTTCAGAAAAGTCATCCACAAGCAAACGTTGAGCAGCTTTAATCACATTGCTGTTAAAAGCACCGCAAAGGCCTCTGTTTGATGTAATGGTTACTAAAAGAACTCGTTTCAAATCGCGCTCCAGACTATAGGCCCCTTTGCTATCTTCGTCGAGACTGGTGTTCAAATTTTGCAAAATTTCGTTCAGTTTTGCAGCATAAGGGCGCATATTGTTGACTGCATTCTGGCTTTTTCTCAATTTTGAAGCAGCCACCATTTTCATGGCACTTGTAATCTGCTTGGTTGAGTTAACCGAATCAATACGTGTTCTTACATCTTTTAAACTAGCCATGCGAATTCAAATTTAATTATTCTAAGATTTAAAACGTGCTGAAACATGCTTAGCCGCCTCGCTCAGAACTTTAGTTATCTCGTCAGTGTATTTTCCTTTTGCAATGATATCCAATGTATCCTGATGATTGGTTTCCAGAAAATGAAGATACTCAGTCTGAAAATCAAATATTTTATTTGTTGGAACATCGCCCAACAGACCTTGCGTTCCGCAAAAGATAATAGCAACTTGCTTTTCAACCGACATAGGTGAATACAAATTTTGCTTTAAAATTTCCACGTTGCGGGCACCTTTGTTCAAGACTGCCATTGTAGAAGCATCTAAATCAGAGCCAAACTTAGAAAAAGCTTCCAGTTCACGGAATTGAGCCTGATCAAGTTTGATTGTTCCGGCCACTTTTTTCATTGGTTTAATTTGGGCATTACCACCAACACGAGATACAGAAATACCTACGTTAATGGCAGGACGAATACCTGAGTTAAATAAATCTTTATCGAGGAAAATCTGCCCATCTGTAATGGAAATTACATTGGTTGGAATATAAGCGGAAACATCACCCGCCTGTGTCTCAATAATTGGCAAGGCTGTTAAAGATCCGCCACCTTTTACCATCGATTTCAAACTTTCAGGTAAATCGTTCATTTGGGCTGCAATTTTATCGGAATCGATGATTTTAGCTGCGCGTTCCAATAAGCGTGAATGCAAATAGAAAACATCGCCTGGATATGCTTCGCGTCCCGGTGGGCGACGCAATAACAAAGACACTTCGCGGTAAGCGACTGCCTGTTTTGAAAGGTCATCATAAATTACCAAAGCAGGTCTTCC
>CAYPOW010000410.1:0-2530 GCA_964412145.1 uncultured Draconibacterium sp.
CAAAGTGGCTATTATATAGTCCAACTGAAAAAAGATAATTTAATTTTAGGTTCAATGAAATTAGTAAAGAATTGAATATGAATAATTTAAAGCGATTGTTCTTATTTATGATAATCAGTTTTTGTTTGTCTCAACAGGCTATAAGTCAGGATATTATTCCTGTTGGAGGTCCTGGTAGTTACGAAATACTAATTGATAATACCGATACTATAAAAATTCCTTTTACTATTCACAATGGGAAACCTTTAATGCAACTAGAAATAAACGGTAAAAAAGGTACAATGATGATAGATAATGGTGTTTTATGGGATGAGATATGGTTATTCGGTTCACCGCTTGTTACAGAACTTGATTTAAAACCAATCGAAGAAAGTACCATTGGAGGTTCCGGAGATGGAGACCCCACTGCAGCGTACACATCGAAAAACATTACCATAAAATTTGACGATATAATATTCTATGAACAACCAGTATTGGTTTCACCTCCAGCAGCAGGATTTGCAGAAATGTTTCCTGGCGCTGACGGACAATTATGCAACACCTTCTTTAAACACTTTATTGTAGAGTTTGATTTTATAAATAACCAAGTAATTTTGCACAAACCCAAGCATTTTCACTATACAGGCAAAGGGAGTGTACTTGATATGCAACTAAACCAATCAGGCGCACATTCAGTTCCTTTCGCACTTGAAATGCCTAATGGAGAAGTTTATACCGACAGAGTTGATATTGATTTCGGAGGAATCTATTTCTTAAAAATTGCTCTAAACACCAAACACAACATTCAATTACCGGAAAACGTCAAGGAAACATTCAGCCTTGGAGCACAAGGAAAAAATACTGAATACAGTGGAAAAATAAAAAGCTTGACCATAGGCAAATACACATTTAAGGAATCTGTTTCAGTATTTGGAGACGGAAAAACATCGCGAATACATCCTGATAACCTTGGAGTAATTGGACTGCCGTTGTTTATGAAATTTAATATCATATTCGATTATATTAACAACAAAATTTATATCGATCCTAATGAGAATTTTGATAAACCAATTGAGTAATGTAGTAATACATAAATTACGTTGGGTAATACACGGTATAGTTTATAAGGGCTTTAGAGGTATGTGTAAGGTTGTAGCCAGCTACAACTTTCATGTAAATGACAGGAAAATTCCACACAATCGGCTACTATTCTCTTACGAGTTATGCCCAAGCTTGTAAAAGACACAACTAATTTGAATTTAAAGTCATTAAGAAATAAGACCAACAATATAAAATCAAAAAAATGAAAACTTTAAGAACCCTAATCACTTGCATTTTCCTAATGAGTTCTTTTGGTTGTGACAAAAATGAATCAGAAGACTTAAATAATTTAGATGTTGACAGATACATTGAATTATTAAAAGAAGGCAAATACGATTCTTCTGACTTACCTAATTTTACTCACAAAGATATTCCTTCACTTCTTTTGTATAGAAATGAAGCTCAAATAATAACGGATTTTCCACATAACGGGATTTCATCTCTTTGGATGCCTGAGTGTTCTTTAGGTATGTATGTTTTATGGACAATTGAATCAATTCGTGCCGTAGCAATAGACAGTAAATATTTGATTGGTAGGTTTCCATCTCAAAATCCAATTGTGCAACAAAGAGAAGAACCATTTGATTTAGAATCTGGAAGCGAAATTCAAGAAATTATATCAAAGGAGTATTATGACTGGTGGGAAGAAAACAAACACAAGAACTTTAATGAATTTAAAAATATTGACCCACTTTCAAATACAGAATATAGGTGGCATTAAAATATAATAGCCAGGGCATAATAATTAAGCTTCAAACGGCTTGTAAAGCCCAGTTTGAAGTTCCACAGTTGCGGTATTAAACGAAATCCAAGGACTAGCTTAATCTTATGCCCCGCTACCAAGCGAAACATAGTTCGACGAAGTCAATGTGCGTTTCGTCCGTAGAGGGGAAATCATCCTTGTTGCCTTTACAATGAATCGCAAATAGCGTTGCCAACAAAATGTAAACAACTATAAATATCGAGCCGAAAAAATTAAAATGATTGTTATCTTTGAAATAGAAAAGATATAAAAACAAAAAACCCGGCTTCATTACCAGCATAAGGACTGGGAGAGGAAATACTGGGACGACAATGCAAAGTTATAAAATTAATATTGAAATTTCAGAATCCTTCTCCCCTCTTTTATCAATCTTAGAAATTGCATTACGTAATAAATTAGCTTATCAGCTGAAAAGACTCTTTGATGACGAAAATTGGTTTGATAATCCAACGTTTATAAAAATCGCCACAAAATTTCAAATTGATCGGGTTTCTGAAGCAAGAGCTAATACCCTTCGTGAAAAGAAAAGTATTACTACTGGAAAAATAATATCAGAACTGTCTTTTGGATTTTGGACTTCTTTATTAGACTCAAAATTTGAAAAAACATTATGGAAAAATTTACGCCTTGCATTTCAAAATTGTAAAAAAAAAATAAGAAAAAGAAAAACGATTAGTTTTAAACTCA
>CAYPOW010000411.1:0-2513 GCA_964412145.1 uncultured Draconibacterium sp.
ATCAGTTCGGCAAAGTATAATTTTGCTTCACAAAATTAGAGCCTCACTGATTTAATCTAACACAAAGCTAGCTGTACCTATTTCCTGACCATCGGCAAAAACAATGACTTCATAATTGCCTTTAAGCATATCAATTTCATCAAATTTCTTTACCCATTCAAGACATAAATCAATGGCTTCGTTATCGTAATTCGTTTGCTTGTAGATTGAATATTGAATTTGCTCACCTTGATAATTAAAAACAAAATCTTCAGCTATACCAGGGCTTAATATTTTCGTGTCAGGTCTTGCAATGCGCACATAAACATCTTTTACGCCTGACATTAAAACTACATTCTTACTCAATGTAAAACATACTTGAATTTTATTTACACGACGTGCTTTATTTGTAGCCACTTCGGTACCTGATCGTTTAACATAGATAGGATTAGCAACAACATTGTATGCTTCCAAAACGGAAGCTTCCACAATTTTATCAGCCAATTGTTCTTTTTCTTTTTCAAGAACAATGTTTTTCCGTTGTTCTGAATTATATCGGCGTTTGATATTTACATTCTCTTCAATAAGTTGATTATTAACCGTATATAGCGAATCCATTTGAGTTACATAGCTTTGTGCAACTATCCTCAATTTATCCAGTTTTTTCTGAACCTTTCTATAATCCCATTTATAATTAAGCAAATGCTTAATCTCTTTGGCATCAGCCATTATCAGACTGTCTTTAACAGACATTGTTTCGGATAATTCGCCATAGGCAACTTTAATTTGCTCATGCTCAGCTACTAAAGAGTCAA
Source organism: uncultured Draconibacterium sp. (assembly GCA_964412145.1). Classification (GTDB taxonomy): domain Bacteria; phylum Bacteroidota; class Bacteroidia; order Bacteroidales; family UBA12170; genus UBA12170. Next base: position 795 of record CAYPOW010000411.1, read on the forward strand.
GTTGAACCTGAAGTTCAATACGTTGAGCTTCTTTTTCCGTGGCCATTTCTTCTAATTGAATGTCTTTTTGAAATCCATTATAAATAAAATACGCCGCAACAATACTTATTACAGCCAGCAATATCCATAGAAAAATGGAGGTTTTGTTCTGATTAGCCTTGGGTTTTAAATCTTTTTCAATCATTTTTTATCTTTTTATTTGTTAGGGATTATCTCCAGATTTTATAACATCTTAATTAATAATCTAGTATGCGTTTGCAAAGATATCAATTCATAAGGTAAAAGTTATAAAAATATGTTGATTTATTTTTAACTGTTTTTTCTGTAAACAAACATTTTTTTATACTGGGATAAATACAAGGGAGCAAAAAGAATAAATTGAATTATTACAAAATACTAATCACAAAAAAACCCCGCAAAAGCGAGGTTTATATTTTTTCGAGAAAGAAGTTTACTTAACATTCATCGATTTCAGTTCCTGACTATACTCTTTATTCACCAATTTCTTTTGAATTTTTGTAAATGTATCAATGGTGTATTTTACATCTTCTAAAGTATGATCAGCTGTTGGAATAAGGCGAAGTAAAATAACTCCTTTAGGCACAACAGGATAAATTACTATAGAACAGAAAATATTGTGGTTTTCTCTTAAATCGTAAGTAACTTGTGTAGCTTCGGCAACAGTACCGGAAAGAATAACAGGAGTTACCATAGATTCTGTTTGGCCAATATTGAAACCAGCATCACGCAATCCTTTTTGTAGGGTATTAACGATAGTCCATAGCTTATTAAGTTGTTCCGGACGCGTTCTGATCATATCTAAGCGTTTCAAAGCTCCAATAACCATAGGCATTGGAAGAGATTTGGCATAAATCTGAGAACGCATATTGAATTGTAAGAATTTGATTACAGAGGGAGTAGACGCAACAAAAGCACCAATACCTGCCATTGACTTAGCAAATGTTCCAAAATAAACATCAATTTCATCCGCAACATCGTAATGAAGATGTGTTCCGCGACCTTCAGGACCCATAGTACCAAAACCATGTGCATCGTCGATTAGAATACGGAAATTGTATTTCTTCTTTAAAGCAACAATGTCTTTTAAATGTCCCAAACCTCCAGTCATACCATAAACACCTTCGGTAATCAAAAGTACACCACCACCTGAAACACCAGTTAATTTCGTAGCTCTTTTCAATTGCTTTTCAAGATTCTCCATATCGTTATGAGGGTACACAAAACGTTTTCCAGAATGCAAGCGCATGCCATCAATAATACAAGCATGAGCTTCGCTATCGTACACAACTACATCATGTCTGTCAACCATCGAATCGATGATAGATACCATCCCCTGATATCCAAAATTAAGCAGATAAGCAGCATCTTTTTTAACAAAATCGGCCAATTCGCGTTCGAGTTGCTCGTGATATTTAGTATGACCCGACATAGCACGGGCGCCCATTGGATAAGCTAAACCCCATTCTTTTGCAGCATCTGCGTCTGCTTTTCTTATTTCTGGATGATTTCCTAAGCCAAGGTAATTGTTTAACGACCATACCAAGCGTTCTTTGCCTTGGAAGTACATTTTGTTAGACAATTGGCCTTCTAGTTTTGGGAAAAGATAATAACCTTCTGAGTCGGCAGCGTATTGACCAATAACGCTATTCTCAACCTTTAATTTATCAAATAAATCCATTTGTATTTTAGTTTTACTGT
>CAYPOW010000412.1:0-2505 GCA_964412145.1 uncultured Draconibacterium sp.
CGACACGCTCTACGAAAACAACACATAATTACTTATGCCAAATACTTCTATATATGGATATAAATTATACCTTTATAGTTGATAAAGGAGATATAAACCAAATAGTACATATACACATACGCTGGTAGGTGCAAGTATTAGGAATCCACAATCAAGAATGAAACAATGAATATTAAGACAATAATTAATTACATTGACAACTACTTAATAAAGACAGGGCGACAAAACATTGACCCTGTTGAAGGGAACGAAATTTTAGAAAAAGCAAAACTACTTCGAAACAGTAAAGACAGACCTGGAAAACCATTAAGAGACTTATTAAGAAAAGGGCTGCTTCCACACGCTTATCAATCTGGTGGAAAAGGTACAAGTTGGACTATTACTCATTCAAATAAAGGAAAGACTAAAACTTCAAATTACACAACCCAATTCGACAATATACCTAAGGACACAAAACAAACTACACTTTCAACAAAACAAACAGACTTCATAGAAGTAACGAATAAATTGGAAAATGCCCGACTAAAATATAAACCTGAAAAGATTAAATACTTACTTATTGCTGAAGCACCCCCTGACAGTTTAGAAAGATTTTTTTATTACGAAAATGTAAAGCAACATGACTATTTGTTTCTTGGTATAGTGGAAGCATTGTATCCTGAATTAAAACAAATATTCTTAGCAAGTAAAAGAAATAGTGAAATTAAGAAAGCAATTTTACAAAAACTTAGTGCGGATGGATTTTACCTTATTGACCTTTCTGATTTGCCTCTTTCACTTTTGCATGAAAGTTTGAAAAACCAGTTACCAAAATTAATAGAAAAAATGAAAAACGTAACTGATAGACAAACACAAATCATTCTAATCAAAGCAAATGTTTACGATACTGCATTTACCATTTTAAAAACACACGGATTTAAAAAGGTAGTTGACGTAAGAATACCATTTCCGGGCCAAGGAAATCAAAATAAGTTTCAAGTAGAATTTAAAAAAGCCCTTAATAAAACTGATTACAAATGAAGAATCACTAAAGTATATAAATATGAAAAAGCAACTACCTATCGGAACACAAATCTTTAGAGGTCTTCTTGCTGGGATAATAATATTGGCAGTTATTAGAGCATGTAACGAAACCCCAGAAGATGCCATGAAACAATATCAAAAAGAACAAAAATCAATACGTGAACACGAAAAACAGAAAAAAGACACTAAAGAATATTTAGAATTCATGGGTGGGCAGGAATAACCCAACTTATTCAGAATCAATTTGACATAAAAAATACCAGTACCTAACAAAAAATATTAAACTAAATTAAAGAGGAGTAATAATGAATATTTCAAATCGCGTAGGACAAATTACAAAATCAGCAATTCACGAAATGACTAGATTATCAAGTCAATACGAAGATGTGGCTTTTTTATCGTGGGCAAAACCAACTTCTGGCACACCAAAACATATTAACGACGCAGTCGTTTCGGCAATAGAGAAAGGATTAACCGGTGGATACTCTCAGAGCGAAGGATTGCCCGAATTAAGAGAAGAAATTGTTAAAAAACTTAAACGCGACAATAATATCATTGCAAAACATCAGGAATTAATAGTTACAATTGGAGCTATCGAAGGACTTATGGCTTCTGTTATGAGTGTTATTGATCCGGGCGATGAAGTTATTTTACCCACTCCTACTTATTCTACACATATTACACAAGTGAAACTTGCTTCGGGAAAACCTGTATTGGTTCCGTTGCAAGAAGCGAATAATTATAAGTTAGACCTGGAGGAAATAAAAAATGCGATTACAAACAAGACAAAAGCAATTATGTATTGCAGTCCAAGTAATCCTACCGGAACTGTTTTTTCGGAAGATGAACTACGTGAATTGGCTAAAATAGCTTTGGAAAATAATTTAACGGTTATTACCGACGAAGCATACGAATATTTTACTTTTGACGGGAAAAAACATTTCAGTATTGCTTCAATTCCTGAAATGAAAAACAATGTCATTTCAAATTACACTTTCACAAAAACTTATGCAATGACAGGTTGGCGAATAGGATATTTGCATGCTTCCGAACAAAATATTGCACAAATCAAAAAAGCACATATTCCATTTGCAATCTGTGCTCCGGTTGCTTCGCAATATGCAGCTATTGCAGCACTAAAAGGCAGCCAGGAATGTGTTGAAGAATTTAAGCTTAGTTATTTAAAATCGAGAGACTTAATGTGCGAAAGATTAAACAGACTGGATTCTTATTTTCAATATGTTAAACCGGAAGGCTCGTACTTGATGTTTCCAAAGATTCTCGGAAAACAAGGAAATAATTCACTTGATTTTTGCAAGAAACTATTAGCAGATGCAAAAGTCTCCACTACACCGGGTGTTGCATTTGGTCCGACAGGAGAGAGTCATATCAGACTATCATTTTGCGTACCCGAAGAAATGGTAAATAAAGCCTTCGATAGAATAGAAAAATTTTTCAACAAATAATTATGAAACATTCATC
>CAYPOW010000413.1:0-2505 GCA_964412145.1 uncultured Draconibacterium sp.
AGAAATCTTCAGGAGTTTTAAAATTTGGTAAAACAAAAGAAAATACATGGACAATGCTTTCAAACGATGAAGCATTGTGGGTTTCCGAAGTGAAAAACAATTCTAATTCTTTTGTGAAAGACCATTTCAAAGTCCGAGTTGGCATAAAAACAACTGCTGATAAAGTTTTTATTAGTGACAAATGGGGTGAATTAAATGATAAACGACCCGAAGATGATTTATTGAAAGATTTAATTTCACAAGAAAATATTAAACCGTGGAGTACTTGCAACAAAAAAAAGCTAAAAGTTTTATATCCACATTTTTCGGTCGATGGTAAAAAGCAAACAATTGACCTTAAAGATTACCCAAAAGCAAAAGCATATTTTTTAAGTCATGAAGAAAAACTAAAAGGACGTAAATATTTGATTGATGCTGGTAGAAACTGGTTTGAAATTTGGGTTCCTCAAAATCCTTCGTTTTGGGAACTTCCAAAGTTGGTTTTTCCAGATATTAGCACTTCTCCAAGATTCTATTTTGATAATACTGGAAAAATTGTAAATGGCAACTGTTATTGGATAGTATCCGAAAAAGAAAATGACAATAAACTTTTATTATTAGTTCAAGGAGTTGCAAACTCAAAACTAATGACAAAATATCACGATTTAGTTTTCAATAATAAACTATATTCAGGAAGGAGACGTTATTTTTCTCAATATGTCGAAAATTATCCGTTACCTGATATAAACTCAAAAGAATCTACTGTCATTATAAGCATTGTTAAAGAGATTAATTCTCAAAATGATATAGCAACCGCTTTACTTGAGAAATTAGAAATCGCAGTTGCAAAAGCATTCAATGTTAATCCAGTTTTTAACTTGGATTAAAAACTGACATCCCAGAATATTTATCAAAAAATTTAATTGGAATAGAACGTTGGCATTTGTAACTTTTATCGCTCACATAAGAAAATACTTCTCCAAGTTTATCTCCTGATGACAGAATTATACCTTCAATTATTTCTGAATCAGGATTTGTTAAAGCAATCAAATAGCGAACATCGTAAGTGGTAACATTCAAATCGTCAATAATTACTTCTTCAAATTCTGGTGAAAACTTTCCTAAATCAACTGTTGGCGAATCTTGAACTTTCACTTCTAAAAGTTGGTTTTTAATATCGGGAAATCCTCCGTACAATTGTTCCTTTTCATCATTTGGATAGCCTAATAAGTCAAGGACCATGCGTTCTAATGCTTGTCCTCTATTTTTTGTTGCACCTGAATCCAGCTTTTCGCCAATCAATACTTTTGCAACACGTTCTTTTATCAATTGTAGTGAAAATATTTCTTGTGCAGAAGGCTCATTTACCATATTTTCTTTCGGTGGTTCAAAATCATGCTTTAACAAATATGAGAGTTTCTTAGAATCAGGATAGAACAGTATTTTTTCTTCACTTTCGTATATTTCCTTTCGAGTTTTTGATGAAATAAGTAATTGATGTTTAATCGTAGGTTTACCAAATTTGCCAAAATTAGATTCAATGTATTCAGGTGTTAGAATTACAACGGAATCAATGATGCTTTTTTCAATATCAATCCTTACAAAAACAAATCGAACATCGTTACATTTAAGACTACTTCTCCCTTCTAACTTAATCAATAAAGTTTTACTGGCAGGTATCCTATTCCAAACTTGTAGATTATATGTTGTTCCGCTTGTTACAATATAGGTATCAACAAACTCTCTTGTGATTTTAGGAACGCCTTTCCCTTTCGGGGGCATTATTTCATATTCATCTTTTTCTGCAGCAACAGGTAAAGGTGTTTGCTCCAAAGTTGAAGCTACAAGTTTTCTTATATTCGAACCATCTGTTCTTGTTTTCCCGGTAAGTTGAAATTCTGTCCCAACTAAACAATTTAATTTCTTTGCTAATTCTTCTGGAAGTGTTAAATCGTTCGCTGATTTTGGTGGAATTTTAAAGTCTTTGTTCATGCCTCTATTTCTAATAGTTTTGAAATAGAAACATTGAGTGCTTTTGCTAATTTATTTAAGTTGATAACAGCAATATTACGTTCTCCACGCTCCACGGAACCAATATAGGTTCTATCCAAGTCGCATTCAAAAGATAATTTTTCCTGTGAAAGCCCTGCTTCAATTCTGAGGTGTCTAATCCGCTCACCAACTTTTTGTAATAATTCTTTGTCCTCAATCGTGTAAGATGTTTCCATTTCACAATAAATTTTCACAAAGATGAAAAAAAGATGATTATAAGACTACTGACTATAAGTATCATTTCGGTAAGTGCGTGAGGGAATTGCACTCTTTTGTAAATTGGGAATTTGTGTAGGCTTTGGGTGATTTACAAATGTGTGCAATGTGGGCTGTATTTTTTTTTAGGGGAGAAAAAACTAAATAAATTAATTCAAGTTTGCACTAACTTTTCAACGTGTGTAATCTCTTCGCCTTGTTGCTAACGTAGTTATATGTGTATGTTGTTTTTATTTCTCCTTTAGGGTTCTTTCTGTA
>CAYPOW010000414.1:0-2503 GCA_964412145.1 uncultured Draconibacterium sp.
AGCGCGTGAACTTGAACAGCTGCGCCGTGAATTGGATCTTCAAATTGAAGAAAAGGCACAGATAATTGCGCAATTAAAGGATTCTGAAGAAAGAAGCAAGTATAGTGGTATGGAGCTGGTTAGGCTGAGGCAGCTGCTTGAACAGAAAGATGCAACGCTGCTTGATATTACTGGCAGATATAATAGCCTTAAGGGTGAACTTGATGTAGCTGTAGCAGAAAAGTTCAAAGTGGAATTCTCATATCGCAATGCTAAAATAGAGTTTGACAGAATTAAGGAGGATATTGAGAGATTTTTGCATGATAGTACTATGGATTAATTCCAAAAAAAAACTAGAATGGAACTTATATTAAATTGCAAATTTAGATGGGAAAAGGAGGGCGTATGCGGAAGAAAAAGTTATATGTTATTATCGCAGTTGTTTTTGTTGCATTAAATTTGTGCGCAAATTCACTGCTTTTTGCGCAATCTGTTGTTTTAACAGATACGGAGATACAAGAAGATGATAGCGCGGTGAAAATTATGTTCTCGACAAATCGCTCTACCCAAGTTGAATGTTATGACCTATCCGTGCCCCCTCAGATAATTATTGATTTTATGGGTGAAATATATACCAATAAACCTGAAATTATGATGGTAAATAAGGGCGTAGTTAAACAGATGCGAGTTATCCGGGGTACAAAAAAAAGTGAGAATCTGGATGATTCGTTTTATTCGGTTGATTTTATTATTATTGATTTGAAGGAGTCAATGCGTTATGACTTTAACCAGGGATTGACCACGTCGGTATTAGTGGTATCAAAGCCGAGCAAGATAATAGATGTTAATAAAGCTAGAAATGAGATTGCAAAACTTGCGATAGAACCAACGGGTGTTAGTCTTACAACAAAAGCTCCGTTTCCAATGGAAGACAAGGAATATGAAATGCCGGTTAAGCCGGCTGCATCTAAAGCAGTTAAAACAGTTAAAGAAAAGCCTAAAAAGAAAAGGACATCCAGGGAAAAAAGAGGCAGAGTAAAAAAAGTAAAACAACAAAAGCCTATGGCTGAAAAATCTGAAGCTAATAAAAAAACAATTGTAGGTAAAATTAAGACTAGCATAAAGAACTTTTTCACTTTTGGCAAAGCTAAGAAAGAAGGTGTAGAACCCAAACAGAAAAGAAGAGCCCAGAAGCCAGTACTTGCGTCTAAAGAAGAAGCAGCTAAAACTGAAGTAAAAACAAAAACCAATAGTAAGACAGCGAGTAAAAAGAGGGCTTTTCGAAGTAAAAGAAGGAAACCAAAGGAAGATAAAAGGGCCAAGAAAGAGAAACCTAAGGTAGTGAAAAGAAGAAAGAAAACTGCTCAGGTCCAAAAACCGGAAAAAGTAAAGAGCGAAGTAAATCCGTATGCAAATGCTATTGCTGAGGCTAAAGCAATAGCGGAACAAAAGACTTTAGGGCTTGATGCTGCCCAGAATAAAATGTCTATAGCCGACGATAAGCTTAAAAATGCGAATTCAGCGAGAGAAACTATAGGCCAAAGGATTAAGAGTAATAATGCTAAGCAGGAACTATTAAAGAATGATTATAGCGAAAGTCTTCAAATCGCTACATACGCTAAAAATTCCGCTAATGCTAAATGGGTAGAATATTCTGAGGCAAAAACTAAATTGAGCTTATTTCTGAAAAATGAGTATGACCCGGAAGTTTTAAAAGGAGTTCAAGCTTTTTACGATAAAAAGAAAATAGCTATGTCCCAGGCTATAAAAGAGGCTGAGGAGTCTAAAAAAGAGAGTGAAGTGAAATTAGCTTTATATGAAAAGGCATTGCAGGAAGGCGATGATCTGCTTGTTGAGGTGGATGCCCAGAAGAAAAATGTCGGCATTGAACAAATGCAGTTTAATGCAGCTGAAGAGCAAGTATTTGCAAAAAGACAGGAACTTGAAAACGCGAAAAAAGATGTGCAAAGAGCCCAAAGGGATTATCAGCAATATGAAATAGATAAAGTTGAGGAGGAGTATAAAAAATCGCTATTCAATATAGATCAAACACTGGCTTTAGAAGCGGAAAACGAAGTAAACAGAAAAGAAAAAGAAAGGTTTAAACGACTTGAAGAGCAAAAGGCCGAACAGATGATAAGGCAGCAGGAGATAAAGGACAAAGAAGAAGCTCAGTCGGCTGCTTTAAGGCAGATAGAAAAGAACAAAGAAGCGGAAAAAAATAAAGAAATAATACGCAGAGGAAAGGCAAAAATAGAGCCCAAAAGAAGAAAAGTAAAAACTGTTGAGGTTGCAGCTGAAAAGTCTGAAATGTTGCAGGCAAGAACGGAAGTATTGTCTACTGCCGTTGAATTGCGCAATTCAGGGGCTGAAATGCAGCGCCAAGGAGATTTTGACAGCGCTGTGAAGTATTATCAGCAGGCTTTGATTAGTGATCCAAAATATGCTACAGTGCATAACGACTTGGGGATATTGTATGAACAAAAGGGACTTGATGATAAAGCAAAGATGGAATATCTTGCTG
>CAYPOW010000415.1:0-2501 GCA_964412145.1 uncultured Draconibacterium sp.
AAAAAAACCGCCTCTTGGGGCGGTTTTTTTTATACCTCAAAACCACAAATTCACTTTGAATTGAGCAAAAACAAAAATATTTTTCCCTACTTTTGCTTAAAACCAATAAAATGAAAAAATTATTACTCATTTTAACGTCATTTATTTTACTGTTTAGCGCTTGCAATTCTTTAAAAAGAATATCCGAAAATACGGATCAACAGTATCTTCTTGTACTTTCATTGGATGGATTCCGCTGGGATTATACCGATTCTGTCAACACACCTAATCTCGACAAGATTGCACAAATGGGTGTTCGTGGAAAATTACAGCCTTCTTTCCCCACAAAAACATTTCCAAATCATTACGCCATGGCAACCGGTCTCTACCCAGATCATAATGGCATTGTAAATAATACATTTATCGATACAAAAAGAAACCTTGTTTATTCTCTTCGCAATCGCGAAGCTGTCGAAGATGGAGAATTCTATTCAGGGGAACCTATCTGGAATACTGCAGAAAAACAAGGCTTAAAATCTGCTGCTTTTTATTGGGTTGGTTCTGAGGCAGATATTCAAAATATGCACTCAACAATTTGGAAACGGTATGAGCATAATTTTCCATTCGAACAAAGAATTGATACCGTAATAAGCTGGCTTGAACTTCCAGAATCAAAAAGGCCTCAATTAATAATGTGGTATATACACGAACCCGATGGCGTTGGTCACCGTTTTGGCCCTTTTTCAAAAGAAGTGAATCAGGAAGTTGAATATCTTGATAGCCTTGTCGGTATCTTTATGCAAAAATTAAGTCAACTCCCATTGGCCAAAAATGTAAATGTGATTATTCTTTCCGATCACGGAATGGGGCGGATTTCAGACGACAAACAGGTATACTTAGATAAAGTACTAAAACCTGAATGGGTTTCAAATATAGTGGGAAGCAATCCGTTTTACAATATTAAAGCTACTGAAGGAAGTATAGATTCTATTTATTATGTTTTAGAAAACACCAAAGGTGTTACTGGATATAAAACTTCGAATGTACCGGAAAGATTGCATTATGGCACAAATCCAAGAACGCTGGATCTAATTGCCGTGGCCGATAGCTCCTATAGTTTGTTTTATAAATCAGACAGAAAATATTCTGGATCTGGAACTCATGGTTACGACAATAGGAATACAGATATGGACGCCATCTTTTATGCTTATGGGCCTGCTTTTAAAGAAAACTATGTTCAGAGTCGTTTCAAAAACGTTTCGCTCTACTCGCTGTTTTGTCATTTACTTGAATTAAAAGAAGCTCCCAATGATGGAGATTTGTCTGAAGTTAAAGATATGCTTAAATAAGCAAGGTTCTAATCTTGTGAAGCAGAAGTAATCCCTTTCCATAAGCTGACGGAGAGATGTCTTTCGCGTTTTATTCCGCAATACCATTGGCGATAAGAAAACAAGCATTATAAGACAAAAATTATTGAAATATTTTTATCCGATTAGAAATTATTTTTAAATTTCGATTGTTTTTTGTGCTGTTTTTCACCTCTGAAGTTTTTAACATTTAATCATTGATAACTAGTTTGTTAGAAATCAGTACCTTCTGTTTTTTGCCGTAATTTTAGACCCAAAAAGAAGGTGTTAGTAATAAATTTTTAACTTATAAAAATTTTATTACTTTTGCAGCCCGAAATTAAAAACGGAATCTATGCTTAAAAAGCAACTTTTGAAAAATACAAAATCCACGACTGGCAGACCTGAATTTGCCAGCAGGATTAAAAAAACAATTAAGGTTTTTATATTAACATTAAAAGTAGTTACTCTTTCTATTGTCCTTTCCGTTGCCCATTCTTATATTTTTGAATCACCGGAAGAAATTGTACTCAAACAGAAAAATATTAAAAACCAACGAGACCTTGAATTAATTAAATCAGAATTAAAAGGTTACAGAACTTCTCTATCTGAAATACAAGATAAAGATGATAATTTATACCGATTAGTTCTAGGAGTCGACCCTGTAGCTGTTGATATAAGGACAGCTGGTATTGGAGGATCTTCAAATGAAGACAGATTGACATCTATTCCTAGCGACCTGACTTTAAGTTCCTATCTATTTGAAATCAATCAGCTTGATGCTAAAACAAAAGTTCAGTCAGTCTCTTTCGATGAATTAACAGGCTTAGCCTCGGAAAATATTAATCGTTTGCAACACCGACCTTCTATATCACCAATTGCACCCGTTGATTTGGTTCGATTTTCATCCAGCTTTGGCTATCGAACACACCCGATATTTAAAATTCGTAAATTTCATAAAGGAATCGACCTGACTGCATTAAAAGGCAGCCCAATTTATTCAACGGCAAAAGGAAAGGTTATAGTTGCAAGTAATTTGCATGATGGCTATGGCAATAAAGTGGTTGTTGATCACGGATATGGTTATAAAACTGTATATGGTCACCTTTATAAAATTCAGGTTAAGATTGGCCAGAAAATGAAATTAGGCGATTTAATCGGACAAGTTGGAAATAC
>CAYPOW010000416.1:0-1248 GCA_964412145.1 uncultured Draconibacterium sp.
AGAACTTTGGCAAGGATTAAATCGAGTAATAACTGGCTGTAATTCTTGGTATTGCTAAGAATAGCCCCGCTTTTCCGATACCTGTTTAATTGTTTAAAATCTTTGGTTGTTACCCACAATAAGGTCATGAGTCCATAAAGAAACCAGGCATAAATATGTTGAAAACGATGCGCTTTTAAAAGAGGTTTATGAGGAGATAAACGTATAACAGGGCCGGGATCGATATCTTCATCGACACCATCAATATTGGTAAATCCATGATGCATTGTATTGTGCTGGTGGCGCCAGTTTATTGGAAATCCTCCCAGAAAATAAAGTGATTTACTGAGCCATTTATTTACCTTAGCGTTTTTTGAAAAGCTGTGGTGATTGGCGTCATGCATCAGTACCATTCCAACTCCAGCCATTCCTAATCCCATTATAAACCAGGATATTAGCATTCCTGAAAAGGAAGAAATTGCACCTGTCATCATTAACAAAAAGGGTGCAAAATAAATTAGAATCATTAAAACAGACTTAACAACAATACTGGCATTTCCGTATTTTGAAAGATGATTCTCGTCAAAATAGGCTTTAACTTTTTCCCTTAATTCGTTGATAAATTCAGGATTGGTTTTTGGGGAAAATTTTATTTTCGAGTTGATCATTTTATATTTTTTAAGGATAATGGATTGGGAAATATTAAATTCACAATATATGTAGAATTCGTCGTATTTTCCTTTGCAAAAATACTCAATCAATGCGCTAAAAGCAATCATTAATTTATTATCATTCTAAATAGCATAATTAAGATAAAAATAAATCCATTCGCTATTTCAATAAGAGATACTTTTGCATCCGATGAATAATTTCGATGTAATAATAGTTGGAGCAGGGCCAGCTGGTTTATTAGCAGCCGGCAGGGCAGCAGAATTGGGCGCTAAAGTTTTAGTGTTGGAAAAAATGCGTCTTCCTGGCCGTAAACTTTTAATTACGGGTAAGGGCAGATGCAATATTACAAATGATTCATCCATTGGTGAATTTGTAAAACACGTATATCCAAACGGAAAGTTTTTGCGAAATGCTTTTGCGCAATTTTATTCGAAAGATATTATTGAATTACTTGAAAAACATGGTGTTGAATCTACACTTGAAAGAGGTGGTCGCTATTTCCCTGCCAGCAATAAATCCATCGATGTTTTGAATGCGCTCTTGAAATGGGTCAACGATTTAAAAGTGGAGATACGGACAGGACAAAAAGTTGAAAAG
>CAYPOW010000416.1:1348-2500 GCA_964412145.1 uncultured Draconibacterium sp.
AAAACTTATGTACTTTTGCAGCCCTGAAAATTTAATCGTTATGGCTAAGAAAAGTAAAGAAGCAAGAGGACAAGTAATTCTGGAGTGCACCGAGCACAAAGAAAGTGGTATGCCGGGCACATCTCGTTATATCAGTACTAAAAATAGGAAAAATACACCTGAAAGATTGGAACTAAAGAAATTTAATCCAATTCTGAAAAAGATGACTATTCACAGAGAAATTAAATAATTATGGCTAAGAAAGTAGTTGCAAGTTTACAAACTGCAGGAAAAGATTGGGCGAAAGTAATTCGTACAGTAAAATCAGAAAAAACAGGCGCTTATACTTTTAAGGAAGAAATACTTCCCTTAGCTGAGGCTAAGAAGTTGGTTGCCCAGAAATAGTATTTTCTGTTGATAAATATATTTGCCTTATCTATTTTTTATAGATGAGGCATTTTTGTTGTTTAAATTTTTAATTATGAGTATATTATCATTATTCTCGAAAGAGAAAAAAGAAGTTCTGGACAAAGGCTTGGAAAAAACCAAAACCAATTTGTTTTCGCAACTGACAAAAGCAGTTGTCGGGAAATCGAAAGTGGACGATAATTTACTCGATAATTTGGAAGAAATCTTAATTTCAGCTGATGTAGGTGTTTCAACAACGCTAAAAATTATTGAAAGAATTGAGAAACGTGTTTCCACGGATAAATATGTAGGAACTTCTGAATTAAACAAAATGCTTCGTGAAGAAATTGCTTTTCTGCTCGAAGAAACCGATAACAAAAAACTGAAAAGTTTTGATTTTGAAAAACAAGAAGAGCCTTATGTAATTTTGGTAGTCGGTGTAAATGGCGTTGGCAAAACAACTACGATTGGAAAATTGGCTTATCAATATAAAATGGCTGGAAAAAAGGTTGTTTTAGGAGCCTGCGATACATTTAGAGCAGCTGCTGTGGATCAATTAACCATTTGGTCGAAACGCGTTGATGTGGCCATTGTGAGTCAGGGTATGAATGCCGATCCTGCTTCGGTTGCTTTTGATACTTTGCAATCGGCCAAAGCACAAAAGGCCGATGTTGTGATCATTGATACCGCTGGCCGTTTACACAATAAGGTTAATTTGATGAATGAACTCACCAAGATAAAAATGGTGATGAAAAAAGTAATTCC
>CAYPOW010000417.1:0-2498 GCA_964412145.1 uncultured Draconibacterium sp.
ATTGTAATTGCAAAATCAAGTCGAAAGCTACAAAAGCTTCAAAAAGAGGATTATCCGTTTTTTATTCTGCTTTCATTTACACAACCGTTTCTGTATTTCATATTTGAAGGATATGGAATTCAATATACTTCCGCTTCAATTGCTTCCATCGTAATTGCTACAATTCCTTTATTTACGCCCATTGGAGCCTTTTTTCTTTTCAAAGAAAAGCTGAGCAGGATGAATATTTTTGGCTTATTTATCTCGTTTAGTGGTGTAATCTTAGTCGTTGCTGAATTCGGGAATCGAGTAAGTTTTTCTAAATTTGGAATATTGATGTTATTCCTAGCAGTAATCACAGGCACAATTTATGGCTTGGGTTTGAAAAAACTAACTTCAAAGTATAATAGCATTACAATAACAACCTACCAAAATTTGATCGGAATTTTGATGTTCCTCCCCTTAATTTTTCTTTTCGAATGGGATAATCTTTTGAATTTCAATAAGATAATAACTGTTGATCTGGCCATTTCTCTTTTCAATCTGGCTCTTTTTGCTTCTTCTATTGCCTTTGTTTTATTTGCCTATGGAATTCAAAAAATTGGACCGAGTAAAGCCTCTGCATTTTCAAATAGTATCCCTGTTTTCACACTGGTATTTGCTTATTTTGTTTTAAACGAATCGATAACCTTATTGAAATTAGCTGGTATGATTATTGTTTTATTTGGTTTATATCTTTCTCAAAGAAAAATATAAACACTTCTACTCTACCCTTTTACCCAAAATAGAGACAATTTTTCAGCTTACAGGAATTTAAATTATATATTTTATGGCATAAATGTTGTGTTATATATCAACAATATTCACACATTAAATCAAACAACTTATGAAACGTATTTTAGTATTATTATTGTTTTTTGAATTCATTTTTGTAGGATCAAGCATTGCTCAAACAAATGATTTCAATCTGTCGAACTACAAATTGCCCACTTTAAAAAGGCAATCTTTGGAGCTAAATTTTTATCTATCCGGCTCAAACACCTTCGCTAAATACTCGGATGTTAATATATATGGAAAGGATGAAGATAATGTGAAAGGTTATACCGGAAACATTCGAATCCTTTATAATTCCTTTTTAAATGATTCCCTGAGGCAGCGTACATCAAATGCTGGAGTATATTTATTCTCTAACTATGCTGACAACAAGTATGTTTATGGATATAGTTATGAATCTACTACATATAATCCCTATTTTTATTATAATTTAAGCAATCGGAAATATTTTAATGCCAACAATTTTTTTGAGATAGATATTGATATCGATTACGAATTTGACTTTTTTGATGATTATTTTAAAAGTTCTTCTGGATCAGAAAGTCAATATGTAATAAAAACACATGATATTCTTGGATATATTCCTTTAAAAATTGGTAGTGGTCGCATAGACCCAGTGCAGGATGCTCGACTTGCAGTGTACATTTATGATGAACTCATCAAAGTGAATCGCATTAATGAAGAAATAAGTGATGAAGATGTAATTCAATTAGCCAAACTTATTTCCGAATTAAAAAATAAGCGGTTTTTCGACTCAAGGTTGAGGAAAATTGCAGAATTAAATGCGATTGATTCTTTTTTAATTTCAAATACTAATATACTTAAATCAGATAGTCGATATTTTACAAGTTTGCAAGATATATGGGAATACGGTGATAGACCAAATCGGAATGCTGGAACACGTTATACTTTAGCACTTTATCCTGGTTATTATTTTAACAGATACAATAGAGAGGATGTTGAGTCTCTGTATAATAGAGAGTATAATTTAAGTGCACTTATTTTAACTAGCGGCTTTGAATTTAAGCATGAAAAACCAATCAACTTATATTGGCAAAACACAATTGACTTTAATACGCATATCGGTATCGTCGATGGTAATGCTAATTATATCAGTAATACTGAAGAAAATGCTTTGCGAATTCCTAATCTCCAACTTAATTATACACAAACAATTGGTTTTTATCCAAACACAAGAACGGATATTGTTTTTTCTTATGGCTTACAATATGCCCAGATATTTGATAAATCTGATGTAACAAATAATATTGATGGGTCGGATAGTAAAGGCGTAAGAGCTTCTTCAGATCTTGCAGTCAATTATTATATATCGCCAAAATTAAGGCTAAATCTAAGGGCTTGGATTTCTTATGTATGGCAAGATTCAGATAAGAGCGAAATCATTGACTTTAGTATGCTTCCAGCGTCCAATTATGTAAATCGTTTTTCGCCTGACATCTATAACGGTATATATAAACAAAAACAATTTAAAAATGGCTTTAGAATCAGTTTATTATATAGTATTTTTTAAACTAATCGGATTTGATATTTTAAGTGGCCAAATTAATTTTTGGTCACTTTTTTCTTTCTAATATAGTCGAACAAAAAAAAGCCAAAGAATTTCTTCTTCGGCTTTCGAACAATTATTAAAAAAATATTAATTATGTGGAGTATCACTACTCCTA
>CAYPOW010000418.1:0-2461 GCA_964412145.1 uncultured Draconibacterium sp.
GGGCTACAATCCTTGAATTTACTGCTGACTCGGCAATTATTTATGAGCGCGTGTTATCGACTTTACTTTACGACCATTAGTTTCTTTGCATATAACTGTCCCCCAAAATATTTCACACTAATAATATACAAACCAGATTCTAAACTATTCATATTTATACTGTAATAATCCCCCGTATTTTCCCATGTTAATTTTTGACCTAAACTATTGTATAAACTTATTGATTTAATATGTTGTGTTTTAGATAGATTCTCAACAACCATAAAATCTGATTCATTAGAGTAGAATGCATTAAAAAGAGGTATATCCTTATTATATTCAAGTGTACCTATAGGATTTGTATTATAATATTGGCTGAAAAAGCTTTCAATACCCCCATAGTGAATCAGTTGAGATGTTTCAGAATAGTAAACACAATTTACCTCAATATCACTTATTTTTTCCCAACCAAAAGTTTTAACATCTTTCTTGAACGTTCCAATACTAGATGCTAAAAATAAAGTTCCGTTAATAACATCGTTTTGTGATTTTGTTTTTAAATCTATTGATGCAAAATCGATACTTCTTATTTCGATTTCGAAAGGCAAATTTTCAGTAATTTTCTCCCAAGTAACTCCGATATCATGTGATTTGTAAATATTCGTTCTTGTATAAGCAAAAAGTGTACTATCAAAATTAACAATCCCTTTGAATTTGATGCCATCATCATTTATCCTTTGCCAAGTTGTACCTAAATCAGTAGAATAGAATATTCCGACATATCCCGATTGATCATTTGAAACAATGTATATTTCTTGCTTTACTGTGAATATATGTTGTACGCCCCGATTACCAACACCGTAATCCAACACCTCCCATGTTTTACCGTTATCCTCTGATTTCAAAATCCCATCCCAAAAAGTCCCTGCATAAACCGTTTCTCCTGTACCCGACTCTAGTAATTCAATAGTGGAACCTCCATAGGTGCCTTGTACAATATTCTCAATAACATTTATCTTCAGCCATTCGATGCTATCTTTTTTCAATATATATAAATATCCGGGATCATATGGTGCAACAATAATATCACCTGTTCCTGTTTCTATTATATCTTCAATAATCATAAAATCAGGTATAAGGTTATGACTAATTTCCTCCCAACTAATCCCATTATCCGCAGACATAAAGATACCCCATGTGCCAACATACCAAGGCAATGGAACTCCTCCTAGTGAAGACAATACAAGGAGCTCATTATTTATTGTACAAATGATTTTTTTTATATGGTGAGGTTTGTTATTGTTGTATCCGTTATTAATTTCTTCCCAGCTTTCGCCATTATTATTGCTTTTATAAAATCCTCTATACCCAGCATTTATAAAAATCTCATTGCGTCTAATTTGCAAACCTCTCATCTGATTGATTGCCCATGGACTTAAATCAATACTTAATTTTGTAAAAGATATACCGCTATTATTACTATAAAACCAACCTTTTGTAGAATGCTGATCTTTTGCTAATGCATAAATTTCATTTTCATTTCTTATTATTAAATCTTCCGCTCCTCCTCCAGGCATGCCTTCACCATTAACCCATGTATACCCAGAATCAACAGAAGAAAATACCCCGTCCCAGAATGTTCCTACTGATATTAATCCATCATTCACAACAACTTTTGCAGGGGAAGTAGGGGTTGTTAGTATTGATTCCCAGCTTTGAGAACCGATTACTGATCTAATTACTTCAAAAAGATACTTTGCTACATATATCTTATTCTCATGAACGTAAAAATCCTCATATAAATCGCCCTCATACACAAGTTCCCAGTCTATTACAGATTGCGTGTAGTCAGCTCTGTAAATATTAACTGAATTTCCGCAATAAACATAATTATCAAATACTTTCCCAAACATGATTGATGTTGGAGGACTGGAAATAGAAATCCATTTTGATTCATCTCTATCCCAGATGCTAATATTTGAGCTTGTGAATAACCAAATATTAGTATTTCTATCAATATCTATTGCTCTATATTCACCATATGGAATTTCAATATCCAAAATCCAGGATTCATCAATTATTTTATACAGGCTATTATTAATCAAAACTCTAAAATCAAAAGATTCAGATGAATTAATAAAATCTCCTTTCCAGAAACCATTTGATTGAGGAAGCATGATTTGACACAGGGATATAAGTAAAATATATGTGAAATATTTTTTCATTGTAAGGTGCTATTTAATTAGATTTTTACAAAATGCTCTTAAAAAATTTGAACTTTTTCTGCCTAATATCAATCTGGGAAGAAATATTCCTTACACAACTACATCCCAAAATAAATGACAAAGTATTGCCGATAACGGATTGGCATATAAAACGTTGCGCACTTAGATGCACTTACGTATCAAGTTGCTACGCCGTTAATTAAATGTTATGTCGTCTAAATTTACCACTTTCCGCGCAATGTTTTATGATGCCGTGT
>CAYPOW010000419.1:0-2460 GCA_964412145.1 uncultured Draconibacterium sp.
GCTTGTCCTTACCATTGATTATCAAAATGCGTTGAAAGTACTGAATGAAAAAGAAAAAGCAGCCATCGTTTTATTTTATGAAAAAGGATTTACGCACAATGATATATCTAAGATTTTAAATCAACCGCTTGGCTCAGTAAAAACAAATATTCTTAGAGGGAAAGAAAAACTAAAAAAATTCTATAGCTATGGAAAATAATTTTGATGATTTTATAAAATCAGAAATAGAAAAATCAGCCCAAGAATTTACACAAAATGGATTCTCAGAAAGAGTGATTAGAAATCTACCCGCAAGGAAGAATAATTATCTGAGCAGAAGAGTCATAATTGTTTTATCTTCTATCGCTTCAGGCTTCATTTACGTTTTAATCAACGGATTTAATCAAGTTCTTACAGGGTTTTATAATTTTGCTTTTAATCTATTAAATCACGGGGCAGTTAATCAAGAATTTGTTCTTTTTGTGGTTTTATTTAGTATCGTATCATTATCTATTCCATTAGTTGAATATAGACGCAGGGCACTTTGATAATTAAGTAAAACAGACATTTATAATGGCCTAAATTGCACGAAGTGTATGAATGAAGGGAGACTAAATATTGATTTATGCAAATTAATTGCCTATTTTTTGAATTCGTAAGGAATTAGGATAGGGCATAAAATGCAAAAAAGAAATATTGTTAAATCGCGTTAATCTTTTCCTGAATTTGAACTTTCAGTTTATCAAGATCAACTGTAGGATGTTCTTTTTGCAAGGAATTCATTAATGCCTTATCCAAAATAGAAGTTTGTTTCTCATAATTGCGGCACGCTTTGCACATCGATTTATGGGCTTTGAGTTGAATGTTTTCAACACAAGAAAGTGAAGCATCAGATTTCTTATTTATTAAGGCTGTTGCCTTCAAACATGACAGAAACATATAGTGCATGAACTTCTTTATCATCGCTTTAATTTTTAAACCAGTTTTTTTCTACACATTCTCTCAATTGTAATTTTGCTCTATGAAGAATCTGCCAATAATTAGTAGGACTAATTTCTACTTCCTGACAAATTTCATCACCTTTTTTATTCATCAGATATTTTAGCTTAACGCAAGTACTCCAATGAGCAGGCAACGCATCGAGGCATTCTTTTAAAACTGCCTGAAAAGTTTCATTATCAAGTAGATTCTCAGAGTCTTCTGGCCAATCATTGGGTTGTTTTTCTTTTTTCCAGTCGCCATCGCTTGTGAAAAAGGAATCGATGGAATTATTTTCAAATCGTAAGGGTTGCTTGACTTTTTTCCGGTAGTGATCGATAATTTTATGATTGAGAATGGAAAACAACCATGTTTTAGGCTTACTATCGCCTTTGAAGGAGCTCAATTTTTCGGCGGCAGCCAGAAAAGTATCTTGTACTAAATCTTTTGCCATTTCATTATCCGAAACTTTATGATGAGCCCACTGAAATAATGGGTCGGTATAGTTTTCAACCCAATCGGATAAATTATTATGTGCAGAATCTCTTGCCATCCTTATGTTTATCTGTACAAAGCTAATAGAATTTAAATAGTAGATATGATTGTTTGATTATAGCAAAGAATTCAAAACGCGAAATTTTAGATTTCAGTTTGGTTTTTTGATTTTCGTAAAAGTATTTTCTGAACGCGGTCAAAAAGGCGTTTATACGTTTCCGAATCAAATAAAGGAGCATCGGATGTAGCTTTATAACTCAGGAAAACACCCATTGGGAGAAATACCATCGACGCCAGCCACATGCCAAAGAAAATATCCATACCACCAGCCACAGCCGATCGTTCGCCTATCATTGACAAAACGTGGTAAAGCATAAAAAACAAAGTCGACATAACCACGGGCAAACCCAGTCCTCCTTTACGAATAATTGCACCCAATGGAGCTCCAACAAAAAACAAGATTAAGCAGGCAAAGGAAAGCGTGAACTTTTTGTGATAGGCAATGGAATGTTTGCGTATTTGTTCGTCTCTTTTGTCAAAATCGTTGTTATTGTAAACAATATTATCTTTTGCTGTACGACAGGCAGCCAAGGCTTTTCCGATGCTTTTTTCGCGAAGTTGGAAATCCATTAGAAACACAAGACTGGTAAAGGCCAATTTTTGCGTGTCCACTTTCATCTCCACCTCAGTTAATCGTGTGGAATCCAGTCGTGAAAACTGCATCAATCTATCCTGTATATCACGCGTATAATTCTGCTTCTTTTTTATTAAATCGCGCGCTAAAGAATCTTTCGAAGTGCTCAGCTGAGAAAGGTTCATCATATGATAACTCGATTTAAATAAATTTTCATTCGTTCTGCTCAAACCATTGTCAATATCAAACCTGATTTGTTCTTCTTTGAACTCCATACGTTGAAAAGGACGCGTATCGCGATAGCCTTTCTGGTCGAGCTTTTCTTCATAATTCACCCCATCAAAGAGTGTAAACAAAATAGCACTTCCATTAGG
>CAYPOW010000420.1:0-2441 GCA_964412145.1 uncultured Draconibacterium sp.
CACAGCGGCATAATGGGCATATTACTGGCAAACTATGGAAATGCTGTAATGGGTCAATTCCCAACCTCTATCATTGTATATTATGGAATGGGATTTTTATTTTTAGCAACTTATTATGATAAAATAGTTGCTGAGCAAAGAAAAGAAGGAATCGATCCTTTTAAACTTATAAATTTCAAATAACTCCCTTATACGCTTTTACCTGATTTAATGGTAAACCGATGTAAATAGGCAAATACATCCAAAGAATATACAAACAATGCAAGTGCAATAAAGAATTCTTTGTATTCGGTAACCTCCCAGAGTCGTTCAAATCTAATGCCGTTATTTAAAAACAATAGCTGCGAAACCAACATCAAAAAAAGAGTTGCTAACAGATAGTACTTTTCTTTTTTGTAACTACTGAAATAATAAAATGCGATTAATATGAACAATGTTCCATAAAAAGATATTTGAGTGAAAAGAATATTCCACATATCAAAATTATAGGCAACCCCAATGGCTCCGATTAAAACAACAAACGGACGGGCTATAAATATCTGAAAATATGTATTTTGTGAAATAAAAGAAAATAACAAATAGAGAAAGGGCAATACAACCAGAAATGCCCAAATGCCAAGATAAAAAATATTCTCCATTAAACTAGATGCAAAATTGTGAAAATTCATTTCGTTTTGCAGATTCTTTTCAAATGCCTTGGGGGTTTCTATTTCCAATACACGCTGAAACCATGAAATTTCTTCCATAGCCAATACAAAAAAACCAAAGGCTAAGAATAGCAGGGAAAATTTTACAAATTTTGTTAGGCCATTTGTACTCCAATGCCTGAATAAAGTGATAATGAACACAAAACTACCGGCAAAAAGAAACAAAGTAGATGCCCATTCAACTATCTCATCTTCAAGTGATAAAGCACTAAATAATTTTGATTTAAAGATAAACAGAAATAAAACTATGACAGCAAATAGGAATGTTAATAATATACTCAATTCAGATAAACGAAACCTATCGCTATTAAATAACTTCAACTTTGGCCTTTTACTACCTATAAAAGCCATAGTCAATGCTAGCACAGAAACTAATATTATTGCTCCTCTAATTAAATAACTTATAGAGAAATCGGGCCACCTTTCCTCCAGAATATAAGATGGCCAATAGAATTTATCAAAAGCCAATAAAATTATCAAGCTCAAAAACCCGAAAATGGACAAAATGAGTGATGATATTTTAAAATTTTCAGAATTTTTCTTATGCATAATCTAAAAAAGATAAATGTTCATACTAATTGCTCAGTTAATCAATAAAAAGCAAATGAAGTTTGCAAATTATATGTGTAAATATATACAGTTAATCTCAATCATTTTCGAGTTAGGCCTAAACTTTTATAAACAGTCTTATCAACTGTTTGTTAAATAACGCATTATGATAAACGTACGATAACGGACATATTTATCTCCTTTTCGAACACTAGAAACACGCAAACAGCCAGTGCTTCAAGAGCTATAATTTTCATTTTCAGTTCATCATAAAATGCGGCACAAAAATTGATTCACGCGAGGCAATGTATAAATTTCTGAAACCACTATTACTAATTACACTCAGTTTACTATTGTTCTCTGGGAATCTTTTTTCGCAAGATAAAAGAACTTTTACAACAAAACGAATTCAAGGAGAATCGCCAAGAATTGACGGTTTAGTTGATGATGCAGCTTGGGAACAAATGGAATGGGGAAATACATTCACCCAATTTCAACCTCTAAACGGCGGCCAAGCTTCTCTGCAAACTGCATTTAAGATTCTTTATGATGATAACTTCATCTATGTAGCTATTCGGGCCTATGACAATTCTCCAGATGAAATTGTAAAAAGAATGTCGCGTAGAGATGGTTTTCAAGGTGACTGGGTTGAAATTGCTTTTGATAGTTACCATGATTTCAGCACTGCATACTCATTTACAGCAACGGTTGCAGGTGTAAAAAATGACGAATTATATACGGATGACGGCCACGGCCACGATAGAACTTGGGATCCTATCTGGTATTTAAAAACTAGTATTGATAATAAAGGCTGGATCGCCGAAATCAAAATCCCATTCACACAACTTCGATTCAGTACAGAAAGCAATCAGGTTTGGGGCCTACAAATTAAAAGATATATTCACCGCAAGGATGAACGTTCTCTATGGCAACATATACCTAACGAACAAGCAGGCTATGTAAGTCGTTTTGGCGAATTACATGGACTTAAAGATATTAAACCTAAAAAACAATTTGACCTTACGCCATACATGCTTGGCTCTTATGAGTCTTTTGAAGCAGATGCTGGCAACCCATTTACAGATGGAAAAGAATTCGATGGCCGTATCGGTCTCGATGCAAAAATAGGCTTAACAAACAACCTCACCTTAGACCTTACCATTAACCCTGACTTCGGACAGGTCG
>CAYPOW010000421.1:0-2441 GCA_964412145.1 uncultured Draconibacterium sp.
TGATAAAAGTAGAAAGTGAAGTTGATAAAGGAAGTGTTTTTATTATAAGCTTACCCAATAAACCAATAGAAAAAGCATAAAAAAAAGGCAAAACCATGTGATGTTTTGCCTTTTCAATTGAAGCAAAATATTCTAGAACAACTTTCTGTTTACACACTTCTTAGGATACTACCAACAATTAAAATTATGGTCGAGGAAGTGTTAGCATAAAGTTACTGCCTTTCCCAGGTTCACTTTGTACTTCTAATCGACCCCCATTCTTTTCGATAAATTCTTTACAAATAATTAAACCTAAACCTGTCCCTTTCTCATTGTTAGTGCCATGAGTGCTTATGCAGTTTTTTATATCGAAAAGATTTTTAATTGCTTCGGCATCTATTCCAACACCATTATCAATTATATTAATTTCTAAATTCGATTCCTTGATTTTTGTCTTGAATGTGATATGACCGTTTTCGCCTGTAAACTTAATAGCATTCGTAACCAAGTTTGTAAGCACAGTATGAATACTGTTTCGATCGGCGAGTACCTTTTCTTTTTTAAGATTGGTGTTGATAAATCTTATATTTTTTAGCTGAGCTTGCGGAGTGTTGAAGGATATGATATCATCAATTAATTCAGATATTTCAAAAGGTTCGATACGTAATTTTAATTCATCTCGTTGAGTGATTGACCAATTTAATAGATTAGTAATAAGAGTGAAAGTTTCATTGCTCGTTTTGTGTATTATAGTGGAAAATTTAATCGCATTAACATAGTTCTTATTTTCCAAATCTTCTTTTAAGAGCTCAATAAAACCTAGCAATGCATTAAAAGGGGCTTTCAAATCGTGAGAAATAATTGAAAATAGCTTGTCCTTGGTATTGTTAGTTTCGAGTAGTTGTATATTTAGTTTCGATATTGAGCGAAAACGCCAATAAGAAATTAACCCCAGAATAAAAAGTAGCAATAATATAATGTATACATACACTCTTTCCTTCTTCTTGGATTCTAAATCCCGATTAATTTTTTCTATGGTGAGTTGTGCATTAAGGCTTTTTTGCATTTCTGTGAGAGCATCAAAGCTTTGGATAGAATATAAAGAATCGTAAATAGAAATATATTCCTCATAACTTTTTAAAGCCAATTCAAACTCACATAAGTTCGTATAAAACTCTGCTTTGCTATGATATGATTTAAGAATATAAGATCTGAATCCAAGATCGTTTGAAAGCTTTATGGTTTGGTTTAAGATTTCTTCTCCTGCCTTCTTTTGATTATTAAATGAAAGTAAAATAGCAATTGATAACTGATTATTAATTATACCTGGAAGATAGTCCGAATCGAGATTTAAAGCGATAGCTTTTTCAGTATATTCTAGTGCTTTTGTGTAATTTTCGTCAAAGATATAAACCTTTGCTATTTCGTTAAAACATCTTGCAATAAGGCTTGTATTTTTAAGTTTTCGTGATAAAACTAGAGCGTCATTAAAGTATTTGAAAGCTGTATCCCTTCTGTTTTGGAAGAATTGAGCCCGACCAATTTCTATTAAAGAGTTGGCTATACCTGATCGGTTTTTTAATTCGGTTTCGACCATAAATAATTCCTTGTTAAACT
Organism: uncultured Draconibacterium sp.; assembly: GCA_964412145.1. Classification (GTDB taxonomy): domain Bacteria; phylum Bacteroidota; class Bacteroidia; order Bacteroidales; family UBA12170; genus UBA12170. The sequence goes on from CAYPOW010000421.1 coordinate 1,597, forward strand.
CCAGAGCTTTAACATAATCCTTAATTGCAAAATGCGCTTCTCCTAAATTCCTTAAGCTGTATACCAAACCGCTTTTAAAATTGAGTCTTTCAAAAGTTTCGTTCGCTTTTTGAGCATAGTTTATTGCAAGTGGTAAATTGTTATGTAAGTAGTATAAATCTCCAAGATTATTGTAAGCGAACCCTAACTGAATAGAGTCGTTGAGTTCGATGCTTAAATCGCGGGCTTCTTGAAAATGTGGGAAAGCACTAGCAATATCCTGGAGGTAATTTAAATAAATACTTCCGATGTAATTTTTCAAAGTTGGGGTTTTGTCAATTAGGTTATTTTCCTTAGCTAATTGAAGAGCAAAACACCCAATATTCACTGCAAACTCTGGCTTATTCACCCGATTCGACCAACACAGATCGGCCAAATAGTTTATTTTATCATCATTATCTAAAGTGCTTATTTTAGTATTAATACTGTCGGGTAATACTATTTGATCAATTGAAAAAGCCGACAAATAAGTAAATAAGATGATGAAAACAAGAGCAAATTTAGATTTCATTAGGTTTGTATGTTTTTTCAAAACTACAAAAAATGTATAGAAGGACTGTTGTATTTCAACAATTGCTTAAACAAATCTGTTTATACATCTCAATTGCTTTGCAGTTTTCAGTAATGCTCAATTGAGGGATGGAAAGTTATTTAATTACAAAGTGAAATAGAAAAAGGCAAAATCAAAAATGATTTTGCCTTTTCAATTACGTTTTTTTAAGATTAAGCCACTTCAACTGCTACTTCATCACTTTGCCATAAACCATGCTTGGTACAATAAGCATGGGCAATTAGTTTCATCTTTT
>CAYPOW010000422.1:0-2438 GCA_964412145.1 uncultured Draconibacterium sp.
TGGATGAAAACAAAAAGTTACAAAAACAAATTGAGGAATTTAATCAGGCCAAAGCATCCGCTATTAAAACTGATCTTGTTTCAAAAGCGATTAATCTTAATGGGATAAACCTGATTGCAGCAACGGTTGATTTAGATGCTACTACCATTAAAAATCTAGTGTTTGCAATTATAAGAGAAACTGAGAATACTTTGGTTGCCCTTGGAGGAAAGAATGATAATAATGTAAGTTTAACTGTTGCATTAACAAAAGATTTAGTTGAAAACCGCGGTTTGGATGCTGGAAAAATTATTCGATCAGTTGCTAAGGAAATTCAAGGTGGCGGAGGCGGTCAGCCACATTTTGCAACGGCGGGAGGTAAAAACCCGAATGGATTGGAAAAAGCATATCAATTGATAAAAGAACAAATTACAAACTAAAATACGCCGGGAAACCGGCTTTTTTTTAACCGAAAAAATGATAAAATTTTTCAATATTACAGATAGAGAAAGCGTAGAATATTTGGAGGCTGTTGAAGTGTATAAAGCAGGTACGCCAGAGGGATTGCAGATTAAATCAGAAGAAATTGAAAAGAAAATTGACAGCGGTAATGCAGTTATTATACTTGGTAAACAGAATATTTTACCTGTTTTTATGGCGTTGCTGTGGAAACTTGAAGGAAGCAATTTTTATGTAAACGAAATTATATCCATAATTCCTTCCGTAAAACATCTTCCTTTTGGGAAGATATACCTGGAAGTTTTAAAAGCTTCCGAATACATTAAAAATAATCACATTTTATTTGAGGTTGAGGACCCTGATTTTGGTAATAAAGAAGAAAGGCAAAAAAAACTTGACTTTTATTTTACGCATGGACTTTCCCTTGTTAACGATGTTAAAACCATTGTTCCTTCTCCTAATGGAGAGGAGCATACAAATACATTGCTTTGCATATTATCAAATTCGCGTTTTCTGAAAATCTCACAAAAGGAAATAAAGGATTTAATCACAAAACTCTATGCTGATCTTTACCAACAAGAACCTGAGGGATATTTGCTTAAATCCATTTTGGAGAATGTACCTGAAGAAATTCGTTTGTTGGGTTTTATGAAGTGTTGATTCTTGCTCAAATCGTTTTAATATAACTAATTTTGAGTGTGTGGATGGCTTTAAACTGATCGTAAATCCTAGCAGAATCTTGCTTTCGGACTGCGAATTGTAATTTACAATCAATCTGAAAATCAGTTGATAAAGGGCTTATACTTTCATCCTTTAGGATTTTCATCACAACATTCATATCCATATATGCAAAATTTACTTCATAAATATCCTTTATTTTTTTTTCAATAATTACTGCTTGTTCAATAGCGTCTTTTGCTGCTGAACGGTAGGCATTAATTAAACCGGGAATTCCTAGTTTGGTACCACCAAAATATCGTACTACTACAATAAGCGTATTCGTTAAATCAAAGGAAAGTAATTGACCGTGAATAGGTTTCCCTGAACTACCTGAAGGTTCTCCATCGTCGTTTGCACGCCAATTTGCTTTATCAACTCCAAAAATATATGCATAAACATGATGTCGTGCATCGTAATGTTTCTTACGCAATTCCTCTAATCTGATTTTTACTTCATCCGCACTTCTCACAGGAAATGCATAAGCCAAAAACTTACTGCCTCTATCTTTAAACTCACCAGTTGAGGGCTGGCTTAACATTCTATACGTATCGGTAAAAAGCATTTAAATAATTTTTGGCTAAAATAATAAATATTAATGCAACGCAATCTTAAGAAATTAATTCAGTGTTTATTTAAATCAAAAAAAATTGTATTTTGCAAAGGCAAATTCCACTAAATGAAGCTTCAGAAATATATTCCATCTTTCGTCCTTGTATTTATTACTCTACCTGCTTATTCTCAAGTAATTAGCAGTATAGATTTCTCCTCTCTTTTTGCCGATAAGAATGGGAATCAAGGGGCCTATTTTGAAACTATTTGGTTTTATTTAGGATTGTTATTAATTGCTTTAATAATTTCATTTCTAATTTATCGTCTTTGGACCGGAAGTTTAAAGAAAAGTGAACAAGAATTGCGCGATCAGGTTAAAGATAGAACAGTTGATTTACAGCGCAACATGGACAAACTTTTGCAAGAAATTGTTGAGAGAAAACGTATTGAAAATGCTTTAATAGCCGAAAAAGAAAGAGCAGATTCTGCTAACAAAAGCAAAAGTGAATTTTTAGCCAATATGAGTCACGAAATTCGAACCCCGATGAATGGTATTATTGGAATGACTGATTTGTTGAAACAAACAGAATTGGATGTAAAACAACAGGATTTCTTACTAACAATTCAACATTCAGCTGCTTCCTTGCTCAATCTGATCAATGATATACTGGATTTTTCGAAAATAGAGGCAGGCCAAATTGATATCGAAGAAATAGATTTTAATCTTCATA
>CAYPOW010000423.1:0-2436 GCA_964412145.1 uncultured Draconibacterium sp.
TAAGTATTTGTACATTAACTTTTTGAATGCTGTTTTCCGGTGTTTCTCTTTCAATAGGATAAAGGATAACACTCTGAGGATTAATTTCATGTACTATTTTTAGCCAGGCGTTCCCTGCAAATGTAATGGAGTAGATGGGAAGGTTTTTTTCAGATCTTTCTATTAAAACCTGTTTAAGTCGATCGTAAATTTCACTTCGTGTAGGTAAAATTACTTTTTTCTACGCTTTTTTAGTCCTTCCACATTCGCAATAAATGCAATCGAAAGTGCAAAATAAAGGAAAATGTGAGAGATTTAGTTTTTAATCAGTAAAGTATTGACTTTATTTTTAATTTTGAAGCGGAAATGGGTGAAATAGCAGAAATACAACAGCTTTTAAGTGATGAATTAAAAGGCTTTCAGAAGATTTTTAAATCGGCTATGGATTCTAAAGTTCAATTGCTGGATATTATTTTGCGATATATTCACAAGCAAAAGGGAAAGCAAATGCGTCCGATGTTTGTTTTTTTAAGTGCTCATTTAACAGGGACGCCAAAGGAAGCCACTGCTCGCGCTGCCAGTCTGATAGAGTTGCTTCATACGGCCACTCTGGTTCACGATGATGTTGTTGACGATTCTGAAAAACGGAGAGGTTTATTTTCGATAAATGCTTTGTGGAAAAATAAAATTGCAGTTATCGCAGGTGATTTTCTTTTATCAAAAGGTTTGTCATTAGCTTTAGCTTTCAAAGAATACGAAGTGTTGGAGATTGTTTCGGAAGCTACGCGTGAAATGGCCGAAGGGGAATTGCTTCAATTAGAAAAAGCACGTAGACTCGATATTAAAGAAGAAGTGTATTTTGAAATAATTCGAAAAAAAACAGCAACCTTAATTTCCTCTTGTTGCGCTGCAGGGGCTGCATCAACAGGTGCTGCAGACGATGTGATTGAGAAAATGAAACAATTTGGTGAATATGTTGGTATAGCGTTTCAGATTAAGGATGATATTTTCGATTTTCAGAAGACCAACGCCATAGGAAAACCTCAAGGAATCGATATCAAAGAGCAAAAAATGACTTTACCACTCATTTATATGCTCAATAATTTGCCTTCAAGTGAACGAAGGAAAGCAATTGCAATTGTTAAAAGGCATCACAATAAGCCGGAAAAAGTTTCTGTTTTGGTGGATCAGGTAAATAGCAGTGGTGGAATAGAATATGCTGAAAATCAAATGTATCTGTATCGTGATAAAGCTTTGGGTTTGCTAAATGACTTTCCATCAAGTGAATACAAAAAAGCAATGGTTAATTTAGTAAATTATACCTGTGAACGCAAAAAATAGAATCGGAATAAAACTTGATCTACTCCGATTCTATCTTTAAAAACAAATAGAATTATTTCTCGATATGAACATCCACTTGTGGGAATGGAATGGTGATACCTGCTTCGTCTAAAGCTAATTTAATCTTTTCGTTGATTCCAAAATAAACAGCCCAATAATCTTCCACAGTGGCCCAGGGGCGAACAGCAAAATTCACCGCGCTATCTGCCAATTCATTTACACCCACAAAAGGAGCAGGGTCTTTCAAAACCATTGGATCGTTTTCCATCACTGACATTAGAACTTCTTTCGCTTTTTTAATATCTGAATCGTAAGAAATACCAGCTATTAAATTGACTCTTAACTTCCCTTCGGTGGTGTAATTAATGATGCTATTTCCAGCTACAGAGCCATTTGGAATAATGATGGTTTTGCTTTCCGGATTTACTAAAACAGTATTGAAAATATGAATGGCTTTTACATTGCCTAAATGTCCTTCTGCTTCAACGAGGTCGCCAACTTTATAGGGGCGAAAAATTAAAAGCATAACGCCACCTGCCAAATTCGACAGACTTCCTTGTAAAGCTAAGCCAATTGCGAGCGTGGCTGCTGAAAAAATAGCAATAAAGGATGTTGTTTCGATTCCTATCATGGAAGCAACACTTAAAAACAATAATATTTTTAACACATAGCTTATCAGATTTTTAAGGAAAGGGCCGAGCGTATCGTCACCAGTACCTATTTTCAAGCCTTTATCTGCAAGTTTCACCAGATATTTAATCACCCACAGACCAATTATAAGAGTAATTATTGCCAGTACTAATTTTGGTCCGTATTCCAGAACCATTGACCAAGCCTGGTCGATAATTTTCTGAAAATTAGAAATGCTTAATTCTTCCATATTTCTTGTTTTTAGATGTTAAATTCAATTTAATTCGATGCGATTTATCGAGTTATATGATATTCAGATTCATTAATTTATTTTTACGTCGGTCCATTTTAGTTCAGGAATTAATATTCCTTTCGCTTCTAATGCTAATTTCATTTTTTCATTTACACCAAAATAAACGGCCCAATAATCGTCGGCATTAGCCCAGGGACGAACAGCATAATTTACAGAATCACCTTCAAATCCAT
>CAYPOW010000424.1:0-2435 GCA_964412145.1 uncultured Draconibacterium sp.
TTGCAGTTATTGCTGCGCCTTCGGCTGATGCTTTTGGAAATGCAAATGGAGTGGATGGCCCTGCCGCCTGTGGTTTATTGGGCTTTGCTTTAGGTGATTCTCAATATGCCGATAAAGTCATTGTAGTAACCGATAATTTAGTTCCTTTTCCTTGTTATCCTTTCCAGATTCATGGTAATCATGTCGATTATACAGTTTTAGTTGGTAAAGTAGGCGATCCTGAACAAATTATTTCCGGAACAACACAGATTACCAAAAGTCCTGATCGACTTTTGATTGCAGAAATGACTGCTCAGTTTTGTGAAGAAGCAGGTATAGTGCAGAATGGCTTTTCTTATCAGGCTGGTGCAGGAGGAACTGCTTTAAGCATTGGTATTTATTTTGCAGAAATTTTAAAGGAAAGAGGATGGAAGGCTCGTTTTATTCGTGCAGGAAGCAATCAATATCCTGTAAAAATGCTTGAAGATGGTTTGGTAGATTATATTCTCGATGGACAAACATTTGATATGGAGGGAATTAGATCGATGCGTGAAAATCCAGGACATATTGCTACCAGTCCTTTTACTTCCTACAATTACCACGGCAAAGGAAATTTTGCGGGTATGGTCGATGTGGTAATTTTAGGTGCTACCGAAGTGGATGTAAATTTCAATGCGAATGTAGTTACGCATTCCGATGGTGCTTTATTGCACGGCATAGGAGGATGGCAAAACTGTTTATTTTCGAAATGTACCATTTTGCCTATTCCGCTTTTCCGCGATCGCATTCCGGTAATTGTGGATGAAGTGACAACTATTTGCGGCCCTGGCGAATTGATTGATGTGATTGCTACTGAAAGAGGAATTGCAATCAATCCTCGCAGAACTGATTTGATTGAAAAACTGAAAAATTCTAATTTGCCAATAAAAACAATTCAAGAATTAAAAGCAGAAGCAGAAGCAATCTGTGGTAAGTCAGATAAACCTGAGTTTACAGATGAAATTGTGGCCGCCATTAAATGGGTGGATGGAACCATAATTGATGTAGTGAGGAAAGTAAAAAAAGCTGTAAAGTAGGCGAATTAAGGCTTAAACCTTTTATTTACAAATGCTGCTTTTTCACCAATTTTCAAAAAATCCTCTTTTGAATAGTTCATTAGATTAAGCAATGCGCTGTCATTCAATACATCATTCAACGAAATAATTTTGGTTGTATCTGCAAGGCACTAAAGAATCCACCTTCTATGTAGGTGGAATTGTAAGTTGAATTAAAATGAAGCTGCTGTATAAACAACAGCTTCATAAATCTGAGTATGTATATTATTTTTCTTTAACAATTTTCCACCTCGCAACATTATTCTCTGACCATAAAATCACGTTAGACCCTTTCTGACCGTGGATAGTTTCAGATGATAGACAATAACCTTCAGAAGTTTTAATATAAACATATCCATCTTTCGCGCCAACTATTTGAAAGCGCTGAGAAACTGTAAGATTAATTTGATATTGCTGTACATTTGTTCCTCTTTTTTGTACACCTTTTTCAACGTCAATAGCCATGCCTGAACCTACATTTTTAATATACCAAAAACCATCTGGAGCTTTAATAAAATTAAAGATTTGGGATTTATAATTACCTTTATCCCATATATTGACGTTTGCTCCGCTACTAACACTTTGTTTTTCGATATTAAGAGCTCGTCCAGATTTATTGATTATTTTATAATTAACATTTTCCTTGATTTGTGCATTTGCAAATGTTATAGATACAAACATTAATGCTATTAAAATAAATTTTTTCATTTAATAAATTATTAATAGTTACTCTACTCTTAACGATTTTCGATACTCGTTTAATCTTTTATTTTTACAGGGCGATTAAAATTTCTCCTGTTTATTGATTTAGATAATTTCCATCGGAGGACTTTTATTATTTTTTGATTTAATCACAATAAAATATTTTAAAAATTAAATACTTACTTACCAATCAAAAGAAATGGTGACCAAATAAAAAGATGCGCATAAGTTTCTTCTTTAATTAATTGTAGTTATGCTTTTTAAACCTCTGCATTCATTGGGAAGATGTCAGGTATTACGTGTCTATATTTCTCAGCATGAACGCTAACTAGCTTATATATCTAATTATCTGCACAATACATCTCAAATCGGGTGGATATGTACAAGTTTTCTAAATATGCACCCAAATATAATATGATTATCTTTAATAATCAATTAATTAGCAATCAAATGTGCCGGATTAATGAGATCAAGAATGAGCATTCATGTTTCTTGATTAAATGATTTGGCATTGAATCTGGAATGACGAAAAATTGAATAGAAAATATTAACTCTTTTTAGAATAAAATCATTTAACATTAAAATTTATCTTTGTAAAAGAAATCAGAAAGAAAGCGATGAAGTTTAAAAGAATATTACTCAAATTAAGTGGCGAAGCCT
>CAYPOW010000425.1:0-2422 GCA_964412145.1 uncultured Draconibacterium sp.
GTTGAATTGTTTGATGTGTTTGATTTCAAATTGCTTGAGGGAAATCCTAAAACAGCATTGAAGGAATCCAATACAATTGTTCTGGGGAAAGAGGTGGCTCATAAATATTTTGGAGATGAAAATCCAATGGAAAAAACAATTTTATTGACCTCTAATAAAGTGCCATATGTGGTAACCGGCATTTTAGATGAAATTCCGGATAACTCAAGTTTACAAAGCAATATATATGCGTCGTTTTGTACTTTACCCGAAAGCAAACGCCTTGATAACTGGGGCGGTTTTAATAATGTCTATACTTATATTGTTACAAAAAAAGGTGTCAATATTGAAGAATTTGAAGCAAAGTTTGATGCATCAATAAGAAAATATGAAGACGCAATGATACAAAAAGAAATGGGTATTTCACTGGCAGAATTTGAAAGTCAGGGGAATGTTTTCATTCATAAACTTCAACCTTTATTGGATATACATTTAAATTCGACCTATACCGATGAGCTTTCTACCTATGGAAATAAGCGCTTTCTTATTATTTTCGGTATAACCGGATTATTAATAATGATTATCGCTGGTTTTAATTTTGTTAATCTCACCACTTCAAGGGCATCATTAAGGGCAAAAGAGATTGGTGTAAAAAAAATAATGGGTTCAACACGCAAATCAATCATTTTACAAATTCTAATTGAAATTTTTATTCACACCCTGATTGCTCTTATAATCTCAATTCTTATTCTTTTGCTTATTCTTCCATTTCTGAATAATTTTTCAGAAATAGTAATTAAGCCTGAATTTTTACTAAATCCATTAACATTATTAACCATTATTTTTATACCGCTTATTATCACAATTTTAGCAGGCATTTATCCTGCATTTCTCATTACCGCGTATAAACCGGTTGACGTAATAAAAAGGAAATTCAATGAAGGAAATTCAAAATCGTTAACCAGAGGTGGTTTAGTTACACTGCAATTTGTTGTATTTATATGTTTGGTGTTTTGTACACTTATTATACGCCGACAAATTAATTATATGCAAAAACAAAATCCGGGATTCGAAAAGGAGAATGTATTGGTTGTTAAAAATATGGGATATTTAGATAAAAACCGAAACAGTTTTAAGATGGAAATGCTTAAAAACCCCTCAGTTCTATCGGCATCATATTCATCTTTAGTGCCGTCTGTAAATGATAATTCCGGCAACATATTTTGTGAAAAAGGGAGTGATAAAACCCATTTATTAAACGTAATGAACGTTGATAGTGATTTTCATAAAACACTTAAAGTTCAGTTAAAAGCAGGCGGTTTTTTTACCGATAATGAGGCCTCTGAAAAAAATAATGCAATAATAAATGAAGAAGCGGCGAGACTTCTAGGATGGAGCGATTGTAATGAAAAATACATTTATGATTATAACTACGAAAAAGATTTTAAAGTTATAGGCATAATGAAAGATTTTCACATAAAATCGTTGCGGGATAAATCGCGGCCTTTGATTATAAAATATAGAAATACGAGTCAATACTTATCATTAAAGATACAAACAAGAGATTTGCCTGCACTCATAAATTCGATAAAATCTCAATGGGAAAATTTCAACAAAAAAACTCCATTTGAATACTTTTTCCTCGAACAATCCTTCAATGCTCAATACAAATCGGAAGATCGTTTGGCGAAAGTGATTGGTTTATTTACTGTATTTGCAATCATGATTGCTTGTATCGGATTGTTGGGCTTGGTATCGTATGTGGCAACTCAGAAACAAAAGGAAATTGGCATTCGCAAAGTAAATGGAGCCACAATCTCTGAAATATTAATCATGCTAAACAAAGACTTTATAAAATGGGTGGGCATTGCATTTATTCTTGCTGTACCAATTTCACACTATGCCATGCAAAAATGGCTTGAAGGCTTTGCATACAAAACAATACTAAGTTGGTGGATTTTTGCCCTGGCAGGCGTATTTGCTTTAATCATTACTTTGCTTACAGTTAGCTTGCAAAGTTGGCGAGCTGCAACAAGGAATCCAGTGGAAGCTTTGAGGTATGAATAAAAAGAAAGCGAACTTGAGTGCAGGAAAGTATCCTGAAAGCAAATCTGGGACGGAATTTTTTAGTATAAATTGAAATTAAAAAGGAATAATCATTTGAAAATACAAACAACATTTCAAATGAAAACAATTATAATTATAGCACCACTCTTTTTTTAATTCAATAGCACAATTCTGATCTTTCAAATATTTGTAAACTATATAGACAATCACTGTAAAAAATATTTACACTTAGTCCTTATTTAATCGATCATTAATTCTCTATGTAACAGATAAACAGTTTGTTAGTCTTTATGGTACAAAGGTTGATTTGATTGAGTCAAATAGATATGAATACCGATGATGAATACACGAAATACTAAAGCAGAAATTGATTTTT
>CAYPOW010000426.1:0-2413 GCA_964412145.1 uncultured Draconibacterium sp.
TGAAAAAAGACCGAAACATTTCTGTTTCAGTCTTTTTGTGATCTGGCTGAGGCTCGAACTCAGGACCCTTTGATTAAAAGTCAAATGCTCTACCAACTGAGCTACCAAATCGTTTCCTTAAAAGGGACTGCAAAAGTAAAGTCTTTTTACTAAGCAAACAAGTATTTTTTTGTCTTTTTTTGTCAAAATAATATCCATAAAAAAGATTCTGTTTATCAATATTTGTATTTATCTTTCCATCTGTTTTTCAACATTTTACGATCATCAATTTCTCTTTTGTTCGATCCTGGCTCGTAAAATGCCAATCCTTTAATTCTTTCCGGGAGAAATTCCAAATCGGTAAAATTACCTTCAAATTCATGAGCATACTTATAATTATCACCGTAACCAATTTCTTTCATTAATTTGGTTGGCGCATTACGCAAATGCAAAGGAACTGGCAAATCGCCAGTTTGTCGCACCTTTTCCTGCGCTTTTTTTATAGCAATATAGGTTGAATTGCTTTTAGGTGAATTGGCCAGGAAAACAGCTGTTTGAGAAAGAATAATTCGACCTTCAGGATATCCAATTTTATTCACTGCATCGAAACATGTATTGGCTAGTAAGAGTGCATTTGGATTGGCATTTCCTATATCTTCAGATGCTAAAATAAGCAAGCGACGTGCAATAAATTTAATATCCTCTCCTCCTTCTATCATTCTAGCCAACCAGTATACGGCACCATTCGGGTCGCTTCCTCTTATCGATTTAATAAAAGCAGAAATTACATCGTAGTGCATCTCCCCTTTTTTATCGTAGATGGCCAAATTCTTTTGGATAGTTTTTAAAACACTTTCATTCGTCAATACAATCGTTTTAATATCAGGAGAATAAGTTCCAGTAATTAACTCAATGGCATTGAATAATTTCCGGGCATCACCTCCTGAAACGCGAAAAAGCGCTTCTGTTTCTTTTGCTTGCAGTTTGACTTGAAATTCTGTTTCAAAATAAGATATAGATTGATTTAGAAGTTCTTCGAGATGTATTTTATCCAATGATTTTAGAATATAAACCTGGCATCGCGATAGCAAAGGAGAAATAACTTCGAAAGAAGGATTTTCGGTAGTCGCTCCAATCAATGTAACTGTTCCGTTTTCCACAGCACCTAAAAGAGAATCTTGCTGTGATTTACTAAAACGATGGATCTCATCCAAAAATAGTATCGATTTTCGACCACTAGCTTTGGCTCTTTCAATAACTTCCCGTACAGTTTTTACACCTGCATTAATAGCACTTAGGGAATAAAAAGGAATTTCCAGATTTTGAGCTAAAATAAAAGCCAGCGTTGTTTTTCCAACACCTGGAGGCCCCCATAAAATCATGGATGGAATATTGCCGGATTCGATCGATCTTCGCAATATACCATCAATACCTACTAAATGTTCCTGACCAATATAATGGTCAAAATCGAGAGGTCTAAGCAGTTCCGCAAGTGGTTTAGAGAAATTCATTATTTTTTGAAGCCATAAGCTTCCATCATTTTATCAAAAATAGCTGTGTTTTCATAAATGCCACTAAATTTTTCAGCTCCCGGGCCATAGGCAAAAACTGGAACCAAAACAGACGAATGGCCTGTTGTATTGAATTTTGCTTCAACCATGCCTCCTTCTATATCGCCGTTAATTACACTCAAACCTCCTGTTTCATGATCCGCAGTAACAATAACAAGTGTGTGGCCGTCTTTTTTTGCAAATTTCAATACCTCACCAACAGCACGATCGAAATCAAGCATTTCTTCAATAGTGTAAGCTAAATTATTATCGTGTCCAGCCCAATCTATTTGAGAACCTTCCACCATCAAGAAAAACCCTTTTTTATTTTTTTTGAGCAACTTTATAGCTTTACGTGTGCTTTCAACCAAAAACTCACCACGAGCAGGGTAGGCATTTAAATGTCCATTGGCAAAAAATCCAGCAACTTTCCCACGTTTAATTCCATCTAATTTTGCTAATTCTGTTACTACCTGAAATCCTTTTGCTTCCAAAGCAGGTCGAAGATTAACTCCGGTCTCACGTTTACAAAAATCGTCTGAACCACCGCCTAAAAAAACGTCCAAAGAATCAGTAACAAAAAAAGTGGCAATATCTTCATATTGATTTCTTTTTGGCACATGAGCAATAAATGCAGCAGGCGTGGCATGCGTTATTTTACAAGCAGCTACAAGGCCTGTTGCATATCCATTTCCGGCAGCATATTCCAAAATTGTAGGATAAGGAACGCCTTGGTCATCAACACTAATACTTCCATAATTGGTTTTTTCTCCTGTGGCTAATGCAGAACCTGCACCCGCAGAATCAGTACGATACCTATTTTTCGCCTTGGTTTTTTGCAAACCAACATAGGGCATTTGATCGATATATAAACGATCGTTATT
>CAYPOW010000427.1:0-2396 GCA_964412145.1 uncultured Draconibacterium sp.
AATCAACAAGTGAAAAACTTCCATTAGTTTAGGCCTTTAGTTGGAAAACAATTGGTATTTTTAAGAACGCAAATAATTTATATCACATTCAATGTCCCTAAAAAAAGACGCCCTTCATCGTGAAATCATCAAAATAAACCCAAAGGTTCCTTCTCCTGATATAATTCAAAATTATAAGGATGTTACCAAAACCAAAGGGTATTTACGGTATTATAATTTTCATCCACTGGTATTTGAGAGCTTATTTAATATCGCATATCAAAAATTCTTTAGTGAGGAAAGGTATGATAAAAAATACCTGTTCGATATAGTTAGAATACATTATAAAAAACGACCAAAGAGCTATGTTCATTCACAAGAACTTTTTGATAATATAATCCTGTTATTTAAAGGAACAATGTTATCTGATAATCCTGCTGCTAAAATGTGTGCTAGGAGTTTGGTCAGAAATATTCCTCTTCCCGAAGAATTTCTGGAATGGCTGATGAAGCATTTTTCAGTTTCGGAAGAAATTGCCACGACATTATTAAGGTATCCATTTGAGCATCCCTTAATTTACAAATGGGTAAATCAAAATTTTGAAGATGAAAATTTACGATCAAGAAGATCCGAACTGATAGCTCTAAAATTAAATCAAGATCCTGCTTTTAAAGTATCAGCAAATACGATTATTGCTGATCTTGAATATTATATTCAGGATGAGATTAATGGATATAAAAGTTTTATTAATGATAGCCTACTCTATTTCAGGGAACTTGAATCGGAGGTGGGTAGTCGGCCATCTGATTATGAGGAGTTTGAACGTAAAATGAATGTATATGTCAGTAGTTATGGCGTATTGCCATTATTGAGTAGAGAAACCTATGATCGCTCAACAATTATGCAGCAGATAGGAGAAATAGAAGCTTTTCTTAATCTATATGAAATAGCGCCATTTTTTAAACAATACCATTACCGTTATAAACACTATCGCATTTTTGAATCATATTCTACGGCTTATTTACCAATAGAAGAAATATATTCAAAAGTGTTATTTTATCATCCACACGAACTGGCCAAACAGATGATCTATGGCATTTATTATTCTAATTTTTCGAAGAAGACCAAAGAAAAGCTTATTAAAGAGTACGTTACTGAAAAGACAATTCCTCTGATTGAAAGAATTGCGATAAAGCTGAAGTCGATAACTCTTTTAAAGTGGCTTATGAAAGGGGAATTTATACTTTTTCCGACGATGAGATTTAAAAAGAAGAAGTAAATAATAATTGGATGTTTTGATAAGATATTAAAGGCTGAAAGCAAAAGATTGTTAAGAATTCGCTGCTTGGTGACAATTAACACCACTCTTTTATAATCTTTTCTTAGATCATTAGAAATCCCAACCTTTGATGAAATAACACTCTGTAAACAACTTAATGTAGGCAGATGTGTAATTAATGGTCGAACGGAGCATAAACCTGTATAAATCGTAAATAGGCGGTTAGATAACTGAATAATGAAATCAGTATCGAAAATTTTGTATATAAAGACGTTAGGTTTCTTGTAACCAAGAAAAAAGATTTTACTTAAAACCGTAAAAGGGTGGTTTATATATGGAGGTTGATTTTTTTACCCTATAGAGATTTGCTTGACAAGAAAGTTTTCCTTTGTAATTTTACTTCTTTCGTGTAATTTTCACAGGGTTTTGTCTTGTGTCAAAAACATCAGCAATCTTTACAACTCGATTTGGTTTATCTACAGAATAAATAAGTTTGTAATTGGTGTAAATTAAATAGCGATATTTTGTTTTTCTGTCAATAAGCAAATTTTCTACTTGTCCAACAAAAGGGTTTTTTTCAAGTTTTTTGGTTTCAAGGAGAATGTTATGAGCAATCTTTCTAGCGAAATTTACACTAATATTTTTATGGTAGTATTCGAAAATTTCGTCAAGTTGCTTTTCTGCAAATTCAGACCATATTACTTTTAAAACCATTATTGATATTTAGATTCTAATTCAGCGTTACTTTTAAATCTATTTTTTTCAAAGTCGGTTTCGGATTGATCAATTCTTTTGTTTAATTCTTGGGTGGTCATTGGTTGTATATTAGATTCTTTCTCTATCCTTAGAAAATTTTCCAGGCGAGAAACAGCATCTTCACTTTGAAGTTTTAAAAACTCTTGAATAAACTCAATTTTTCGTGCTTGAATATCCATTATACTAATTTTTTAACATGTAAAAATACAGATTTATACTGAATCTTTTCAAGTAAATACAAATTTTTAATTAAAACTTTTTTTTATGGCGGAACTTAATATTGCTCGCACCACTCTTTAGACTCTTCGAGATTATCAAACAGTTTAATTTGCCATTTATTGGCTTTCATTAGTTTAATATAAGTCAACACCAATTTTAGTAA
>CAYPOW010000428.1:0-2389 GCA_964412145.1 uncultured Draconibacterium sp.
AAATTTTTACTCGGGCGATAGCTGATTGTTGATGATCCAATCTGATCGGGCGAAAGCAAAATATTTGTTGTTCCTAATTCCAACGCTTGCTGATTCCAGTTGTCCCAATCGTCTACATACTGAACAAAATCGAGGATTTTATTCCTACTGAAAGTAAAATTAGCAGCCCATTTTAGTTTTTCGTTTATTTTAAATATTCCTTGAAGTTCAATTCCTGCACGGTAACTTTTAGCCACATTGGTCATAATGGCATCACCCACATTGTTTATTTTCCCTGTTGCGAGTAACTGGTCTTGATAATTCATAAAATACAAATTTGCCGATGCGGAGAATCGCGAATTCAAGTGGTGATAACCCAATTCAAAGTCTTCTAATCGTTCTGGTTTTGGTTGATAATCAATATCTGCATCGCGGTAATTACCTCTGCTGGGCTCACGGTTAGCAATAGCAAAGGAAGCGTAAATTTGATTTTTAGCATTAATTTGATAAAATATTCCAGCTTTTGGATTGAAAAAATCGAAATCGTGAGTTTGAGAAATATTGCGTAAATCGTCGTGTGTTCCGTCAATAGCATAATGAATTGTACGATATTGTAAATCGATGTAAATCAGAAATTTATCTGTGATTGAAAAATTGGCTTTTGCATACACATTCCCATCTGTTTTAAGTCCGTTATTGAAATACCAGGGACTTCTAATCGCATTTTCTCCTGCATATTCGGCCCATATTACTTCGCCAAAATGGTCTCCATCGTATTGCGATAATGAAACTCCAGCAGTGCTTTCCATTTTATCAGTATTATAGTTCAATGAAGCGGTAAAACCGTAGAAATGATTATCAAGCCATTTGCGTTGAATTAAATCTGTGTGATTAATCGTTTCGCCTCCAATTTCGATTGCTTCAAATAAATAATCTTCAAATTTTCGATCACTTTTTAATTGTTCGTAATACCCTTTTCCACGCGTATAAAAAAGTGCTGTGTTTATTTGGAAGGCGGTGTTAAAGAAATGAGAATAATGCAATTGGTAATAATCTTGCTGATAATTATCTACTTCATTATCATAAGTATAGAAATTATAAGTTCGTGAATTGGAATTGAGTAAATTATTGGTCGTTTCAGTATCCCACCAATTATCAGAGGCTAAATCCAACATTCCATTCAGGTCGTCATTTATTCTAACCTTTGGAATTCCATTCCAGGCCTGATAGGTTTCTTCAGTTCCGCTTAAAAGTGTGAATTTCAAAATATCGTTTTTACCGTAATATCCGCCTGAAAAATAGAGTGATTTTAATTGAGCAAAGGAACGATCGATATAGCCATTGGAACTGATTTTTGATAAGCGTCCGTCAAAGGCCAGTTTATTTTTGAGCAATCCTGTACCAAAACTGACTGAATTTCTGAAAGTATTATACGATCCTGCTGAAGATGTTAGACTGGCATAAGGGTCTTGATTAAGGTGTTTGGTTTGAAGATTTACACTGGCTCCAAAAGCCGCTGATCCATTTGAAGAAGTGCCTACACCACGTTGGATTTGAATATTATCAAGCGATGTGGCTAAATCGGGCAAATCGACAAAATACACACTGTGCGATTCAGAATCGTTCATTGGAATTCCGTTAATCGTGACGTTAATGCGTGAAATGTCTGTTCCCCGAATACTAAAATTGGTATATCCAACACCTGCTCCGGCATCAGAAGTTACTACTAATGAGGGCGTTGTATTTAAAATAAAAGGCAAATCTTTACCATGGTTCTGCTCTTGAATTTCTTTTTTATTCAAATCGGAATAGGTAGCCGGTGTATTCTTTGAAACACGCAGCGCTGAAACAATAACTTCTTCGCTCAATACCATTCTCGATTGGAGCTGAATATTTAAGTTTTTGTTTTTGCTCAGATGAAAAGTATTTTCAAATGGAGCATAGCCTAAATAATTAACCAGAATAGTGTATTCGCCTCGTGGAATATTCTTGAAAATATAAACACCATCGCTATTGCTAATGGCATAAGATGAAGTTCCTAAAAGCTGTAAAGTGGCACCTTCTATGTTTTCAGCTGTTTTCTTATCGCTTATATTTCCCTGAATTTGAAATTGAGCAAATAGGAGCATCGGAATACTCACTAAACTCATTAAAAATAATTTTTTGAACATCTTTTGACTTTTTTTATAATTAAAAATCAATAGAGTGAAAACTTTAAAATTGAATTCTTTTTTCCCTACGTCGGCATTACCCGTGTCAGGTTCAAAGAGTATGTTCTCAGCCCGTAAATTTAGGGCACCCCTACTGTGAAATATCTTTGCAAAAGTACTAAAAGGAGAGAAGGAAATACATAATTCAGGAAAAAACTTCTGTTTTAAATCCAATAGCCTGCACTTTTTCTGCTATTGCA
>CAYPOW010000429.1:0-2382 GCA_964412145.1 uncultured Draconibacterium sp.
GCGTTTGACTGGCAGTCAAGAGGTCATCGGTTCGATTCCGATATTCTCCACCTGAAAACCAAAAAGTTACAAATTTATTTTTGTGACCCTTTTTTTATTTCTTGAATTTTGCCAGATTGTTATATGGAAATAAGTCTACAACACCCCATCATCCCGATAATTTACCAATTGACGAATCGTTTGATGGTTACAACAAACTGGTTAAACGGAAGAAGGACAAGGGAGGTGATAAACAACACTCACCTACCAACAAACGATTATAAGAATGGCTTGAGTTTGGCACTATAATTATTTTTTCTCTTGTACTTCAAAATTAATTACTTTCAGAGCAACCTTTTAAATCTCGATCTATGAACTCAATTCTTGTCATTGATGACCAAAAAGACAATCTAACATCTGTAAAAGCTGTTATTGAGACTAATATTCCCAATTTTACGGTTTTAACTACTTTATCTGGAGAAAAAGGTATCGAAATAGCTAAAGAAATGCAGCCCAATACCATTCTGCTTGATATAGTTATGCCAGAAATGGATGGCTATCAGGTTTGTAAACAGCTGAAGGAAGATGAGTCTACAAAGCATATTCCTGTTATCTTAATTAGTGCTGTTAGAACAGACTCGAAAAGCCGAGTAAAAGGTCTTAGCTGTGGAGCAGATGCATTCTTATCAAAACCTATTGATACAGATGAATTGATGGCTCAGATCAAAGTAATGCTCAGAATAAAAGAAGCTGAGGACAAGTTAAAAGATGCTTTGAAAAGAGCATCTAAAGCAGAGGAAATTACACACACTGGTAGTTGGTATTTAGATTTGGCAACAAATGAAGTCACATGGACGGAAGAACTATACAAAATGTTTGGATTCGATCCTACATTTCCACCACCACTTCTTAGCGAAAGTAAAAAGTTGTTTACACTGGAAAGTTGGGAGCTATTTTCAGCTTCGATTGCAAATGTAGCAGTAACTAGAGTTCCATACGAAATTGAACTGGAAACTATAAGAAAAGACGGTAGTAACGGTTGGATATGGGTGTGGGGAGAAGCAGTTACTGATACTAATGGTAAAATTATTGGACTTGGGGGTGCAACCCAGGATATCACTGAACGCAAAAAAAAAGAAAATACACTGCAATTGAGTGAGGAAAAATTTCGCTCTTTTGTGGAACAGGCTTCTGAAGGTATTTACCTTTTTGAAATGAAAAGTCCGATACCTGTTAACATGCCTGTTGAAGAACAAATTAATCATGTTTATGAAGGATTTATTGCTGAAGCAAACGATTCGCATGCAAAAATGTATGGATACTCAAAGGCAGATGATATAAAAGGTATAACACTTGCAGAATTACATGGAGGTATGAATGATCCAGATAATATCAAATTTATTAAATCATGGATCGAAGCCGGATATCGTATTAATGGAAGTGAGTCTTCGGAGTTTGATATAAATAGAAATAAAGTCTGGTTTTCGAATAATGTGATCGGGTATGTTGAAAATGGTTATTTATTGCGTATATGGGGCTCACAAACTGATATTACTGAACGTAAACTGACTGAAGAGATTTTGAGTGACAATCAAGCCTTCAACGAAACGTTACTAAATACTTCTCCTAACCTCGTCTATATTTACGATATTGTTGAACGGAAAAATATATACAGCAATAAAGGTATTACAAAAATTCTGGGTTATACTGTTGAAGAAATCCTTGAGATGGGAGAAAATATTTTAGCAAACTTAATCCATCCCGATGATTTCAAAATTTACCTGGATGAAATCATACCGAGTTATCAAACAATTGTAGATAACGAATTTATTGAACATGAATATCGGATAATGCACAAAAATGGTAATTGGCGTTGGCTTTCTTCCAAAGAATCGATATTTAAACGAAATGAAGATAACACACCCAAACAAATATTTGGTATTACCAGTGACATCACTGAACGAAAAAAAGCTGAGGGTGAACTTAAAGAATTGGAATATAATAAGCGAATTCTGTTTGATTATGCACCTATCCCAATTTGGGAAGAAGATTTTTCGAAAGTTAAAGTTGAATTAGATATACTAAAAGAGAAAGGTATTAAAGACCATCAAGAATATTTTGATGATCATCCTAAGGAAGTAGAGAGGTTAACATCCTTGGTTGAAATAATTGCTGTTAATGAAAAAAGTAATGAATTTTATGAAATTGATAATAGCACTCTATTAAAAACAAAATTATCGGATTGGTTTATAGAGGATTCTTTTGATGTTTTTAAAAAAGAGCTAGTTGCACTGGCCAATGGTTTAACTAAGTTTGAAACTAACATTAAAGTGATAGCCCCGAGAGGGGATTATAAGCATTTGTTCTTGTCATTAAATATTCCACCGGAATCACATAAAACAC
>CAYPOW010000430.1:0-2378 GCA_964412145.1 uncultured Draconibacterium sp.
TCTGCATCTTCATGATTTTTTAACAAAGATTTACTAAACCGGTATAATCGCTGGCTATACTGGTCAAATAATTGATCAAATGCGTGGGTTTCTCCTTTTTTGATCTTATCTGCTAATTGCCTGTCGTTTGGTTTTGCCTCAGAAGCCATGGGAAATAATTCATTTGGTAATATTAAAATTCTGTTTATAAAAAAAGTTGATTTTAATTAACAATAAAACCTTTTTTATACAACCATAAATAATTTATATAATTATTCTTGTTTCTAATACCAATTATTTTTTGCTTTTGTTAATAAGTACATCTCTTTCTATTCTATACCGCAATCCTTTACAAATTAACTAACCAATTCAGCATAAAAGAAAACATTTTGGCTTCCTTCACCCTGAATTGAGCAAAGTGTCACAAAGACGCATAATAATTAAATCCTATCGCGTTGTGCTATTAAACTGCCAATGCATATTTTAAATGATTTAAAGGTTTATTGTTCAAAAAAATAATGTATTGCAACATAGTTACAGAAGTTATTTTACAAAGTAAGAGTATTGCTAATCCTGGATTTGTTTTAGCATAATTTCTTTTTAGCATATATTGATCGCAAAGTTGGGAAAATAAGGTTTCAATATGTTTACGAGCTTTTTTAATTATTAATGGAAAAGGTTCTTTGTCATGCTGATTATATCTCATTAGGATTTTTAATCTTATTTGATTAGTATTAAACAGGTCAAGTTGATAGGACTTTGACAAATATTCTTTATCGGCTATTAAGGCACAATCTTTTATACCTGAGCACTTTACTTTATTTTAAATAATGAATATCATGGACACTTGCCTTGTTTAAATCCATACTTGAATAAACACCTTTGACAGAAGTTACTAAATGAAGTTTATACCCAAAGTACCAGGATTTACTTACGGCTGGATACCCTTTATCAGGAGCAGTTTCGAATTCTTCTTTACAGATTTTACATGATTTTTCTCTTGCTATCTGATAAACAGGTATAGGAATTGAGTAAACCAGATAGATATCTTCGCCTTCGTTCATTAGTCCAACTATACTTTAAAAAAAGATTTTGTAATGTCTTGTCGAAATTAGTCTTCAGATTGTGCATAATAAGGAAGTTTTTATGGTGAAAGTTTTCCTTTATTATACTGAATTTCAGTATAATGCACAATCTTTTTTTAATCTAACTGTTCACAAAATCCAATAGCACAACGAGTTAATTGTTATAATAAATGTATACAAATAATTTTTAAACTAATTATTTTTTTTATTCGGAACAGGCATTTGTGCATTCACATCCTCCCTCCATTTTCGCAGTTCATTATACAGTTTCATTGTTGTATATTTCATGCTATCGGCCAGGTTAGTTGTTTCCCCTTCGTCATTTTTCAAATCATATAGTTCAAAAGCTAATTCCTTTTCGTTCAATAAACTCTTTTCGTACCATTCAATGAGTTTCCATTTGCCACTCCTGACAACGCCTGCCGGTACCATTCCCGATTCATCATGATAGTGTGGATAATGCCAGAAAAGGGATTGGTGGATTTCGGCTGTTGCGTCTTTTAAGGTAGGGACAATACTTTTTCCGTCTATATTTTTAGGAACATCCAAATTAACTCCAGCTATTTCAAGGAATGTGGGGAAAAAATCGATAGAACTTACCAATGACGCAGAAATAGTTCCCTGTTTGACCACATCTTTCCATTTTACAATCAGCGGTACCCTGATGCCCCCTTCGTACAACCACCCTTTCCCTGCTCTGAAAGGGGTTTGGGCGGCATAGGTATGTTTTCCACCGTTATCAGAAAAGAAAATGATAATTGTATTGTCTTCCAGACCCAATTCACTTATTTTATTGAATATTTGTCCGCAACTATTGTCCAGCCGTTCAATCATTGCTGCAATTACCGGATGGTTTTCCTGTTCATCCGACTCTGTTAACTTTTCGTATTTCCGAATAGTTTCAGCTCTCTCTTTCAGGGGGTCGTGGATAGCATTATGCGAAACAAAAAGTAAAAACGGATTCGTTTTGTTCCTTTCTATAAAATTGAGGGCAAGTTTAGTTATTGTGTCAACGTTATGGGCATCATCTTCGGCATACTGCCAAAATTGGGCCATACTTTCCACAGGTTTGTACGTTACAAAAGATTCATCGAAACCCTGCTTTTCGGGGTTATAGGGCAAGCTTTCCGGTGGTGTCTTTGCCTGGCTTAAATGCCATTTGCCGAACAGTGCCGTATTGTACCTTTTCTCTTTCAGCAATTCGGCAAAAGTTACTTCTTCCAGGGGCAAAAATTTCTGCCATTCAGGCTGACTGAGGAAATAGTCGTCCCTGTTGTTTCCTGGTATATAATCGGTTAAGTGCAGCCGAGCCGG
>CAYPOW010000431.1:0-2375 GCA_964412145.1 uncultured Draconibacterium sp.
TGTGCGGCGGGATCGGAACGATCACGACCGAACAAACCGACCAAACCTGAATCGGAACGATTCAGCCAAAACAAACCACCCAGCCTACCCGCTGACACGCTTGTTATAGGCAGAATTCTACATTAACACTTCACATTTAAAAATACTATTCAAAAGCTATTAATTCATTAATAGTTTATCACATTCCGAAATCACATATTCTGGTACCATATCAAATTGAGCTGGGTCTAGCTGGCAGATGAGATCATTTTCAATATGATACGTTTCGTTAATAAATTTTTGGACAACTGAATTTATGTTTGTAATTCCAAAAAACCTAAAAATTTGTAGCTTTTCATATCCGTTTAGACTTGAATGATATAAAGATAAAAGATCAACTTTGTCATTTAATCTATTGAGAATCCTAGAGTATGAAAAATCAGATAAATCATTTTCAATTTCCGAACAACCTGATATAAATTTACTACTATCCAATTCTGGGTACTGATCATTCTGATTTTTTGGTTCACGATTGTCTATAGCTCTATCTCTTATGTGTAATAAATTTGATATGACTTGGTATGCATCGCCTTTATCATTCGTTATTTCGTAATTACGTCGCAAATATATTAATTTGATAATTTCATCCTTAGTTGATTCAATTGCTGTTTTGCAAATTTCAGAGAATGTCTGTATATGTTCTTTGCAAATACTTTGTTCAATTATGTGACCATTCGATAATTTAAGAAATGATGCCGTTGTTTGATTTTGAAACTTATGAGATAGAGTTTTGATTGTATCGATTATTGGTTCAACATCGTGAGTAAGCATAAGAACTGTTTTATTTTTTAAGCAATCTGTAGAATCTCTACGGAATAACATTTCGAGTATTGCGTATTTTTTATTTTTATCAAATGAGGAAATTGGATCATCTAAGATTATTAAGTCAGGTTTTTTTGCTAGGCACTCATACATAAAAAGAACAATTGAAAAAGCATTTCTCTCTCCAAAACTAAGATATTGTTCTCCACCATTCAAATGTTCATTATGATCACTATGTAATAATTTCAATTGAGATTGAGTTCCTTCACCGACTATTTCAACTTTGTATCTGTATCCTGCATAAACAAGAAAATCGTTAATATTAGTTTGATGTTTTTTAACTAGATTTTGCATTTCTCTTCGCTGAATATTTATTTTCCCTTGTAATACTCCAGCTGTAGAAATTACTTCATCAATAGAAGTATTAATAGGGATAATAGATTCTTGCATTTTTACAGAATCTAAGTTTGGAAAGAACTCAAGAAAAAGTTTATATGTTGGTAGCTTTTCAGCAACTCGTTCCCCTTCTTTAAACTGAAAACCAGAAAGTGTTTTTATTTTTTCTAATTTTTCAACAAAATTATCAATTTGAGTTTTAATACTAACAATGAATGCTTCGTGTTCTTTTTCAATTCCATTACTAAGATTAGTGATAACAGTAAGTTTTTCTTTTGCATCATCTGAAAAATAATCTCCAAGACGATCAATTACTTTTATTATGCTAATTAAATTTTTGATGATATTTTTATCATACTCTTGCCGAACTTTATTTATTTGCTCTAATTTATCATTAGTGTTAGAAGTACAAAATGGACATTTGTCTGCTAGTTCAATAAAATTACATCCTTTAATTTGCCAATCTATCCAACCAACACTTTTCTCACTCTGAATAAAAGGTTTGTACTGCTCTAAACCAGGAGGAATGTGTTGAATTTTATTACCACCCGATAATCCTTTCATTCCCGTTGAAGATTTCGATACGCCAGTTTTTGTAAGTTTAAATGCTTCTCCAAGTTCTTTTAGTGTTGATATCAATTCATCAAGTTCTTGGTTATCAGTAAAATTTTCTTTCGTTGTAGCAATAAGAGCTTCAATCTCTTCCTCAACAGCTTGATAAGCTTCGTTTCTAATAAGAATATCAAAACTATTACTTATTAACTCATCTTTTTGAAAATTGAAGTTTTTAACATAATCTTCATTGAAGCACATAACATTTTGTATATTATCCATTCCAATTATAGTTGGTTTTCGATTATCAGGATTAGCTTCTCTAAACTTAAATGGTAATAATTGTTCGTCTATCGATGAAACATCGAAAGGGCTTAGATATAAGGCTTTTGCTAAAGTGCTTTTCCCTGTACCATTTGACGCTAGTTTAATATTAAGTTTGTTTTCACAAATCGAAAATGTTGCTAAATCAATATTGTTACAATTTTTTACTTCAATATTCATTAAATACTCCTTAATTACTTACTAAAAGACAGCATTTTGAAATTATGATCTTTTACATTACTGCCTATAATGTTTTGCGTGTGCGGCGGAATCAGAATGATTCCAGCCGAAAACAAACAACC
>CAYPOW010000432.1:0-2363 GCA_964412145.1 uncultured Draconibacterium sp.
TCCGCTCCTGGGGTGCCGATTTAATAAATATGAGTACGGCTCCTGAAGCAATGCTAGCCAACGAAATAGAAATTCCTTATGTTGCTATCGCGATGAGCACAGATTACGATTGCTGGAAAACTGATTTAGAACCCGTTAGCATGGATGCTGTTTTTGCAGTATTCAAAGCCAATGCAGAAAAAGTAATTCTTTTGCTTAAGGCTTATTTATCAATTAATCGCATTTAATTGAAATCTAAACAACAATTGTATATCGTAAAATTCTGATCTAATAATATTAATTTTACTTTATCTTACATTTAACTTGCATTAAACATATCATTTGTATTAATTTTATTCAGTCAACTTTTATTTTAATTTAATACTTAAAAAATGGCTGAAAAAACAATTCTAATTATCGATGATGACATTGATCTATTAAGATCGCTTCAAATTTTACTTGAAGATCGTTCTTTTATAGTACATACTGCTGCCACCAAAGAGGAAGGATTATCAAAACTATCATCTAAAAAGCCGGATCTGCTAATTCAGGATTTGATGATGGATAGTAATCTCGAAGGTTTTTGTATAATCAATGAGATAAAAAAAGATGCCCGCTATATTGATTTGCCAATAATCATGCTTACAGGTATTGCAAAAAAAATGAATGTGAATTTCAGATCTGCCGTAGAAGATCAGGAAATGTTACCAAACGTTATATTTTTAGAAAAACCGGTAGATCCGGATGTTTTAATTTCGGAAATCAATTCCTTTTTAAATTAATTCATCGAAATATAAATACTTGAATAACAGTATAACAGCTTGTTATTTACTGCATTTTGCAGGTTTGAAGTTTTCTTTTGAGGTTAAAGAATGGCTAAATGAATAATAGCAGAGAAACTATTTCTATTTATTGGTTGATTAAACTGCGATGGATTTCGATCGTTTTCGTTACGCTTGTGACATTGCTGGCCAAATATTTTTTGGAAATTTCAATACAAGACATTCAAATATTTAAAGTAAATTTTATTCTGCTTCTGCTTAATTTATTCTCTTATTTGTATGTCGAGCGAATCATTCTGAAAAAAATGAAAAGGGGTATAAAATCTGATAAAGCCGTCATTAATTTTCAAATTTCAACAGATCTTATTATCCTGACTTGTATGTTGCATTATTCCGGAAGTATTGAAAATCCTTTTATCATTGTTTATATTTTTCATATGATACTGGCAAGCGTTATGCTAACAGTGAAAGAGAGTATTTTTCAAACCTCTTTTGCGCTGGTATTGATTGGATTGCTTGTCATTTTCGAATATTATAATATTATTCCTCATTACCCTCTAGAGGGTTTTGTTTCGCACGATTTGTATTTAAATTCTAAGTATCTGATTTTAACCGCTTTAGTATTTGTCTTTGCGTCTTACACAGTACTCTATATGACAAATTTCATAGTTGGACAACTTAAGCGATTTGAGCGGGTTAACAGAATTGCAAATATGGCTTTGCTTAAAAAGGATGAAATAAAAAACAAATTTGTACTTCGCTTAACGCACGATTTAAAAAGTCACATTTATACTGTTCAAAGCCTATTGAGTGTGTTGAGAAGCAATATCCATGGCAAGCTGGAAACAACACAGGAGGAACTCGTTAATCGAGCATACAATCGAACGGTTTTAATTTCTACTTTCATTAAAGATTTGCTTAATCTTACTGAAATGCAATTATCAGATAAAATAGAACTGCAGGAGTTCTCTTTAACCAATAGCATCAATGGTTTGGTTAACAGGTTGAGAAATAATGCCAAAATCAAATCAATTGAAATCAGCCTAAATATTGATGAATCCATCGATATTATCTGTGGCAATCAGTTTTCAATTGAAGAGCTTTTACATAACTTATTTTCTAATGCTTTAAAATATACCAATTATAAGGGAAAGATAAAAATCAATGTGATAAACAAGATTCAGACTGTTCTTATTTCAGTTTCTGACTCAGGGATTGGGATTCCTGAATACGCAAAAGGCAAGGTCTTTTTGGATTTTTACAGAGCTAAAAACGCGAAGGAATTTGACCGTGATGGAGTAGGTATGGGTTTATCAATTGTACAGGAAATTACAAAAAAGCATCATGGTAAAGTTTGGTTTGAAAGCCAGGAAAATGTTGGGACAATTTTCTATGTATCGCTTTTTAAAAAGTGTAAAAATTAATCAGTTCTTAAATATATACCTCTTATTCAGTACGTTATAACAATTGAGTTGATAAAATTCATTCGTAAAAAAAGCCCATCATTTAGATGAGCTTTTTAATTTTTTTCGAATACTATTTATTTTACAGCATCGGCGATAGCTTTAAAAGCTTCCGGATTGTTCATTGCTAAATCTGCTA
>CAYPOW010000433.1:0-2356 GCA_964412145.1 uncultured Draconibacterium sp.
GAAAGAGCAAAAGTTATAGCTAAAAAAAATAGTATTTATTTAGGTCTTCCAATGGTAGTATTTCCAAAAGCTTTTCCGGATGTACCATGGATGAATAAAATTGTATGGATTTCTCCAACAGGGCAAATTTTATTTACATATCATAAAGCAAAACCTACACCTGGTGATGGAAGTTATGGCGATGGGATTATTAAATATTTCGATTCTCCGTATGGACGAATAGGTTCTGCCATTTGTTTTGATATGGATTTTCCTGCCCTCATAAGTCAGGTTAATAAAATGAATATTGATATTATGTTAGTGCCTGGAAATGATTGGCAGGAAATAGCACCTTATCACACCTATGTTGCATCAGCAAGAGCTATTGAGCAGGGTTTTAATATGGTTCGATCCGTAAGTCAGGGATTTTCTGCTTCGTTTAATTATAAAGGGCAGACTCTGTCTTCACAAAATTTTTTCAATACCGATGATGCTATTTTATACTCTGATGTACCTATGAAAGGACAAAAAACCGTGTATTCAGTATTAGGGGACTATTTTGCATGGCTTTGCATTCTGTTCTTTTTGGTAAGTACGATAATTGTATTTAGAAAAAAATCAAAATGATGTTTTTATACGTGTCCGAACGTTGTAGCTCATTTAAAAACAAAATTCAGGTCATTGCTTGCAATATATGAGCTATATTTTATATCTTAGTGAGCTTAAAAACAATGAATTATGCTTGAGAAAAGAGAATCTGAAATAATAAAGTTTCTAAAAAAAGCAGGTGAGAGCTCCTCTAAAGAAATATTTGATGGAGTTTCTGTTGAAATTAGCTATGCTACATTAAAAAGAGAATTAACTAAGCTAACATTTAGAAATCTTATAGAAACAAAAGGAAAAGGTAAAGGAACGAAATATTTCATTTCATCGGCATATGAATTGATCCAGCCAATTGATTTAGAAAAATATTACGAAAAAGAGATTGATGAGAGAAAAATAAAGGAAAGTTTTAATTTTCAGCTGATCGAAAATGTATTAAGCAAAAATTCTGTTTTTACGGAAGATGAATTAATCAATCTTACAGCGCTTCAAAATATCTATATCAAAAACATTTCTCTTCTTACTGAAAACGAATACAAAAAGGAGCTTGAGCGTTTAGCTATAGATTTAAGTTGGAAATCATCTCAAATTGAGGGGAACACTTATTCGTTATTAGAAACAGAAAGACTTTTAAAAGAAAAGGAAACTGCTTCTGGAAAAACAAAGGAAGAAGCCGTTATGCTTCTAAACCATAAAGACGCCATTGATTTCATTATCAATCACCCCGATTATCTACACCCTCTTTCTGTTTCTAAAATTGAAGATATTCATAGTCTATTGACCAAAGAATTAGCTGTTGAAAGAAATCTTAGAAAAAGACGAATTGGTATATCTGGTACAAATTATCGGCCACTTGATAATGAATATCAAATTTCAGAAGCGCTAACTCAATCTTGTGATTTGATTAATAAAAAGGGAAATATTTTTGAAAAAGCATTATTGGCATTAGTTCTAATTTCATATATCCAACCATTTATGGATGGAAATAAAAGAACAGCGCGAATTGTTAGTAATGCCCTTTTAATGAACTATAATCATTGCCCAATTTCATTCAGAACAATCGACTCAATAGAATACAAAAAAGCAATGCTTTTATTCTACGAGCAAAACAATATTTCCAGGCTCAAGGAGATTTTTATTAATCAATTTGAATTTGCAGTTAATACATACTTTTAATTAAAAAAAAACGAGCTACAACAAGGATCTGAGATAAACTCCAAACATTTTCATACGTTTTTCAATAATTTGGTTTTATTGAAAAACCAGCCTAATCTATACGTTGGATTATAGGGGATTCCGCTTTTTGCTATCGCCCCGCTACCGCGCGAAACGCAAGTTCGACGAAGTCAATCCTTTCGCGTGGTATAATTAATAATAAATTTAGATTTAACAAGATAAAGCTTCGTATTTTTGAGCCATTAAAGCTTCAGGCCAAGATAAGGAAGCTAAAATCAACTTAAAATTGCATTGAGAAAAAACCTATCAAAATGCTAGCATTGAAAATCTGGGTTGGTATGAAAAAAAACCTTAACCTTTCCTGCGCCTAATAAAAAAATGCAACCTGAATAAAGACACGACTATACTAAATGTTAGAGCCTGAGCCACTACATTGGTCGATGATTTTAAATTAATCGATAGTTTTGATTTTACCTATACAATGCCTTCGGGCAATACACGAGATTATATTTATACTTTATCCGAAAGATTAAAATTTTTAGCCTTATCTTTGGCCGGAATTTCAATGAAAAAATGATACGTAGAACTGCTTCTATCC
>CAYPOW010000434.1:0-2354 GCA_964412145.1 uncultured Draconibacterium sp.
CTTCTTTCGGAATCTCAGGAGGATTATTCACATCTTGCAGGAAGTCATTTGTAACCTTTTCGTATTCCAATTCATCTTTCACGATTATTTTTTCATCTGTAACTTCATTTTCTGAAGTGATGAGGTCTTCCGTTTCCTTTTCGATTGGAGAATCTATTGAAACGGTTTTTTTGCTTAATTCTATAGCTGGCTTTTCAACTGGCATTGCCATATCCATACTGTTTAATTGATTGATGCGCTTGTAGAGTTTTTGCAGAGTTGCTTTAAAAATATCAATTTCGATTTGAGGAATCCGTTCCTCATTTTTCTTGATTGCCTCAAATTGTTCGGATAGTTCATTAAAAACAAGTTCCATTTCTTCAAAAGTAGTATCAAATTTCATTTTATAGTGTGATTAAAACATCAATTATTATTGTTCCTATATTGTTGTATTCTCATTGAAATCCTTATTTTTGCGCATAGATGTTCCAATATAAATTATAGTTTAAATATAAAAAGAAAAAAAGGCGTGTTTTATTGCCCTTTTTAATTTTGTTAAAGTTTATTTGTTAATAAATGTTTTTAGAAATTACCGATAATAATCAACCCCGTAGAGGCTGGGTAGAAGTGATTTGCGGCTCCATGTTCTCAGGAAAAACTGAAGAATTAATTCGCAGATTAAACCGGGCAAAAATTGCTAAACAAAAAGTTGAAATTTTTAAACCTGCTATCGACACCCGTTACGATGAGTTAGATGTTGTTTCGCACAATGAAAATAGTATTCGAAGCACGCCTGTTGAAAGTGCTGAGCAAATATTATTAATGGTAAACGATGTTTCGGTTGTGGGTATTGACGAAGCTCAATTTTTTGATACACGTCTTGTTTCAGTATGTAATCAATTGGCCGACAGGGGAATACGTGTAATCGTTGCTGGTTTAGATATGGATTTTAAAGGCGTTCCTTTTGGCCCTATTCCTCATCTTTTGGCTACCGCCGAATATGTTACAAAAGTTCATGCTATCTGTATGCAATGTGGTAATCTGGCTCAATATTCACATCGAACTATTCAAGGTGATGATTTAGTTGTGCTGGGTGAAACTGATAGCTATGAACCGCTTTGCAGATCCTGTTTTAACAAAACAAAGAAGATAAATTCATAAGCTTTACTCTGTTTTTCGACTATTTTCTTTTTTTTTTCGAACTTTTTTAAATAAACTTCTAAAATATAGTTAAAATATTTTGTTGGCTGATAAAAAAGCCGCAAATTCGCCCGCTGAAATCCTAAAAGAATATTATGTCGAAATTAAATGCCGCTCTAACAGGAATACACGCTTACGTACCTGAATACATTTTAACAAATGAAGAGCTATCCACAATGGTGGACACCAATGATGAGTGGATACAATCTCGTACCGGAATTAAAGAGAGGCACATTTTAAAAGGAGAAGCGAAAGGAACTTCTATTTTGGGTACCCAGGCCGTTCTTGGTCTTCTCGAAAAAACAAATATAAAACCTGCTGAAGTTGATCTTATCATTTGCGCAACTGTAACACCTGATATGTTATTCCCTGCCACCAGCAATATTATCGCTTTTAATACAGGATGTGTTAATGCATTTGCTTTTGATATGAATGCTGCTTGTTCTGGTTTTTTGTTTGCTTTGCAAACAGGGCGTATGTATATTGAATCCGGCCAATACAAAAAAGTAATTGTTGTTGGTGCTGATAAAATGTCCGCTATTACAGATTATACCGATCGAAAAAATTGTATTCTATTTGGCGATGCAGGTGGTGCCGTA
Source organism: uncultured Draconibacterium sp. (assembly GCA_964412145.1). GTDB lineage: Bacteria > Bacteroidota > Bacteroidia > Bacteroidales > UBA12170 > UBA12170. The sequence goes on from CAYPOW010000434.1 coordinate 1,779, forward strand.
ATGCTTGAACCAACAACAGAAGATTTTGGAATAATGGATGCGGATTTGCATACCGATGGTTCAGGAAAAGATTTCCTTTACCAAAAAGCTGGCGGATCACTGTATCCTCCCACCCATGAGACTGTTGAAAATCGTGAGCATTTCATTCATCAGGAAGGGCAATCAGTTTTCAAATTTGCTGTTTCAAAAATGGCTGATGTTTCTGCCGATATGATGACGAAGCACGAAATCAAACCAGAAGAATTAGCCTGGTTAGTTCCTCATCAGGCCAATCTGCGCATTATTGATGCTACTGCTCGCAGAATGGGAATTCGAAAAGAGCAGGTAATGATTAATATTCAAAAGTACGGCAATACTACCGATGCTACTATTCCATTGTGTTTACATGATTGGGAAAGTCAGCTGAAAAAAGGCGATAAAATAATCCTGGCAGCCTTTGGCGGTGGATTCACTTGGGGCGCTATTTATATAAAATGGGCCTACGATGGTGATAAAGTAAAAAAAATCAGCTAAAATTTTAAGCTATACAATAACAAAACCCGCATCCTTTGGATAGTGGGTTTTTTTATGCAAAAA
>CAYPOW010000435.1:0-2350 GCA_964412145.1 uncultured Draconibacterium sp.
CATCTAAGATCGAGCCTTCATAAAATAGAGCTGCTGAGTTGACATTTTCTTTATCACCTCCCGAAAGATCATCTAAAACGATCACCTTATGGCCTTGTTTTAAAAGATGATTTACAAGGTGAGAACCTATAAAGCCTGCTCCTCCAGTTACAAGTGAAGTTATTTCCATTTAAAAATATTTTATGACAACAATTACCTTTTGAATTTATGATAAAGGATAATTTAATTGATAGCAAACCTACGTAAATTGGATGATATGATAAATTGTATCTAATGTCAATAATTTAAACCAGATGATGAGGTCTTTCCTTTTCTGTATTTATCCAACTCCATATTTCATAAAACTCAATCAATTGCTAGCCTGGTTAACTCAGTGCAAGCAGCTGGGGATTCAGGATGACATGTTGGGATTTCTGGGTGACAGATTGAGGTTGGCTAAAAAACTGGGGGTCACATCGAGTCCAAAGACCTAAAAAATAGGCGCGTAAAGTTATATGACAATTGAGGCTTATTCATAAAATTCATTCGTGAATCTTTGGCGAAATAGAATGCCACTAATGCACAAATACACAAAAGAACACAAAACATTATTTTACTGATATAGAGGCCCTTTACAATATGTTGTCATTGGTAGCCTGTCGAGATGTTTTTAATGGTTCTCGACAAGCTCGAACTGACATGTTATCCAGTAAAAAAAGCGACTTAAGTAAACACTTAAATCGCTTTGCAAGTTTTCTATTATACTTGAGTATTATTCAAAAACAGTAACCAAATCGGCTTTGCTTTTACGCACTTTGGGTAGATTGACTAACCAATCGGTTTTAGCATCTCTATAGCCTAAGCTTAGCATTACGCAAGAACGCAATCCTTTTTCGCGGAGGTTAAGGATTTGGTCGAGGGCATCGGCATCAAAGCCTTCCATAGGTGTGCTGTCTACTTCTTCGAAAGCGGCAGCTGCTATCGCTTGTGAAAAAGCAATATAGGCTTGTCGGGCTGCATGGTTGAAATTCACTTCCGCATCTCTTTGTGGGTAGGTGTTCAATAACATCTTGCGGTAATCTTCCCAGCCTTCGTTTGTAAATCCTCTTACTTCATTGGTATGATCGAACACTTTGTTGATGCGCTCTTCGGTATAGGTATCCCAAGCGACAAACACCAATAAATGGGAGCTGTCGGTAATTACACTTTGATCCCAGCCAATGGCTCTAATCTGTTTTTTGATTTCGGGATTGGTAATGAGCATAATCTCGAAAGGTTGTAATCCGCTTGAAGTAGGCGCCAAAGAAGCAGCTTCGATAATACGATCTATTTTTTCGTGAGCTACTTTTTCGCCATTCATTGCTTTAGTAGCATAACGCCAATTCAATTTATTTAATAATTCCATATTGTTTGTTTTGTTTTATCGATTAATATTATGCCTTAGTGCAGTTTGTAGCTTGACAATTAGGGCCAAGCACAGCAATCAATTCACTAAGTATGTCTTTTAATTTTAGCATATCCTCCAAAGGAATATTGTGGGAAAGTATTTCTTTGATTAGCTTTTCGGGGATAGGCAGCGCCTGAAGTTTCAATTGCTTTCCACTTTCGGTGAGTTGAAGGATTACACTTCTTTCGTCTTGACTAGAGCGATTTCGCTTTAGCAGCCCATTCTTTTCCATACGTTTGAGCATAGGCGAAAGTGTATTGGTATCGAGCATCAGCTTTTCTTTGAGCTGATTTACCGTTTGTGCATCCTGTTCCCATAAAACCATAAGCACCAAATATTGGGGATAAGTAAGACCCATTTCTTGGAGATAAGGCTTATAGGCTTTGGTAATCAGTCGCGATGCCGAATAGATCGGGAAGCAAATCTGATTGCCTAATAACAATTGAGCATCGTTCATCTTAATTAGTTTTTCGTGTTCTCCAAGCTTTGCAAGATCCTGCCGACCAGATGGCCCATAAAATTAGAACAGGTTGAAAGAAGAGACGGATTAAGCGAGCAGTATCGGAATCTAATCCAAAGGCGTCTTTATGTCCGAGATATTGCGCAATGTTGCCGGGAAATATCAAGAGAAAGAATGCTGCTAAAGCCCAACCAAAATTCACCCTCTGGTTTTTCCAAAAGGCTAAGCCTAGTCCTAAACTTATTTCAACAATGCCGGATAGGATTACCACTAAGTCGGCACTTAAGGGAAGCCATTCGGGAACCTGAGCGAGGAATTCGCTACGGTTAAATGTAAGGTGACTATAGCCTGCATAAACCATAAAGGCAGCAAGGATAAATCGGAAAATATGTTGTGTTATTGATGTTTCTGTAAGCTTCCCTTTTTTTCGGGCCAATCAAAAATAGAGTTTTTTATTATTTATT
>CAYPOW010000436.1:0-2348 GCA_964412145.1 uncultured Draconibacterium sp.
CAGTAATATTCTGGAAGTCTTTTTTTATTGAAGGTGAAACATGGGTGAAACAATCTGCTGTTTTGGTTCACATTAACTTACTAAAATTACATAAATAATCCTGACCTAAAAATTTATCAAAAATTACTTTAATCAAATTCTATTGAGCCATGTAAAAAAATGCGATTTAAAGAATATGTTTTTACGGACATTAACTGGTTTTATGCTACATTTAGATTAAGCCTCTGGTTAAGGTTCACATGAATATTCCAATTAATACCTCGCAGGTGATTATCCAGCACATTTTTCATAATTTGATATGCTACATTTAGTTTGCTTTTTGGAATGTATACAGCATCGTGAACAGTAACAAAAGAAATTCCAGCACCATTAAGCTTTCTCCAGATTGGTCTAAAGATAAAGCTTTCTTTTCTTTGAAGCTTTGAAGCAACATTTTTATGATTACTATCTTTCCACTTCTCAAGGATCTCAGCAGTTTTAAAATCAACTGATTTTAGAAGTTTGTGAGGTTTACCATTAACTCTTCCATTAATCATTCTCATAACTTCTATTTTGGCGGTCTCCCTGTCCCCAAAATGAAATATTTCAGAGAGATATTCGTAAATATCCATAGAACTATTAGTCGCCTTAAAAAAAATGTTATCAGGATGCTCCTGGTATAGAAGTTTTGCAAGTAGTGTTGGTTGAGATGCTGCAAGGTCAAGTTCAATAACTGATTCACCTTTTATTCGCAAGAATTTATTTCTAATATTCCCCGGTAATTGTGTTATAATAGAGTGAACTCGATTGCCAAAATCATCTTCAGAAATGTATTTATAGATTTCTTTACCTCTTGCACTATTGAAGCCTTGAATATTAGCATAAATATAATGAAAATTATCAAGATATCTGCTTAAACTCATTGGCTTTTTACCCTTAGCTTCAGTCTTTTTCTTATAATTTGGGTAAATTGCTTTGACCTCATCAAAAAAATCAATCGCAGTACACACGATTTTTGTTTTCCGAAGATGTCCAATAAGTATTTTTGCCTCTTTAGAATAATCTTTACGCTTGTAATCATAATATAGATTGAGGCTGTTATGAATTACTTTATGCTTAATTGATGAAGGATGGAGAGTTATTGGCACCAATCTAAGTGGACGGAAAGCATACCTACACTGAGAACTATTGTGCCAATTTTCTACATATACTGGCTGTATAATACCAGCGTTTATAAGTGCCTGAAGTCTTTCTTTATGTAAATCTCTTCCTAATAATGACCGAATCTCTTCTACTGTGAAAAATACAGGCTCATCGATGCCCTTTTTTATTAAATCTAAATATACAGTCCGAGATACTAGTTTGTCAACAAATAACTGACAACGCTCCCGAGATATACTATCCCTTTCATCACAGACTGAATTGACCTCTTCAAATTTATTTATTTTATAGCAACTTCTAAAACGTTTACTCGTATTCACAATAAATCACCCTCACATTATCAACACCGTACTTCTCTGTCAACTCCTTTATAAAATCAAAAAATCATTTATAGAGGCTGGTGGAGTTGAAATATTTGTCGAACCACTTGCGTCACTATTTAATCGATAATAGTGAACCCCTATAGACAGCTTTATAGTAGGAATGCTGCCACCTTATTTAAATATTTTTAAAACGTTCTTACTTGTCATTAAAACTTATAAAAACGATCATTATGTACAAAGATACAAAATGTTAATGACACTAACAAGCTTTGTATCAATTATTTACTATCAATAAATGATAGATATTCTATTAAGTGTCAATAGATTTAAACAAGTATTCTTATTTACAAAAAACAATACACCATCTAAACATCTCTACAGCTCACTACCAGCAATAATAATAGAAGATTCGGCGAAAAAAACAGCCAACATTAGAAAGGAAGTAAGAAAAGAAATGAGGGTGGGAGAAAAAAAAATTATTTAAAATAAAAAAGATTATAAAATAAATAAGTAAATATGAATTAAGAATCCCCCTTTTCGCTTTTTATTAATAATTGTATCTAATAATTAAAATACAAATATCTGTATATTTAAGCTATAATATGTCCTATGATTTTTTTCTCATACATTAGAAATACTGTGAGAGCGCAATAATAAAAGTTAAACTACAATTTACTCTGGAATAAAATATTTATCCACAAAATTACTTATCTCTGCTTTACTCCTGGAACAGTCAACTCGTACTTCTTAGAATTTATCTATCTATTGCCTATAGAATGTTGGATAGATAGATTTTAGTTTTTAGAAGGTGTCAATTCTACTAATCCGGTTCATTTCAATATAAAGTACATATTCGGCTACCGCCGAAAACGATACTTAAGTGTT
>CAYPOW010000437.1:0-2341 GCA_964412145.1 uncultured Draconibacterium sp.
CACGTAATTCACTTATTGTTAATTATATGTAAACAACTCATTATATAAATATATATAAGTATTTTAGATTATTATTAATCCTCAATCAATTTAAAAAAACACGTATGAATAAAATATCAACGAACAAACTACTAACTTTTATCAAACAAAAAGAAGGAATTTTAATCGATTTACGCCCGATTGATGCCTATAACGGGTGGAAACTGCAAAACGAATCTCGAGGAGGTCATATCAAAAGCGCTAAAAGCTTCCCACTAAAATGGACCAATTATATTGATTGGATTGAGATCGTGAAATCGAAAGGAATCGTACCTGAAGATGAAATAATACTCTATAGCTATACAATTGAAGAGTCAGAAAAGGGAGCTCACTTCTTTGCACGAGCTGGATATAATAAAATTAGAATTTATCCTCATTTTATGAGTGAGTGGACGGTAAATCCTGATCTACCAATGGATCAATTGGCAAGATATCAATCTTTAGTGTCTCCGGAATGGGTGAAAAAATTGATTTCTGGTAAAGAGCCTGAACAAATCGAAATTAAAAAACATATTGTAGTTCATGCGCATTATCGCAACAGAGAAGCCTATATAAGCGGTCATATTCCCGGGGCTATTGATATGGATACTCTAGCACTTGAAGCACCTGAAACCTGGAATCGAAGATCGCCCAAAGAGCTGAAATCAGCACTCGAACAACACGGAATTACTTCGGATACGACTATTATTCTCTACGGTAAATTTATGGCACCCATAAATGAAGATCCTTTTCCGGGTAGTGCGGCAGGGCATATTGGAGCAATCCGCAATGCCTTTATTATGATGTATGCCGGCGTTAAAGATGTACGGATTTTAAATGGAGGTTTTCAATCGTGGAAAGATGCTGGTTTTGAAGTTAGCACAGTAGATGTTCCTAAAATTTCCGTTCCAGACTTTGGAACAATTATCCCCGCAAAGTCTCAACTAGCTGTGGATGTTCCCGAAGCTAAGGAAATGATAAAATCGGAGGATGCCGATATAGTATGTGTAAGAAGCTGGCCAGAATATCTTGGCGAAGTAAGTGGTTACAATTATATCGAAAAGAAAGGACGAATTCCGGGAGCTGTTTTTGGCAATTGCGGAACTGATGCCTATCATATGGAAAATTATCGCAATGTGGATCATACAATTCGAGAATATCATGAAGTTGAAGCCCTCTGGAAAGAAGTTGGTATAACCCCAGATAAACACTTGGCCTTTTACTGTGGAACGGGCTGGCGTGGAAGTGAAGCTTTTTACAACGCTTGGTTAATGGGTTGGCCCAGAGTTTCTGTTTTCGATGGCGGATGGTTTGAATGGAGCAATGATCCTAAAAATCCTTACGAAACAGGTATTCCAAAAATTTAAAAAAATGCAAGAAGAAATAATACTCACCCAATTTGCACAGGATATACTTAAGGGTTTGTCTGCTAATAAAAAGTTTTTATCCTCTAAATATTTTTATGATGATAAAGGCAGTCGGATTTTTCAGCAAATTATGCAAATGCCTGAATACTATTTAACCGATTGTGAATTGGAAATATTTAAGACTCAAAAGCAAGAAATTTTCAATGCTATCACCAAAAAAGACACCCATTATGAATTGATCGAGCTGGGGGCTGGTGATGGACTAAAAACGAAGATTCTGCTCTCTCATTTCTTATCTCAACAATGTGATTTTGAATATATCCCTATCGATATTTCAGGCAAAGCCGTAAATAATTTAGTGCATGATCTAAAAAATGAATTGCCAAGCCTGAAAACCCATGGAAAAGTGGGGGATTATTTTAAATTAATTGATGAAATTAATCAAACAGATGGTATTAGAAAGATATTATTGTTTCTGGGATCTAATATTGGTAATTATAGCGAATCAGAAACTTTAGATTTTTTAGGAAAATTAAAATCAGTTATGCAAAGTGGGGATATGATTTTAATCGGTTTCGACTTGAAAAAAAATCCTGCCACAATTCTTAAAGCCTATAATGATCCGCAAGGATACACTGCCGCTTTTAATTTAAATCTACTCTCCAGAATTAATAGAGAATTGAATGCTAATTTTGAGGTAAACAGCTTCAAACATCAGGAAGTTTATGATCCTGAGAACGGCAAAGCTGAAAGTTTTTTAATTAGCCTTCAAAAACAAAAAGTCGAAATACGCAATTTAGGAGAAATAATATCCTTTGAAAAAGACGAGCGTATCTTTATGGAAATATCACAAAAATACGATGATGAGATGATTTCAGATTTGGCAAAAAAATCCGGATTTAAAATTGTCAGGAATTTCTATGATCAACGACTATTCTATACAAATTCATTATGGA
>CAYPOW010000438.1:0-2310 GCA_964412145.1 uncultured Draconibacterium sp.
ATTGTAGTTGATCAGATCAGAACTATTGATAAACAAAGAATAATTAAAGTTCTAGGTAGATTAACTCTTCCTGAAATTAAAGAACTTAAATCTGTTTTGAAAGAAACATTTATTGACTAAGAAAAAACGATGGGTAATAAAGGCTCATATCTAATTGCTATTCTGCCGAATAGCTGAAAATATTTTATATCTTTAGGGTATGTAAACAGAAAAGATTGCAGATAATTTAACCGCTACAACGCATTGCCGTAGCCGTATTTTAGGACGTGACATATAAACAACACTACACGAAAGATATGAAAAAATTAATATTGTTAATATCAATCTTGCTATCATATTTTGCAAACAACGAGTTGCATAGCTGTACAGTTTTTAAGAGTACAAATAAGAATTACACCCTTGTTGGTAGTAACGAAGATTACAAAAAGAGTAATTCTCAGATATTCTTTATCCCAGCAGAAGATGGGAAATATGGACATATATTATTTGGATACAACGGTTCCGTTCAGTCTGGAATAAATGAAAAAGGGTTATTCTGGGATGGTTTAAGGGCATATCCTTACGTCAAAGTTGAAAATGCCAGCAATAAGCCAAATATAGGTGGAGACGTGCTCTATAAAATTCTGGAAGAGTGTGCAACAATAGATGAAGTAATAAAACTGTTTGAAACGTTCCATTGGGATGGATTTGGAGTGGCGCAACTGATGATAGTTGATAAAACAGGTGAAAGTGCAATAATTACATATAAAGAAAATGCTTTAGCAGTTACAAGGACGAAAAATCAATTTCAGGTATGCACAAACTTCCGAATATCGAGTGAACAAGACACGAAAAATTATCGTTGGTATAACATCGGAAGCCAAAGATACAATAAAGCAACACAACTACTAGAAAACCAGGACATAACAGTTGATAACTGTATCTCTATTCTTAGAGCAACTCACCAGAATAATATTTTTGCTAAAACCATCTATTCTTCTGTTTTCAATCTTAATACTGGAGATATGCATATAAGTATAAATGGGGTTTTCTCTCAGATTATACAAATCAACTTGTTTGAAGAATTAAAAAATGGTAAACACTCTTACTTTTTATATGATCTGGTTAACTCAACCCAGAAAAATAGAAATTCAATAAAGGTTCTTGATGAAAGATTTTTGACAAAAGAATTTAACAGAATCCTTTTGGACAAAGATTGGCAAATTACTATAAAGGAAAAGAAAGCAAAATTCTACAGAACAATTGCTAAAGATTCAATTTCTGACCATTTTATCAAAAAGGATCATTTTATGAATGATACTTTACAAGGAATATCATACTACTCGAGCCTAAATCCTGATATTATAGACGGTAAATATTTTGAGTATTATGAAAATGGAAAGTTAAAAACGGAAGGTTTTTTTAAGCATAGATTGAAAGATGGGGATTGGAAATACTGGTCAAAAGATGGGAAATATGAAAAATCAAATAAATATGTGGATGGAATAAAACAATGAATGTATAATTGAACGACAGCCTAAAATACGAAAATTGAAAAATTAGGACCCAAATATATATTTATTGATAATTGAGTTGTCAATTCCGCCTTTATTCACTTACAATGTGCAAATTTTGACTCATTAAAAAACTATTTTTTATCACAAGCTCTGGATATAAAAAATAGCCACTACTTTATCTGAAAACAGAAATAAAATAGTGGCTAATTCACTTATAATCAATCAATTATTCTTCCCAATATCTACGTCGTTCCGGAGTATTGTTAAATAACACTCCACCTGCCTCTTCAAATTCTTTTTCAAGTGCAGGAAGCTTAACTGTAAACAAATTGTTTAATATAGCTGCTTGTCCATCAAATGCTTCATTAGCAATTTCGTATTGCTCTTTTTGAGCTCCGGTTATATCTACCTCAGCAGAAAAAGTAGTATATTGTGCAAAACGAATTCGGCTTGATACGGTGTTCTTAGCTCCGAAACCACCAACAACAACTTTGGCTAAAGCATCCACTTCTTTTTGCAAAGCATCAATTTTATTAACCAAAACATTTGCTTCAACAGGCGTTTTTGCTAGAATAGCTTTCATGTTTTTTAGACGAGTATTCATATCCTTAATTTTAGCACCTGCAGCAGTTACCTGTGCATTTAAATTATTAACATCTTTAAGGAAGTTGAAATTAGTCGCATAATCTGGAGTCCCCAATGCATTTGGCAAGGATTTAACTTTAAATGCTTGAGGTTCGATTAAACGCGTAAATACTCCGTCTATATTTTTATCGATAGCCACTTTATATTCTCCCGGAGGAACTTTTGGTCC
>CAYPOW010000439.1:0-2302 GCA_964412145.1 uncultured Draconibacterium sp.
AAGCAAATCAGGTCTTCTTTTTTGTGTTCTTTCCATCGCTTTTTGATGCTTCCATTCTACAATGATTTTTTCATTGCCCGACAATAAAATATCAGGAACCTTAAAACCTTTAAAATCGTAGGGTCGTGTATAAACAGGCGGAGAAAGTAATCCGTCCTGAAATGAATCGGAAAGGGCAGAGGTTTCATCGCCTAAAACACCCGGTATTAATCGGATTAAAGCATCGGTAACTATCATTGCTGCTAGCTCTCCACCCGAGAGAACATAATCGCCCACACTTATTTCGTGCGTGATATAGTTTTCGCGTATGCGCTCATCAATGCCCTTATAATGACCACATAATAAAAGTATATTTTCAAAAGATGAGAAATGATTGGCTGTGCTTTGATTGAAAACTTCACCGTCGGGAGTCATAAAAATAATGGCGTTGTAATTGACGCGGGTTTTTAAATCCTCAATGGCTGCCACAATAGGGGCGGCCATCATTACCATGCCAGCACCACCGCTATAAGGATAATCGTCTACACGTTTATTCTTGTCGCTTGAATAATCCCGAATATTGTGAATGTAAATTTGCACCAGCCCTTTTTCTTGTGCACGTTTTACAATGGACTCGCTAAAAGGGCCTTCAAACATTTCGGGAAATATGCTCAATATATCGATGCGCATTTATTTGTTTTTAGAATTTGGTGGCAATAAATTTTTCAAGTTTCACTAAATCTGCACTGAATTTACGTATTCCTTCAGCCAATTTTTCAGTGGCCATTGCGTTTTCATTTAACAACCAACGGAATGATTTTTCATCCAATTCAATTTTTTCGATTGATTTCTGTTTTGCTTCAGAAGAAATTAATTTTTGCTTAATCGGCTCATTTGATGCTTCTAATTCGGCCAATAAATTGGGTGAGATAGTTAATAAATCGCAGCCTGCCAATTCAACAATTTCGCCAGTATTTCGAAAACTGGCGCCCATAATCTCTGTTTTATAATCGAATTTTTTATAGTAATTAAAAATTTCAGCTACTGATAAAACACCTGGATCTTCCTGAGCATCAATATGATCCAAACCAAGGTCTTTTTTATACCAATCCAAAATCCGACCCACAAATGGCGAAATCAATTGAACTCCTGCTTCAGCACAAGCAATGGCTTGGATGTCGCTAAAAAGCAAGGTAAGGTTTGTATGAATTCCATCTTTTTCCAAAATTTCAGCTGCGCGTATTCCTTCCCAGGTAGCGGCAATTTTAATCAAAATCCGATCGCGTTTAACACCAGAGGATTCGTATAGACGAATCAGGAAACGTGCTTTTTCAATCGTGGCCGTTTTATCGAAAGAGAGGCGAGCGTCCACTTCGGTAGAAACACGACCAGGCACTATTTTTAAAATTTCAAGACCGAAATTCACAGCCAATCTATCCATGCAATAACTCAGTTGTTTTGTTTTGTCTTTCGATCGGGCTTGCGCATAAGCCATTGCATCGCCCAATAAATAATCGTATTTCGGATCTTGAGCGGCTGCATAAATTAAGGATGGATTGGTAGTTGAATCGAGTGGTTTGAATTGCTTAATCGATTCAAAATCACCGGTATCGGCAACTACTTTAGTGAATTTTTTTAATTGTTCAAGGCTATTCATAGGTGTGTTTTTAATTGTCCTTAAAAATTTCTTCTTCATTCATTTTGATAATGTCTTTGTATTCCGTAAACCAGTCTTCCAGCTTGTTCATTTGCGTAAAAAAGAATTAAAAAATCAGTTTCCAATCGCTTTCTTTAAAAATGTTCAGCTCTTTTTTTTCAATATAAATTCGAAATACTTCTTTTCCGCTTTCTGTTAGATAATGGTCGTTCCAAATCAATTGATTATCAAATTCTTTATCGAGCAGAGCTTTCAGGCTTTGCATTTTTTCGTAATACTTCAGTTGCCTTTGTAATCCTTTGGAGGCAATCTCAAATCCAACTTGAGCAGTTTTATCAGGCGTATCAAATTTTAAATTAAAACCTTTTATTCCTGTATTCTGGAGTATCCATCTTCCTCTTTTTCCAAGCCGTTTTCTTCGTGTTTTGCTATAAGTTTCAAAGTCATCCCAAAACTTTTGTCGAATAATTTTTGCTTCTTCTTTGGAATACATATTTAAACGTTTGTGCAAAAATAAGAATCTTCAAGTAAACGAAGAGGAATTAAAAATAGAATTCTATATTGAGTCAATTTTTCTTTTTTTATTAACAAAATAATTAGGGGGAATGAAGCAGGGCAAACTCATACTTTTATATTTAACACTTTTAGTAAATAGGCTTCATTCCA
>CAYPOW010000440.1:0-2292 GCA_964412145.1 uncultured Draconibacterium sp.
CTAGGAGATTCTGCAAACAATAAAATTAAAAGCATTGAAGAAAACTGCTTTTTACTTTCCAATGTTAGTAAAGAAGAAGCTGTTTCAGTTTATGAGTTGGACAAGCATAGCAAAATAAGTTTTCATGCAAACTATGCGAACAATCCTTTATTCAAACAAGTTTCCGAAACTATTGGAAATGATAATATTGAACGTATCACAATAATGAGTCCATATCATGATGCTAAAGGTAAATTTATACAAGAATTAAACAGCCGTTACGAGCCAAAGGAAATAAACATACTTGTGCAAGTGGATTTTGGTGCACTACCTCACAAAATGCAAACACAAAAAAATGTCCGTTTTTTTGAATGGACCCGAGCAATGCAAGAAAAACATCCTCAGGCTTATTTCCATGCGAAGAACATTGTGTTTGAAAGTAAAAAAAACAATTATCTCGTTTCTGGAAGTGCAAACGCTTCAATAGCTGCGTTTGGCACCATAAAAATTCCTGCTACAAATCAAGAATCTTGTATCATTTACCAAAGTAGTAAAACTGACTTCCTCAATATTCTTGGTATTAAACTCAATAGTATAACAGTAAATCTGAAAGACTATTCATCAGATAATGCTGATACACAAATAGAATTATCGAACAATCACCTTACAATTTTTATTAAATCATCCGAGAAGAATTTTGATAAAGTTATTGTTTTGGCAAATTCAAAAAGAGATACTGAAAATGCCCACATAAGATTATTTGATTCGGCTGGTTTAGTACAATCTGAAAAAGCTGTTTCACTTGTCCAAGGAGACAATTCGATACAACTAACTATTCCAAATGGTATATCTTTGATGTATGCACAACTTTTCATTAATACAAAGGAAGCTTCAAACAGGCAATTTGTAATTGACATCAATGCGTTTGAAGGTACAAATCCATCACCCAGAAACAGGTCATTAAATCAAATCAAAAAATTGATAGAAAGTGGCAATTTTTCAACTCCCAAAATAATAGACTATCTCAACACAATTTATAGGCAGAAAGAAACGAAAAAGGGTATTACGCAAGCCGGCTTACAGGAAGAACGAAAAGAAGAAATACCCAAAGAACAAGAGGATGATATTCTCTACCTTAGTTATGCCAAAATTCAAGAGAGAGCTCGACAAATAAACAACTTGCAAAAGGCTACACATTACATCGAATATAAAGGTGTTCGCCTCTGGGAAAGCATTTTCTCGTATCTGAAAGAAAATCGTGAAAAAGAAGTCCAGGCTAAAATTGATGAAGAAGAAACCGAGGACATTAACAAATCCAGCGGCCGCATGGACAAAAAGGAAATTAAACCTAAGAGGGCCATTTCAAAATCAAACTATGACAGGTTAAAGGGTAAGGTGGAAAAATTTCTGGATAGCTATTATGAAATACTCCTCAATAAAACTCAAGATAGCAAAAGTGAAAAACCATCTTTGATTGATCTTTCAATGTATCTTATTATGCTTGAAATTCTCATGCACCTTATAGGTCATAAAGAAAGAATTGTTGATGAAAATTGTGAAAAGCATTTACTTAAAATATCATTCTCAAAAAGGGAATATTCATGGACTATGTACTTGCTTCAATTTATTGGCATGTTTACGATTTGGTGCAGTCAAAAATTTGGATTTAAAGAGTTTGAGAGCGTGGAGTATGAATTGAAACTTGAGCACTATAAAAAGATGGCCTTCAAAACGAATCTAAGTGCAATGGCAATTTGCGGATTGGCAAATGAGGATAATGAAAATGGAAAACTCAATCAATGGCTCCATCTGAATCTGTTAAACTCAAATCAGGTTTTTAACCCTGCAAATCACAAATACAAAGATATGGAAGAATTCATTTCCTTTATTCCTCAAAAGGTAATTGATGATTTTGGGGAAGGAATTATCGAAGATGAAATAACGAATAATCTTACTTTGACATATTCATTCAAAAGTAAAAAGGTAGGTTTTAAAATAGGAGATTTCTATAATCATCCAGAAATAGGTTTTACTTACTTAAATAAAGTGATTAAGAACCCTAAAAACACTTTTTACAAATTATTTTCACCAGGTTTTAAATGGGATGATGAGGTAAATAATTATTGGAATGGTTATGTTTATTCTATAAAAGAAAACAGATGGTTAAAATCAAAAAAAGATTAAGCCAGCGCACATTTGGCACATTTACTAACCCAAACGCACATTCTAACCCTTCTGTTAGTAAAAGAGCTATTTTTTTCAACCCTACTTTACTATCTTACACAATAATAATCTGAAAAAATGAAATCACTT
>CAYPOW010000441.1:0-2273 GCA_964412145.1 uncultured Draconibacterium sp.
CTGCCATCACTACGCCAATTATTTTATTTGATGAAACTATATTAAATTCATATTTCTCGAGCCAATGATTCATATTATCTACTTCAAGGCTTTCTCCGATCGAATGAATAGCTTTTAAAATAAATTCATTTGTGAACCATGGGTTGTAGCTTATAGAATTATCAATATAGTCTATTATTTTTTCGTGAATCACAAATGCTTTTTCCTTTTGAACGAAATCTAATTTCTCTATTAATATTGAAAAATTCTCATCTAATGATTTATAATCAGAAAAGAGTCGGAGATATTCGCCCAAATATACAAATGCTTGTTTGCGCCTAAGAAGTGAATTCATAGAAATCTATTTTTTGGCAAATTTACAATTTATCTAGCCAAGGCTAAAATGAAAAAGAGAACAAAGGTGTATCCAATGTTCTCTTTTCAATAGAATATATATACGATTTACTACTTATTTTGCTAATTCAGCATCAATTAAACTAAGCATTTCATCAATTTCTGTCTGACCTAATTGTCCATCAACGCTAAAAATAACTTTTCCTGTTGCATCAAAAACAACAATATCATTTGAATTGTCGGCCAAACCCCATTTGTTTACCAGAACTTTTTTCATATCTCTAACATAAACAGTACTTGGATATTTTTTCTGTTTGCCTTTTAAAATGATATTGATTAAAACATTTGGCTTCCAAGTTGCTTTCATATTAATAACTGCAACTGATTGGTAAACATCATCTGAATAATCTTTTGCTTTTAATGCTTCTGTAGCAGCTTCATTTAAATCACTTTCATCTGGATCGGCATATACCAAAACCCAAACTTTGTCAACTAATTCAGAGCTACTCCAAACATCACCACCAACACGGCCTCCATTTTTTTCACTAAGTGTAATTACTTCAGGGATTTCGCCTACTGGCAGAACTGAAAATAAATTTCCCCCTATCATTAATAGAGCTACTAAGAAACCTGTAATTTTTGTTTTCATTGTTTATTGGTTTTAAGATTTTTATAAGTTTATTAAATATGCATGATTTAGTAAAAGTACAAACAATTCCGAATTAACCAAAATTGAGTGATTTTAATTATTCTTTATCTTCCGTGAAAAATGTGTAAAATGCGTAAAAAAAACACAGTGATATTATAAATAACTACATTTCTTCAGGCAGCTTAACATGTGCCCAGTTTTGTCCATTCCGAATCCTGTTTAGCTGTGTATGTGTGATTCCAAAATGTTCAGCCACTTTATAAAGCTTATGTTCTCCTGACTTTACCATTAATTTAAGATTGATTACATCGGCTTCGGTTAACTTTGAATTGGTAATTTTTCCTTTTCGTTTTAGATGTGATTCGATAACACGAGGATTGCTTTTATTATGATCAGTCATTTCCGGACGAGTAACCCACTTCAGGTTCTCATAATAGTTATTACCTTTATCATGATCTAAATGAATAACAAAGATTTGCCTTTCACTTTCACGCTCACAAAATTCTTCAGCTACTAATCTATGAATTATTCTTTTGATTTTATTGTCCCAGCCCTGAACAGACTTAAACCACATAAAATAACGATATCCTCTTACAGTAGAGAGTTTCATTATTTTGAATTCATTTGCTTTTTGCGACCAATGACGTAAACGTCCATAATTTGAGATTTCATAAATCTCATCCTCTTTTAGGTCCTTAAAATTAAGACGGCGCCATTCTTCAGTACTATAAATTAAATCTTTTTGCATAACTTTTAAATTTGATAAATAATTTCTTGCTATCTATCTAATTGTTCATGAATGTTTCAAAAACTGAACAATATCTTTCTATTTGGTCAAAGTCACTTACAAATATAAGAAATAAATTTCACTATTGCCACTCAACGGATAAAAAAGCCAGGTAGCTGGAATTTCAATACTTTCTAATGTTCACTCACGTTTTTAAAACTTATTATTGGTTTTATACCAATTGTATTTCAAAAATCAATTTACTTACCTCTGTGCTGGCATGTATTGCAGTTCGATTATAAGGGAAAATACTTATAGAACCAGAAGCAGATTAATCTTTTTTATAAACTACTCGACCGCCTAAACAAGTTAAAATAATCTCTGTTTTCGGAATAATCTTGCCCTCACATTCCATAATATCCTGATTCAGAACTATAAAATCAGCATATTTCCCAGCTTCGATACTCCCCTTTTTATTTTCTTCAAAAGCTGATTTAGCTGCCCAAATTGTCATTCCTTTTAAAGTTTCTTCCCGACTTAAAGCATTTTCCATTTGAAATCCTT
>CAYPOW010000442.1:0-2256 GCA_964412145.1 uncultured Draconibacterium sp.
TTTAAAGAATGGATGTTAGGACTCGATCGTATGGATGTATTTAGTCTGGTTGATTTTACAATCAGTGGCCGCGGTCTGGTTAAAGGCGATAAAGTTTTAAAGGCCATGAAAAAAATTATTCCTGATAAATGTATTGAAGATTTTTCGATTCCTTTTTCAGCAATTTCAACAGATATTATCAATGGTAAAGAAATTGTTTTTGATAAAGGAAGTTTGTATGAAGCAATCCGGGCATCTGTATCCATTCCTACTGTTTTTACACCTTTTGAATATCAGGGAATGATACTGGTTGACGGTGGCGTGGTGAATCCAATGCCAATTAACCGTGTGAAACGTTCGGATAACGATATACTCGTGGTTGTGGATGTTAATTCAAATATTCCGTTTAAGCACATAAAGAAAAAAGAAATTACAGAAGAAAAGATTTTGGCAAAAGATAAGCGTTTCAGTAAATATGTCGATTTATTGACCCATAAATTCAATGAATTATTACCAAAACATGACAAAGATAAGTTGGGTTATTTTAATCTTATTGCCAAAACAACCAATTTAATGGTACATCAGTTATCCTCGATTGCCATTGAAAAAGGAAAGCCGGATGTATTGATCAATATTTCCAGTGAATCTTATGGAATCTTTGATTTTTATAAGACGGAAGAAATTATTGAATTTGGGAAAGCAAAAGCTAAGATTGCGCTGAATGCTTATGAAAAGAAATTGGTGTAAATATCGACCATTCATTAGGGTCATTTTTAATGTCTAGTCCTGAAATACTGCTACAGTTTAAAACCGTAACTTTTCCGATTATTAAGTTTAGCTTTTTTTGGTAGTATCCTAAAAAGTGTGTAAACAGAAAGTTGTTCTAGAATATTTTGCTTCAATTATAAAGCAAAAAATATTCTGGCAATAACTTTTCAGATTAATTAATTTTAACTCTTTAAAACACACTTCAATGACAAAAGAAGAATTATTAAGCAGTGAGTTTTTAAAACAATTTAAAGACTCTAAGGATTTTGGCAACTTTATGGATGATCTCTATAAACGCGGAGTAGAAACCATGTTGCAAGGCGAGATCGAAGCCCATCTGGGATATTCTAAGAACCAGAAAAGATCTGACGAAAACAATGCTCGAAATGGTTATGTTAAAAAGAAAATCAAGACCGAGCATGGTGAGCTAGATATTACTGTTCCAAGAGACAGGAAATCAGAATTTGAGCCCCAGCTAGTTCCTAAACGAAGTCGATTATCCGAAGGAATAGAAAGCCTAATCATATCTCTGTATGCTAAAGGAATGAGCAACTCTGATATTGAAGCACAACTTAACGAGCTTTATGGTTTTAATGTTTCTACATCAACTATATCGGTTGTAACAGACAAGATAACTGGAGACATCATAGCTTGGCAGAACAGGCCATTAAAAACCACTTATTTGATTGTTTGGATGGATGCCATAGTATTTAAGGTTAGAGAAAATTCTCGGGTAGTAAATAAGGCTATTTATTTAGCCGTAGGACTACGTGAGGACGGTAAGAAGGAGGTTTTAGGAATGTGGTTAGGTAAGAACGAATCTGCTGCGTTTTGGATGTCAGTTTTAACAGACTTGAGAACCAGAGGCGTTCAGGATATACTAATTACCGTCACCGATAATTTAAACGGTTTTACCGATACAATTACTCAAGTTTTCCCTAATTCTACCAAGCAGATATGCGTGATACACCAGATCAGGAACTCAGCTAGATACGTTGTATGGAAAGACAAAAAAGAGTTCACAAAAGATATGAAGTATATCTACACAGCACCCAATCCAGAAGCGGCAAGAGCTGCTTTGGAAGATTTTAAATCAAAATGGAATAGCAAATACTCATATGCAGTAGATTCCTGGTATAAGAATTGGGATGAACTTACTGCTTTTCTTGACTTTCCTGTTCAGATTAGAAGAATCATCTACACAACTAATTTGATAGAAAATCTGAATGGAAAAATAAGAAAATACACCAGAAATAAGCTTTCTTTTCCAACGGATGATGCTGTAAAAAAATCAGTGTTTCTGGCTCTTGGTGAAGTAACGAAAAAATGGACAATGCCTATCAGAAATTGGGGCGTAATTTTAAACCAATTTATGATTATATTTGAAAATAGGGTCCAACTTGAAAATTGAACCCTATGAAAAATTTAGTTTACACACTTAACGGGATAGTGTCCTTTTTTTTAAGAAGCATTCTATTGACTTAAGCAATTTTTTTTGCACATTATTGG
>CAYPOW010000443.1:0-2255 GCA_964412145.1 uncultured Draconibacterium sp.
TAATTTTTTTACATAACCAGTTAATATCCTCTTCACCATCATCATTTTCAATACCTAGAAAAATAAGCAAACCTTGTCCGACAGAAGAGTGATTTTTATTCCGGATTTCAACGGCAGCATTTTTAACTCTTTGTATTACAACACGCATAACAGGAATATTTGGTTCCAGAAAGATTTATTACATACCTAAAACAGTGGAGAAGAATTACATAAGTTCCTTGATTTTAGTTAGTTTCAAAAGTAACAAAAAAGAGCAAATGGGAAAATTATCTATGGACCTACTTGTTTTACTCACCTTGTTTTAACTTTAGCCAGCAATTCTGAAAATAAAAATATATGCCTGTAAGCCTTGATAAATAAGCATCTGCAAAAAACGCAAAAAATAATCTTCGGGCTAATTTATGAATTTTTGAAAGTCTTAAGTAGTGTCATAATACACAGGCATATATGCTAATATACATAAAAAATCCGATTTTACTAGATTTTCAGTCTCATAATTTTATTATATTTGAGTGTTTATAATAAAAAAAGGCAATCAGGTTAACTCACTAAATTATTTTGGACGGATGTATTTTTATAGAATAATTTTTTATAACTTACAAATATCATAAACTCAGAATATTTTTAGGTAAGAAAAGTATTTAATGACATGAAACATCCATGAGCAAAGAATAGCAAACCAAAAATAAAAGCAGGAAAAATGAAAAACTCAAATGGTCCAATGATCGGAATCGGTATCGTCGGTTTTTTAATCGAAGGTTTTGTTGGCTTCTTGGCTCGACCATCCACACTAGTAGGCCAGCTTCCCTTCGAAAATGTTATTTCAAGAGGTACAAATTTAAATGGAATAGATGAAATATTCGTACAAATTGCGCAAAAATCCTTTAATATCAGGGCACCTCTAAAAACCCATTGTTGATATATTCATCTGATTGTTAATAAAATAACCTTGTAAATTTTGCATGATTTGATTAATTTCGGGGAAAATTTAATCAGCTATGAAAAATATAAACCCACTTGGATTATTTGACGATCATTTTTTAATGGAAAAGCTTACCAAACTTGGAGATCCTCTTCAAAAACTCAATGAATATATAAATTGGAAAATATTCGAAAGCCCTTTATATGAGGCATATAAAGATGAAGACAAGGACTTGTCCAAGGGTGGTCGTTCTCCCTTTTGTAGGCTAATGATGTTCAAAGCCTTATTGATCCAAAGCCTTTACAATCTTTCCGATGACCAATTGGAATACCAAATAGTAGACAGGTCAAGTTTTAAACGCTTCCTTGGTTTAAAGAAGAGTGATAAGGTTCCGGATAGCAAAACATTTTGGGTATTTAGAGAGCAACTTATTGAAAAAGAAGTAATTGAAGGGCTGTTTAAAATATTCAATGAAACACTTGATGCAGCAGGTATATTTGCTAACGAAGGGAAAATGGTGGATGCCAGTTTTGTAGAAACACCACGGCAACGCAATACCCGTGAAGAAAATAAGCATATAAAAGAAACCGGAACAGCACCGGAGAAATGGAAGGGAAAGCCACATAAGCTTTGTCAAAAAGATATTGATGCCCGGTGGACAAAGAAAAACTATACAACTTATTACGGGTATAAAAATCATGTAAAAGCAGATGTAAAAACTAAACTAATTGAAAAGTACATAGTTACCGATGCTTCCGTGCACGATTCACAAGCAACGGAAGAATTACTTACTGAAAAAGACGAGGGGCAACCATTTTATGCAGAGATAGCGCGTATACTGGCGAAGAGCAAGAGAAGGTCTACAAGAGAAAGAAGGTAATAAACAAAGTAATAGAGAAAGGGTATCGTAATAAACCTTTTAGCGAAAAACAAAAAGCTAGCAATAAAGAAAAGTCCAGGACACGAGCACGGGTCGAGCATTTATTTGGCTTTGTGGAAAATAGCATGAATGGCTCATTTGTGCGAACCATTGGACTCGAAAGAGCCAAAGCGAAAATAGGAATGATGAACTTAACCTATAATATTTGTCGTTGTGTTCAGTTAAAATTAGTTGTTGCCATGGGATAGGTATGCCCATTTATGAAAATTAGAATTATATAATAGGCTGATATTTAGGCAAATAAGAAAAGAAGGGATGGGAATGTGGTTTTTGGAAAAAACCGAATTAGATTTGTATCAAAAAAAGGCGCCAAAAAAAACAGGTTTTTAGAGGTGCCCTTAATAAATTGAAAGGACATTGCTAAAAAACGGCAACTAAATTTTAGCGCCGAAC
>CAYPOW010000444.1:0-2245 GCA_964412145.1 uncultured Draconibacterium sp.
CCTTCTTTTATTACCAATCCTGTAAGTGTTTTTCCTGCAGGAAAATCATCAATGTTGTCTTTTTCATCTTTGAAATAAGGCAAATGAATGCGATCAGTTTCATCGTTATAAAGGGCAACAAAAAAGTTTTGAGCATCCATTAAAGTTCCCAATTCTTTTTGAATAATTTCCATTATTTCTTCCAGCGTATCCGCAAGCTGACCGGCATTTGAAATATTTAAAATTACCTGTTGAATTTGTTGAGCGCGCTTGCGTTCAGTATTATCAAACAAATAACCTTTTACCTGTATTAACTTGCCTTTTTCATCAAATTCGCCTATAATATTTTGTATCACATGAATATGTCGGCCATCGCGGAGAATAAATTCACGTTCAAATTCTACTACTTTTTTCTTCTCTTCTAACAATTCTATAAACTGTTGGCGTGAATCAAGTTCAGAATAAAATGATGAAATATTTTCTTTCAAAAGTTCATCTACAGAATTAAAACCTAACATTCTGGCTAAAGCCATATTGCATAATAAAATGCGTCCGTCTACAGAGGTAATGAAATTTCCGGTAAGGTCATCATTAAATAATTGCTTGTATTTTAATTCCCTCTGTTTAAGTAATACTTCCGATTGTTTACGTTCAGTAATATCTCGCTGAATAGCCAAAAAACCGATTATTTCACCACTATCATCCAAAATTGGATCGGCAGACGCCTCAATATCAATAAGTTTGCCGTTTTTACATTTATTTGTGTATTGTACTCCGGCAGCACTTTGTTTATTGAGCAAAGCTTTCCAAAATTGTTTATAATCCTTTGCTTTAAGCCGATCACTTTTAAGAATTCGGGGCGTAACTTTTCCTATAACTTCTTCAGCAGTATATCCATACATTTTTGTAAATTCTGGATTTACAAATGTAAAAATGCCTTCCAAATCGGTCATAAAAATAACTTCACCTGCATTGCTTATGGCTTTATTCATTTTAAGCAAAATCTCTTCTGCTTTTTTTCGCTCAGTAATATCGCGGTTGATTGATAAACCGGCCAGCTCTCCTTTAAATTCAATGGGTGTAACAATCACTTCGGTCCAGTATTCCGTTCCGTCTTTTCTTCTTTTTTTCTCGCTGGCAATAAAAATTTCGCCTTTTTTAAATTTATCTTCCCAATCTTCTGCTTTGTAGTTGCCAGATCCCGAAATATATAAATCGTTGATTACATTCATCTTTAGCAATTCGCTTTTCGAATAGCCGGTTTGTTTGGTAGCTGCAGTATTAACTTCCAATATCTGGCCCATATGGTTATTGCCTATACCGGTAACATAAACAGCATCTCCCAGGTTTTCAAATAAACTCTTAAAACTTTCCCTGCTCTCATGTAATTCTATTTCTGCTTTTTTTTGTTCCGTGATATTTCTGTTCACGCCTCGTTTACCTGCATAATTTTGATTATCATCGTAAACGGGCTGGCAAAAATGACTAAGCCAGCGTTCTTCTCCTTTGGCTGTTTTAATTTTAAATACAATTGGTGCATGGGTGTCTTCTGTATCGTCAAAAAAATGATTGGCAACCATTTCTCTGTATTCAGGAAGCGCTATTTCGGTTAAGAGATTCTTGTTTTTTTCAAATGCCTCCGGTGGATAGCCACTTGTTTTTTCACAAGCAGGAGAAATATAAACATATTCGCCATCAGGATTTATCCAGTATTCCCAATCGGCAGCATAATCTGCCAAAAGGCGGAATTTTGTTTCGCTTCTTTTAAGTGCAATTTGCTGACGTTCAAGCTCTCTACGGCGAAAAGCACTTGATAAAACAGAGGGTAGGCGTAGTAAATAATTTTCACGCTTCACAATATAATCGTCCACGCCAATTTTTAAAGCATCAACGGCAACACCTTCTGTTCCCTGACCGGTAACAATTACAATAGCAACAGAGAGGTTTCGTTCTTGTCGAATTATTTTACTGAGTTCAATGGCATTTAAACCCGGCAATCTATAGTCAACCAAAATCACATCGTATGCGCATGAGCTTGAGTTGTTTTTAGGCAAAAGCGCCAGTGCTTCTTCGCCAGTTTTTACCTTTGACAAATGAATATAGGGGGCATGCTTTTTAAGATGAAGTGTAGTTAAATCAATATCGCTTTGATGATGTTCTACATACAAAACGTGCAATTCCTGGCTACTTATTCTAATTTGGTTGACTGTAAAGGCAATTTGTTCAGGAATAATTTTATGAAATCCTGATTTTTTGGGGATATAAT
>CAYPOW010000445.1:0-2243 GCA_964412145.1 uncultured Draconibacterium sp.
ATAAACTCTTTTTCGAGGAAAGTTTTCAGCTGATGAGCAGCAACCTTATTAATTAAAGCCCCTCTTTTTGCATAGGATATTGTTCCGGTTTCTTCCGAAACAATCAAAGCCAACGCATCTGTATTCTCAGTAATCCCAACAGCAGCTCTATGACGCAAACCCAGTACTGCATCAATTCGCATACTTTTAGAAACAGGTAAAATGCAACGTGCAGCTACAATTTTATTTTCCCGAATAATGACTGCTCCATCGTGCAAAGGACTGTTTTTGAAGAACAAGGACTCAATTAATCCAGTCGAAATATCGGAACTAAACTTCTCGCCTGTATCAATCACTTGTCGCAGATCATGCTTTTTGCTAAAAACAATTAAAGCTCCTGTTTTGGAATTAGATAAATGCCTGACAGCCATAATAATTTTATCCACATCCAATGGACTTTCAGGACGGACCATTTTTCCAAACAAAAAGCGAATTCGCTTAGGCATGGCGGCTAAAAAAGCTGGTGATCCAAAAAACAATAAAAACTGACGGATCTCAGGTTGAAAAACAATCAGCAGGGCAATAAAGCCCACACCAATAAATGCACCTAATATTTCACTCAATAGAGCCATTTGCAAGGCCACCACCAATTTCCAAATAAAATAAATAGCCGCAATACCAATAAATAAATTGATAGCGACAGTGCCTTTAATCAATCTGTAAATCTCATAAATCAATAAAGCAACCAACAGAATATCAAGAATATCCATAAAATTAACTTGAATAAAGGCTAAGTTTGATATTGGCATTGTCCGATTTAAAATTGTTTATACTTCATAAATAACTGAATGGTTTCACGCGCTTCACGAACATCGTGCACACGCAAAACCTGGGCTCCGTGGAGTAATGCAAATGTATTTAAAACAGTGGTACCATTTAAGGCTTCTTGTGGATTTGTTTCAAGATGCCTGAATATCATCGATTTACGCGATAATCCGGCAAGAATAGGTAGCTTGAAATGTTTTAATCCTTCTAAATGTTTCAATAACTGATAGTTCTGATCGAGTGTTTTTCCAAAACCAAAGCCAGGATCAAGCAAAATGTTCTCAACACCATATTCTTGTAACAAAGTCAATTTTTTCTCAAAAAAAACTTTTACACTTTCGAGAACATTGCCTTGCATTAAATTATCCTGCATATTTTCAGGATTGCCATTCATATGCATTAGTACATAGGCTAATTTATTTTTTCCAACTACCTGAAACATCTGATTATCAATGCTGCCTCCAAAAATATCGTTGATCATTTCAACACCACAATCAGCTGCCCGCTCTGCCGTAGTGGCATGGTAGGTATCAATTGAAAAAATAATCTGAGGATATTGTTTTAATAACAATCGCAAAGGTCTTTCCAATATTCCCCACTCTTCTTCCGCATCAATTATTCTGCTTCCAGGCTTAGTAGAAGCAGCTCCAATATCTAAAATAGAAGCACCTTCCTGAATCAGTTCTTCTGCTTTTGTTAGAAAAAAATCATTTTTCAAATTTTTTCCTCCGTCGAAAAAGGAGTCGCTAGTTAAGTTTATAATCCCCATAATTTTTGGTTCGTTTAAATCCAAAAGTTTTCCGCGACAATTGAGGACTCGATTTTCAGAAAAAGTGCTACTTTTACCCAACATTTTATATTTTATATTTTGCAAAAATAAGCGATAATTTTTTATGATAAAAACCAAAAAGCAGTTCGAAGAAGCCATTGATAAATGCAGGAGTATTTTCTTAGCCAAAATGCAGGATTATGGTACAGCTTGGCGAATACTTCGTCCAAGCTCGCTTACCGATCAAATCTATATCAAAGCCAACCGAATCAGAACTATTCAAACAAAAGGCCTTTCCAAAGTAAACGAAGGCATTGAAGATGAGTTTGTTGGAATTGTAAACTACGCCGTAATGGCGCTTATTCAACTGGAAAAAGGAACTGCCAATGATGCGAATGATCTTTCTTTCGATGAAATTGAAGCACTTTACAACAAGCATATATACACTTCGCAATCTTTGATGGAGAATAAAAATCATGATTACGATGAAGCCTGGCGCAATATGCGTATCAGCTCTCTCGACGATATTATTTTAATGAAACTACTCCGTGTGAAATCGATTGAAGATAATTTAGGACAAACCAAAGTCTCCGAAGGTCTGGATGCAAACTTTCAGGATATGATTAACTATGCATTATTTGCTCTGATAAAAATGGCAGAAGAGAAAAAA
>CAYPOW010000446.1:0-2239 GCA_964412145.1 uncultured Draconibacterium sp.
AGCGTCTTCTCCAAGAGCTTCTCCAAACTGAAGATAATATCCATTTAAAGCCTCCGTTAGATTGCGATTGTCGGCCATTAAAAAGACACGAGCATAGTTGGTTGCCGAAGGACTAAAAGCCAATCGAATTGAAAATCGCCATTCTATACTATCGTTTAATCCTATTGAATTTGATAAAAAAGCGCTGCCAGCTTCTGAATGATTGAGTTGTAACTGTAAAGCGGTGTTCACTTTGAATAGGTCTTGGTCGCCAAACCAACTTGGATTGTTTGTAAAATCGCCATCTGAAAAATCATCATTTAGCTGAGAAAAAGCGATCAAAGGCATTAAGCATAGGGAAATAATAAGAAATCTCATAATTTTAGATGTTTTAACAAGATTTTTTTGCGCCAGAATTTATTAGGTTTCAAAATGCGTTCTAAATATACTACTTTTGTGGGGTGGAAATCAGGAAAAACGAAACAATTGTTGAAGAATTACTGGTTTCTTACAATGGATTTTCAAACTATTTTTTGACTAAATCATAGAAACATGAAAATTGCCTTGGTGGGCGCCACCGGATTAGTTGGAAGTGTAATGCTTAATGTGCTGGAAAACAGTAAATTGAATATAGATGAACTTTATCCTGTTGCAAGTGAGCGCTCGTATGGAAAGACTGTTCTTTTCAACAAGAAAGAATTCAACGTTCTTGGTATTCAGGAAGCTGTTGATCATGCTCCGGCAATGGCTATTTTTTCGGCCGGAGGCCAAACTTCTAAAGAGTGGGCACCTAAATTTGCTGAAAAAGGAACCATAGTAATTGATAATTCTTCTGCCTGGCGAATGGATAAGAATATTCCATTGGTGGTGCCTGAGATTAATGGTGCTATTTTGAATAAAGACTCTAAAATTATTGCGAACCCCAATTGTTCGACCATTCAAATGGTAATGGCATTAGCGCCTCTGCATCAGGAATTTAATATCAAAAGAGTGGTTGTATCTACTTATCAGTCTGTTACCGGCTCAGGCGTGAAGGCTGTTCGTCAGATGCAGGATGAGCGGATTTGCCGGCCTAAGGTTCAGCAATTTTATCCACACCCAATCGATTTAAATGTAATACCCCAAGGCGGCGACTTTTTGGACAATGGATATACTACCGAAGAAGAAAAACTGGCGGAAGAAACATGTAAAATATTAAACAATTACAATTTGCAAATTACGGCTACTGTTGTGCGCGTACCTGTTTTTGGAGGCCATTCAGAAAGTATAAATGTTGAGTTCAAAAAAGAATTTGAATTGAAGAGGATATACGAATTACTTGATAATTTCGCAGGTGTAATTGTACAAGACAAGCCCACAGAAAATGAGTATCCTATGCCCAAATATGCTGAAGGAAAAGATGCTGTTTTTGTTGGTCGTATTCGCCGCGATTTTAGTCAACCCAAAACCTTGAATATGTGGGTAGTTTCAGACAATTTACGGAAAGGAGCTGCTACCAATGCTATTCAGATTGCCGAATATTTAGTCGATAATAAACTAGTTTAAAATCAGATAATTAACCACTTGAACTACGACAAAAGAAAATAATTTTGGAAATAATTAACAATATCAATCAATTCCCACTGCTCGAATATCCGGTCGTTACGATTGGTCGTTTTGACGGCGTGCATTTAGGTCATAAGAAACTGATAGAACAGTTGAAAAATGTGGCTCAAAAGAATGATGGTCAAACAGTCATAATCACATTTAATCCTTCGCCTGAAGAAGTGCTTTTTTCATCAGAAAATAAAAAAATAAGACTTTTAAATATCCAAAAAGAAAAGGAGGATTTGCTTCAAAATTTAGGAATCGATTATTTATTGGTAATGCCTTTTACTGAAGCTTTTTCCAAAATAACTTCTGAAGCATTTATACGTGATTATTTGGTTGATAAAATGCATATAAAAGAATTGGTCGTTGGATTTACTCATCATTTTGGATACGATCGCGAAGGCGATTTTATACAATTAAATAGTTTGGGAAAACAGTATGGATTCCGTGTAAACGAAATTCCAATGGAGGATATTCAAAAAAGGAATATCACAGCAGTAAAAATACGTAAATTCTTGAAAGACGGTCTTATACAAGAGGCAAATGAGCTTTTAGGATATCCATACAGCATTAGCGGACCGGTCATTTTTGGAAATCAAATTGGAAGGACAATAGGTTATCCCACAGCAAATATTGATGTGAAAGACACGTACAAAAACAAACTTATTCC
>CAYPOW010000447.1:0-2221 GCA_964412145.1 uncultured Draconibacterium sp.
CAGGTTTATGTCCTCTGGACAATAAAATTCTCTATGAAAACAATTTTCTATTGATTTTGAAGCCCTATGGGCTAAAAAAAATCATCAATCAAATTTAAGTAATATTCTGTCTTGCTATTCCAAAAAAAAATCAACATATCTTTATGAGTAAAATAGAGCGTTCAACACCTCTCCACAGCTCCGAAGGAATGCCTATGGCAGAGTCCTATGGACAAATACTGAAATAGCCCGTTTTGATATTCAGACTTTTACTCTTTGAATTGTCGTATTGATAATTAATTTGATTATATTAGTCTTCCGTTTACAGGGCTTTTGATTGCCCGCTTAAAATGAGTACGCATGTATACCAAAACAAGCATCTATCACTTGGTGAACGACAGTTTGATGCCGGAGTTGAATTGCTACGCAGATTCTGAACTTTTTCGCCGCCTTTGGCGACCACTTCATATTCAACTTTTAGAGAATGTCCCTACGTTTATAAATCCTATTGAAGCTTTTGAAGCGAACGGACTTCCCTTATACCATGAGATAAAATCAGAATGGCAGCATTTGTCGAAGATTTCTTTACAAGATAAAACATTTCCTCCCCTGAAGAAACTGAATACGTTCTATCCTAAAAGAGCCAAAACAAGGTTTTTTATTTTGCTTTTCTGGCAAAGCCTACACTTCGAATTTGAAATAAGCATTGCCGATATTAAAAAGGAAACGAATGTTTTTCAGAAGCAATACATTTTAATGCAATGGATGATAAATTTGGAACAATATCTGGAAGATAATAAGGATAATGTGCATCATAATAATGAAATACGACAAGGGTTTCATCAGCTAATGGCTTATTACTGGTTACTCACCTATAGGTATTTACCAAGTCTGATTCATTTGGAAAGTCTTCGTTTTTTTGAAGAGGAGATGTTGGAAGTATTTCAGTTTCAATCGCCCAAAAACAGTTTGCATAATTATTTAAAGGATCAGCTATTTGAAACTTCAAAAGAAACAATTTCAAAGGAAGCCACAGCTAGCACATTGATGGAACTGGCTAAAGATATGCAAACCGAATTTAAAGATCTTAAAACAAGTGTTCTGCAGATGAAAGCGGGGACTTTTACAACGATGCATCGCGAAAGCTATCTCAAACCTAAAGAAGCCGCTCAAATGCTTGGTATCAGCACACAAACTTTAAGTAACTGGAGAATAAAAGGGAAGCTAAAAGACTATAAAAAAAACGGTAATCGTTATGAATATAGTTTTCGGGAAATTCAAAAGACAATACAAAGCCCAACATAAAACGCAAAAAACAAATACCTCATGGAGACTAAGAAAGGCGAATCCCACACAGAAAAGAATCTCAGATCAAACGCAGAAAACATCTTGCGCAATTCACTTCAATTTTGTATCCCGAAAACAAAAGTCCAGATCGGCATCTTCTTTGAAGAACAAAAGCATTTAAAGCGCTTGAAGAAAACCCATTTTACTGACTATTGCAATGATGAAGCGATATTACAGCAAACCAAAGAATTTGTTTGGATAGATACGCAAACAAAAGGTGCTGATGCTCTTTTTTCATTCCAAGTCCATGAAGCGCCTTATTTGGCACGCTGGTATTATGAATATGAAATCTATGCGATCTTTAAAAAGCAGTTTCGTATCACACGAAAATCATTTACAGGGGCATTTCAATATTGGGTAGAGAAACCCGATAAGCAGCAAACGAACTTCATATTTTTTCAAAAATTCAATCTTTATTTTGATTTGTCAGTGAATAAACAAAGCATCTCAATCACCATTGCATACGACGGTATATCAAAAGTGCTTTTAAAACATGTAGAAGAATTGGTGAATCAACATAATCTGGATACTACGCTTTTGAAATCGGTTGTTTATGAAAAAGAATGCAAGCCTTATCTACACGTTCCTGATGAGTTCCGATTACAGCCTAATAAGGTGTATCCTATTTTAAGAAGAGCTCTGGCGGAGCA
Organism: uncultured Draconibacterium sp.; assembly: GCA_964412145.1. Lineage (GTDB taxonomy): Bacteria > Bacteroidota > Bacteroidia > Bacteroidales > UBA12170 > UBA12170. The sequence goes on from CAYPOW010000447.1 coordinate 1,977, forward strand.
ACTAGAAATAGAATGGAAAAACCCACGCGATAAGCACAAAGTTAATACCGCTTTTAAGCAGATAAACGAATTTTATGAAAACTATATGGTAGCGGATAATGTGAAAGAACTTTTCCGTACAAAACTACAATGGACCAGAGTAGCAGCAGGGGAGATTGCAACTTTGAAAGAAAGTGACAAAATGCTAGCATTTGGCAACAACCATAAGGCAGAAAATATTTACCAGGCATTTGGAAAATACGGGC
>CAYPOW010000448.1:0-2202 GCA_964412145.1 uncultured Draconibacterium sp.
GCAAAAATGAGTCCTTTATGCACATGGTTGATAATAACAGTATATCCTAGTTCTGATCTTTCAATTACTATCACTTCCACTTCTTCGTCCACTTCAACGCTAATAAAATCGGTCTCAATAAATTTATTCAATTTATTTGACGCCACCAGACGATTGGTTTTTTCATCCAATAATAATCGAACAACATACCAACGATCCGCTTCCATGCGTTGATTTTGCTCACTAAAAGGAACCATGATTTCTTTCTCTAAACCCCAATCCATAAAGGCTCCAAATTGATTAACGTCTTGTACTTTTAAAAAAGCAAATTCGTTTAAAGTTACTTTTGGTGTTAAATTGGTGGCTATTATTCGATCTTCCGAATCATTGTAAACAAATACTTCCACCTCATCATCAATTTTTGCATTTTCCTCCATATATTTATTTGGTAGCAAAACATCGTTTCCTTCTTCATCCACCAAATAAGCGCCTTGATCAAGTATTCTATCAATGCGTAAGAGGTTGTATTCGCCTAGCGTTATCATACGTTTTCTTTTTGCAAAGGTCGTTATTATTTTTCGATTTTTGTTTTGCTTTCGATCGGAGAATCAAGCTGAATTATCCAATTCAAAAAAAATTCCTATTATTGCCAAAAAGATACATTATGTACGAATCTTTAGAGTCACTCGATCAAATCCGCTTAAACTTTAGTCCGGCAGCACTTCATTCTTTGAATATTGCTATTGCCGTTGTGATGTTTGGTGTAGCTTTAGAAATCAAGCTCGATCATTTTAAAGCTTTGGTTAAAAATCCTAAGTCGCCGCTTATTGGTGTTTTTTCTCAATTTATTGTATTGCCTTTTTTAACTTTCTTATTGGTAATTGCACTGAAAGACTATTTGTCGCCAACCATGGCCTTGGGAATGATTTTAGTAGCTTCGGCTCCCGGAGGAAATATTTCCAATTTCATTTCCAGCTTGTCAAAAGCAAATTTGGCATTGTCTGTTAGCCTTACAGCTTTCGCTACTCTAGGCGCCATAATATTCACTCCCTTAAACTTTGCCTTTTGGGGAAAAATGGCTATCAATGTATATGCTAAAGATGCAGCAACATTGGTGCGCCCGCTTGAGATAAATGCCTACCAAATGTTTGAAACCGTATTTATTATTTTAGGAATTCCGCTTTTAATCGGAATCTTTATAAATTCCAAATTTCCTGTTTTAACCAGTAAAATTTTGAAACCAATCAAACGTATTTCAATAGCTATTTTTATGCTGGTAATCATTTTGGCATTCAAAAATAACGTTCAACATTTTCTCCCAGTCATTAAGTTTATTTTCTTCATTGTGCTCATTCACAATGCAATGGCTTTAGGGGCTGGTTATTTACTAGGTAAAATTTTCAAGCGACCTCTTCAAGATCGAAGAACATTAGCAATAGAAACAGGAATTCAAAACTCAGGCTTGGCTTTAATTCTAATTTTTAATCCAAAAATCTTCCCACCCGAAATGGAATTAGGCGGAATGGCTATTGTGGCTGCCTGGTGGGGAATTTGGCATATGGTAAGTGGTTTTGGTTTAGCTGCTTATTGGTCAGGGGGATTTTCTCAATTGTTTGCTTATTTATCAAAAAACCCCTTTTCAAAAGTAAAAAGTAAATAAATGGGTATAAATCGAATCGATAAAAAATCGTATCCTTATCTTTTTCTAAAACATTTTGTGTCTTTTTGGCATAACCGTGTTTTTTATAAACGAATTGTAATTTTAAACCAGGAACTCGTTCCAAAGAATGCACACCTAGTTTTTACAGCTAATCATCAAAATGCTTTGATGGATGCTTTGGTATTTTTATTTGGATTTGATGGTCGTCTAGTATTTATGTCTCGATCAGACATATTTAAAAAGCCTTTTATTGCATCCCTTTTGTATTTTATGAGAATGCTTCCCATTTACCGAATTCGTGATGGATATAGTGAAGTGAGAAAAAACGACGCTATGTTTTTAAAAACACTGGAGGTCATCAAAAAGGAAATTGGCTTGGTAATAATGGCGGAAGGTAATCATGGGGCAGAACGGAGATTACGCCCACTTAAAAAAGGATTTGCTCGCATCGCTTTTCAAGCGGAAGAAGCCAGCGATTTTACTTTGAATATGCAAGTAGTAGCGGTTGGTATTGATTATTCAAATTATGAGAATTTTCGTTCCGAATTGCTTATCAATTTTGG
>CAYPOW010000449.1:0-2175 GCA_964412145.1 uncultured Draconibacterium sp.
CCTTGGAATCAATTTCAAGCCTTTTAAACACATTCAATTTTCGGGAAAAATATCTCGCAATTACAGACAACCTACTTTCAATGATTTGTTTTGGATAGATGGCTACGCACGTGGCAATCCTGATTTGCTGGCAGAATCAGCCTGGGCTGAGGATTTGGCTGCAAGTTTTTCCAAAAACAACAATCAAAATAAGGTAAGTCTAAGTCTTTCCTTTTTTAATACGTACGTTAAAAACCTCATACTCTGGGTTCCGATTGAGGGTATTTGGACGCCGATGAATCAGAAAGAAGTTTGGTCGAGAGGACTGGAAACAGATCTCAGATTTGAAAAAGAAATGAATCATTTTAAAATAAAATTGGAGCTTCATCATACGTACAATTTATCAAGTATTGAGAAAAAAGCAGATAACGAAAGCGAATCTATTTTACATAAGCAACTCATTTATACGCCAAAAAATCAGGTCAAAGCTCTGTTTTCCATTCAGCATCGATTAACAAGCTTCTTCATAGAGCAACTCTTTGTTAGTAAAAGCTTTACGATGGCTGACAATAGTTCCTGGCTTGGAGCATATCACATAACGAACTTGCATATCAGCCATTCATTTAAAAAGAAAAAACAAAATTTCGGAATTAGTTTTCGCCTAAATAACCTCTTCAATCAGGATTATCAAAGTATGCAGAACTATGCACTTCCCGGAAGAAATTATCAATTAAGTATACATTATAACATCAATTAAAATGATTAAATCACTTACAAAAACGAATTTTCTTTTCTTGCTCGCGATAGGCAGTATTCTATCGTCCTGTACTAAAACAGAAGAAACTCCCGATTATGGAAAATATGGAGCTGGTGCTCTTATCAGCAACGAAGGAACTTATACTGCCGGAAATGGATCGATAAGCTTTTATAATCCTGAAACTGATTCAGTGACTAATGAAATATTTCAATTGGAGAACAATAGAAGTTTGGGCGATGTAGTGCAATCAGTTTCCCTGATTGGTGATTATGCGTTTATTCAGGTTAATAATTCGCATAAAATTGAAGTTGTAGATGCTAAAAGCTTTCAGGAAAAAGGAGTTATCCAAAATATAATACAGGTTCGTTATGCAATGGGTGATGAAAATACAGCCTATGCTTCTTCGTGGGGAGCTTGGGGTGTAGATGGAAAAGTATTTGTAATTGACGTGAAAACATTGAGCCTGACCGATTCTATACCAACAGGTTCAGGGCCTGAAGCTATGTTACTTTACAATGATAAACTATTTGTTGCCAACAGCGGTGGTTGGGGATTCGACAATACCATTAGTGTTATCAATCCTTTGAATAATACTGTTATGAATACTTTAGAAGTCGGAGCAAATCCACAATCTTTGGTGCTGGATAAAAATCATCAGCTATGGGTACTTTGCTCAGGAAGTGCAATCTATGAAAACTGGTCTATCGTTGGACATAATCCCTCAAAGCTTATTCAAATAGATCCAACAACATTGGCGATTACCAAAACTATTGATTTGTTTCCAGAACAGCATCCAACAAAATTGGCCATTAATCCAGAAAAAGATTTGCTTTATATTGGAGCGGGAAGAGGTTTTGAGGGTATTTATACTTTAGGAATAAACGAAGCGGCTTTTAGCGAAAACAAACTCATCAATAAATCGTTTTATGGATTTGATGTGAATTCCGAAAATGGAAATATATTCACCTATGAATCACCTAATTACGTTGATCGCGGAAAGCTTTATCGCTACAGTACTACTGGAATTGGATTGGGAAATTATGTACTGGGAATTTCTCCAAATGGTTCCTCTTTAAAACGAAATAAATAATTAAATATTCAAAAAAATGCCACTTCCTTTGGAATGCCTAAGCAAAAAACACCAAGACACTAAAATCCACAAAACGCCTGGTTTACCTAATTTTCCTTTTGTGATATTTGGTGCTTTAGTGTTTTCGTGGCAAAAAAAGGCAATCCGAACATTCTCAACAAATAAAATAAATTTCTTCCTCCTTAGTTTAATTTTCGCCTCATGTTCATTGCCACAAGAGAAAGAAAAAAACATATCTGCTGAATCTTCCGTTAAATATGCCCAAGGATTTACAATCGAGACTACAGCGCACTTTAAAAAACTTGTCGTTTTAAATCCCTGGAATAATTTTGAGCCCTATGCCACCTAT
>CAYPOW010000450.1:0-2148 GCA_964412145.1 uncultured Draconibacterium sp.
AGAGGCTTTGGAAAAGCTTCGTTTGGATAGCGATTGGAATTATTTGCTGTTTTTTGGATTTGTACGTGAATACAAAGGACTCGATCTGGCATTAAAGGCAATGGCCAGTGAAAAACTGAAGAATCAGAAAATAAAACTGATTGTGGCAGGCGAGTTTTACAGCGATTCAAAATCGTATTTCGATTTGGTAAAGAGCTTGGGCATTGAAGATCGGGTTATTTTCAGAAGCGATTTTATTCCTGATAATCTCGTTTCTCACTATTTTTCAGCTGCTGATTTAATTCTCCAACCATACAAAGAAGCGACGCAGAGTGGTGTTACGCAGATTGCCTATCATTTTAATAAACCCATTTTAGTTACAAATGTGGGTGGCTTAGCCGAATTGGTTCCGCATCAAAAAGTAGGCTATGTTTCCAGCCTTGATCCTGAGGAAATAGCATCTCATATTCTCGATTATTTTCAGGAGAATCGAGCGGGTGAATTTGCAAACAATATCATCGAGTTAAAGAAAAAATATAGCTGGAATTTGTTTGTTGAGCAATTCAATAAATTAGTGCTCGAAATAGAGGAGAGTAAATGAGTCAGAAAACGGTGTATTTTGTTGTTGGGCCGACGGCTGTTGGGAAGACTGCTTTTGCAATCCGGTTGGCGAAATATCTGGAAACAGAAATTATTTCGGCCGATTCCCGTCAGTTTTTTCACGAAATGCGCATAGGAACGGCGATGCCGTCGGAAGATGAGTTAAAGGCTGTAAAGCATCATTTGATAGGCAATTTATCCATCCATGAAAAATACAATGTTTCTACTTTTGAGCAGGAAGCCTTGCAGTTGATTCAAACTCTTTTCCAGAAAAAGAATGCAGTAGTAATTGTTGGTGGATCAGGTTTGTATCTGGAGGCGTTGGCTTTTGGTATTGATGATTTGCCTGATGCTTCTGAGGAATTACGAATGCAGCTAAAAAAGCAATACGATAATGAAGGAATTGAAGTCTTGCAAAAGCAATTACAAAAACTCGATCCTGATTTTTATGCGAAAATTGATAAGCAGAATCCCAAACGATTATTACGCGCTCTGGAAGTATGTCTGACTTCCGGAAAGACCTATTCCGAATTGCGTTTAGGTAAAAAGAAAAAGCGCGATTTTACGATCCGATGGATAGGTTTGGAGCAAGATAGGATAAAGCTAAATGAAAAAATAAATCTGAGGGTAGACCGCATGCTCGAATCAGGTTTGCTTGAAGAAGTAAATAAGCTATATCCTTTTAAACATCTAAATGCCTTAAATACAGTGGGATATAAAGAATTATTTGCCTGGCTAGATAAGGAGGAATCTTTTGAATGGGCAGTGGAAAAAGTAAAAACCAATTCTCGGCGATATGCCAAACGCCAGATGACTTGGTTTAGGAAAAATGAAGAGATCAATTGGTTTAAGGTGGATGATTTAACTGATATGGAAGATCTTTTAACTCAATTAAAGAAAAATGATAAATAGATTTGTCATCATATCCTTGTTATTGCTTTTTAGTTTGAATATAAAAGCGCAAAATTCTGATACATTAAGAATTGAGCCCTTTTCTTATAAAAATACAATCCTTCCTCTTGCACTTATTGGAGCTGGTGTTCTGCTAAATAACAGTCAATTGGAGAAAAATTTCCAAGATAATCTGCGCAATACAGTAGGAAATGCATTTGATTTTCCTATTGACGACTATGTTCAATTCGCCCCGATTGCGGAAATGTATATTGCCGACCTGGCAGGTATTAAAAGCAAAAATCATTGGTTCGATCAATCCAAGTATTTGTTTATTTCAAATCTCATTTCATCGAGTATAACGCATGGCCTAAAGAACCTTACATTAAAAACACGCCCGAATGGTGGTCAATTATCTTTTCCATCGGGTCATACTACTTTGGCTTTTACAAATGCAGCTGTTGTGTATAATGAGTTTCAGCAATCATCACCCATATTGGCCTATAGTAGTTATGCCTTTGCTATTACAACAGCCTCATTTCGCATGATAAATAACAAACATTGGCTTTCTGATGTGTTGGTGGGTGCGGGAATAGGGATTATTGTAACTCATTTAGTCTATTATTTTGAGCCTTTGAAAAGTTTTAATCCTTTTGAAAAATCAGAGAATATTACATT
>CAYPOW010000451.1:0-2140 GCA_964412145.1 uncultured Draconibacterium sp.
GTTTTTTTGCTATTTTTATAAATAATATTTGGTGAGTTGTGCAACAGGCACATTGGGTATAGGTCATAGCCGCTCAAATCCAACACACAAGCCAAGCTACGACCCATACCCGGTGCGTTGGGCGTGATATTGAGTCGTCCTAAAAAATATTAACACTTTAATTTCGAACGATAAGAGCTATTTTATCCTTATCTTATTATCAAGGTGGCTGTTTATCATAAGTTTATTCGCTCTGATTTACCTATATTTTATCATTCACTATTATTTTTAGTTAAATAACTATCATAATTAGTTGTATAACTAAAACAAATAGTTATCTTTGTATAAATTTATTAATCATGAAACATCTGACGAACCGGGAAGAAGAAATCATGGAGTTTTTTTGGGAAAAGGGTTCTTTGTTTGTAAAGGAGATCATTGATCTGATGGCTGCTCCAAAACCACATTACAATACCATTTCAACCATTGTGCGCATTTTGGAAGAAAAGGGCTTTATAGGGCACGAACAATTTGGAAATACTTACCGCTATTATGCTTTGATTTCCAAGGATGAATTTAGCCGGAATACGATTAAGGAGGTGGTTGGTAAGTATTTTAATAAATCATATGCTTCAGTCGTTTCTATGTTTGTTCAGGAGGAGAAAATTTCTCCGGAAGAAATTCAGGAATTGATTCAGCAGGCTAAATCAATCAAAAATATGAATAATGGATAGCTTTCTGTGCTATATTATAAAATCAACAGTATGCATCGGTTTTCTTTACATGGCTTTTAAGATACTGATGAGTAAGGAAGTTTGCTTCTCCCTCAACAGGGGGATATTACTGACTGTTATTGCAGGTTCAATACTTATTCCAATGATTTATCTGCCTATATTGCATACTCCTGTTCGTGTGGAAATGATTCCTGATTTTTCCTCGAACAATATTCATATTGAGAATCTTCCGGTTGCCAATCATAATGATTCCACTAATGGCTTTAAAATCAATGGGCAGACCAGAAATGAACTGACCATACAGCTGGTAGCCATTCTAAAATATATTTACTTAATAGGATCACTCTTTGCATTTGTAGTATTGATGCGAAATATTATTTCGGTTCTGTTGCTCATTCGCAAGTCAACGATAGTAAAAATGGATGGTTACCGATTAGTGCTTTCTGACCGGGATGTTCCTTCCTTTGCTTTCGCACGTTTGGTTATTATTTCAAAAAGCGATTATGATGCTAACGGTTCATCTATCCTGCCTCATGAGAAGGCACATATCCGGTTGAATCATTTTTACGATCTTATACTTCTTGATCTGGTCAAAGTCTTTCACTGGTTTAATCCTGCAGTATACGGAATAATTCGTAATATAAAGGAGATACATGAGTTTCAGGCCGATGCGTACACCCTTCATTCAGGCGTAGATGTCAATCAATATCAGTTACTGCTCATTAAAAAATGTGTAGGACCTAAAAAGTTCGCACTTGCTAATAGTTTTAATCATTGTCAAATTAAAAAGCGTATTACTATGATGAACAAACAAAAAAACAGCAGAACATGGCGTTGGAAGGTGGCGACCTTTCTTCCCATGCTTGCCTTATTGCTGATGGCTTTCGGCAAAAGAGGTGAAAATGTGTCTGAAAACCGGATTGTAAATGAAAAAGAGAATAAGCAAATTAATTCGGTTTCTAAAATCTCTCAGAACCAGCAGGAGTCAGCAGACCGGATAATTGAGATCAAAAGTGAAGGCAATTACGTAAGCAACAAATTGTGTACACTGGAAGAAATTATCATTAAAGGAAAGGAATGGCAAAATGCCAGTAACGAATGGATTCTTCTACTGATTGATGAATCAATTCCTTATAGCCGTGTGGATGAGGTGAGGGAAGCATTAACTGATGCAGGAGTCTATCATATAACTCAATCAGCATCTGGTTCTGGCGAAATTATTTATCCTGCCGGTGATGTCTCTGCATTAGCAAAGTTTATAGGGGGGAAATGGAACGATTGGTTTAGAAATGAATTGGATCAGCTATTAAATGATAGATACGATTCTTTAGAGTATACAATCTATTATGGATTTATCATTGATAAGAATGGAAAAGTCAGAGATGGTCACATTATCCGGCCATCTGAATATGAAGAAATTAACGCTG
>CAYPOW010000452.1:0-2102 GCA_964412145.1 uncultured Draconibacterium sp.
AAGGGCAGGGTAGTCTTTCGCTTCTACCTGATCGTAAGGAGAATAGCTCAACATATAATCGTAAGAATCCTTATTTTTTGGATTTCCCCATTCATCAAATTCACTTGTTGTTAATGGAATACTTTCGTCGAGCATAGTGGTAACTACATCCACAAATGGAACAGCTGCAACTATACCTTTGTAAAGTTCAGGTTGAAGATTAATGATTGCTCCCATCAATAGTCCACCTGCACTTCCTCCCATTGCAAAGAGATGTTCTGAAGATGTATAGTTCTCTCCAATTAAAAACTCAGCACAGGCATTAAAATCGGTGAATGAATTTATTTTATTAAACATCTTTCCTTCTTCGTACCAATATCTTCCCATTTCCTGTCCACCACGAATATGTGCAATAGCATAAACAAACCCACGGTCGAGCATAGTTAAACGCGTTGAACTGAAATAAGGCTCCATAGAATAGCCATAAGAGCCATAGCCGTACAGAAGCAAAGGATTATTTCCTGTTGGATTGATATCTTTTTTGTAAACCAAGGAGATTGGCACTTTAGTACCATCTTTTGCTGTGGCCCACAATCGTTTAGCCTCGTAATTTTCTGGTGAGAAATCACCCACAACTTCTTGTTGCTTTTTAACTTCTTTCTCTTTTGATTTCATATCGTAATCAATTGTTGATGAAGGAGTTGTTAAAGAAGAATAATAAAAACGTAAAAGGTTGGTTGAAAAGCTGGGATTGTAACTAATGCTTGCTGTATAGGTTTCTTCGCCAAAGTCGAGGTAATGTTCTTCTTTGCTTTCATTAGCGATGATTCGGATGTTTGTTAAACCGTTTTCTTGCTCTTGAACAGCCATAAAATCGTTAAATAATTCTACTTCCAAAAGCATCACGTCATCGCGGTGAGCAATTACTTCCTTCCAGTTTTTCATTTCTGTTTTGCTTTCAGGCGTTTCCATCAAACGGAAGTTCTTTGCATCTAAATTGGTCAAGACATAGAATTTATTATCAAAATGACTGATGCTGTATTCCATTTCTGACTCACGCTTTTGGAACATGCGAAATTCTCCATCAGGATTATTGGCTTCCAGTATACGGTATTCATTTGATAAGGTGGAACCTGAGCCAATCACTAAAAATTTATTTGATTTAGTACGATAAACGAAAGTGCTAAAAGTTGGGTCGGTTTCATTAAAAATTTCGCTGGTTTTGCCATTATCACCCAAACGATATTTGATAATTTTATCGGAACGTAAAGATTCATCTTTGGTAGAGAAAAATACAGTTTTATTATCCGCTGCCCATACAGCACGACCAGTTGTGTTTCCTATCTGATCGGTCAAAAATTCTCCTGTTTCGAGATTTAAGAAGCGCATGGTATATTTTCGGCGACTCACTGTATCTTCTCCAAAAGAGAGTAGTTTATTGTTGTCGCTTACGTTTAGTCCCGAAGCTGCATAATAAGCAAATCCTTCTGCTAAGGTATTTACATTCAGCATAATTTGCTCATCGGCATCTAAGCTTTTATATTTACGACAGTAGATTGGGTATTCTTTTCCTTCTTCGTATCGTGTATAATACCAATATTCATTTTTGAAATAAGGAACCGAATTATCGTCTTGTTTAATTCGTCCAACTATTTCGTTATACAGCTTTTCCTGAAATTTTTCAGTATGCTTTAATACAGCATCCGTGTAGGTATTTTCATCTGTAAGATACTGAATTACAGTAGAGTCTTCACGTTGGTTTAGCCAATAATAATTGTCGATGCGTGTGTCCCCATGAATGGTCATTTCGTAAGGTACAACTTTAGCAATTGGAGCTTTTAGCTCGATGTTTTTTGAATTATTACAAGCCGAAAATGCAAAACTAAATGCTATTAGGGCTACAATGGAAAGTTTTGTTTTTAGGATGGTTGTCATGAGATTTGAATTATTTGTTTTAACAAAGCTAACAAAATATTAACTTTTTAAGCGTTAATTAAATGTGAATTTTGACTTTCTTTGAAAAACATCTTAAAACCGATTCTAATGAATTCTCGAAAACATCTCGAAGTAAAATATCCTGATTTCTTCAATCAAGTACCCTCTATCCAATTATATGATCCTTT
>CAYPOW010000453.1:0-2089 GCA_964412145.1 uncultured Draconibacterium sp.
AAGTGGTATACTTTTGAAGTGAAATAGTGGTATGGTTTTCAAGTGAAGGAAACAGCCTATTGATTTAGGAATGAGCAATTGTTATATAAGTAGTGTATGGGAATTAGTTGATCCACCTGAAGAACCACCTTTTATAAGACCAAATGGGTTTCATGTTAATGGAGATGGTTTTCATCCTACTGCTATTGAAGATGTACCTCCAGGCCAATATACAATTAAATGGAATCATTGCTATGTAGATAATTATTTTCCTTCTATTGGTACTGAAACCAAGTATTTGAAAGCAGGTGAAACAATAGATTTTAATTGTACATATTTAAAAGGTGTAAGCTTTTTTGATTACTACAATCCAGATGAATGGCAAAATGGAGGAACTTACGAAGTAGTTTGGGATCCAGGTGAAATTGGTAATATTGATCTTACATTGAAAGTTGGACATTGGGCAAATGCTGATCAGTATGTGTAAATCTTCATCCTAATTGGATATTAATCCTATAAATAAATTCAAATATAATAATTTCAAGGATAAGTAACTGTAGGTCATCAATCCAACAATGAAAAGAATTAGTAAATATGCATCATCAATTGAGGATTAAAAATTCTAAAAAATTCATGATTGCTATTTTTATCGAAACCTTAAGTGCTTTTTGACTGTTTGAATGGGATAATCACTTTTTCTTTCCTGATTTTTTCATTTGCCTTACAAATGCCTTCTCACATGCTTCAAGATACTGACTGTAAGCTTTTGTTCTTTTGCCTGGACCCCAATCCCTGGCTACAACAGAACCTCTCATGGCGCTCTTAAGAAATTTTTGAATATCCGGGTCCTTTTCAGATTTATAGCTATCTATAAGGTATATGGAAGAACCCTTTATCGCTTCAAAATCATTAATGTTGCTTTTAAAATCCTCACCGGAAATCACTATAGCATCTCCAACCAATCCGTTTTCATACTTATAATTTTCTAACATTATATATCTAATTTTGCTATAATCAATTGTTTGTTCTTTTAATAGATCATACATATCCTGAAACAACTGATCCAGTTCAATTACATGAAGATATGCTCCACTGATGATAATCAGACTATTATATCTTCCTACGGCAACAATTCCCGTTTTTCTATAAATATCATCGCTATAAGTTACCATCAAATAGTCATTGACTGTTTTAATGCACTCACAAATTTCAGAAGAGTTTACATCCAAATATTTCTGAGCGAAAGAAATTGAATATGATAAAGACAAAATAATCACAAAGAGTGGGACAATTCTTTTAATATTGAGTTTCATACAACAAATTTTAAAATATTATAATTATTATGTTAAATTTAATCAATGTATGGATTAATACAAATTCGGGCAACATGTTTTATAACACAATCATGAACACATATACCAAAGAACAAGAATTAAACTTAAGAATTTAAATAATAAGGCTGAATAACATTGAATAGGGTGTAATGATTCTTTTTCCATGCTAAATATAGTCTCTCAATTGTTTTATAATGCCTTGGAACCTTTCAATATTAGGAATTACTACTTTATAATGTGTGATATTGGATAGTGAACATCAAAAGAATCGTCCGTTTATTTACCCATCTGATTACAGGGGAGGATACCCGCATAATCCTGCCTAATTTTCTATGCCGACTTGTTTGGGGAGGTATTATTTGATAAAATCTCCCTTTCAACCAGAATTTTTTCTCATGGAAGCTGGAACTGATTTAAAATATATTCAGGTTTTTCTTAGTCATTGAAATTCGAAAACAACGGAAATTTATACTCAGGTTTGTCCATCGAGCTTCAAAACATTAACAGTCCTTTGGATTTGTTATAAGTTTGACGTAAATTTATTTGCATAAACCAATTACGATTGAAACTATATAAAGTATAAAGGAAATTCCTTTATACACTCGTTATATGAAATACATGTTTTTCTTTTTAATTGAGGGTAAAACAAATACAAAATGATTATCTAATTGAACAAAATATGGCAAACAAAAATCTTACAAACGCAAAAAAAGCAAAAAACGACGAGTTTTATACTCAGTTCAGCGATATTCAAAAAGAGATTCAAGCGTATCTGG
>CAYPOW010000454.1:0-2080 GCA_964412145.1 uncultured Draconibacterium sp.
AGGATAGTATATCATGGACGTCCCCTGAATACCCCATTGAATCTTTCTTCCTGTAAGTCAATGGATTCAAGAAAAAAAGAATATTGGGAGATTTCTTTATGCAATCATTAGAAAAATAGTCGCTGTCACTATTTTCTTATTTCTTCAACCTGAATTTAGCCTTTTTTAACCTTCCGGTTCCAGGCCAAACCAGGTGAGTCTAGGATTGATTGTCAATAACGGCACTTATGAACTTTTCTTCGCTTATTATGGCAGTTTTAGAATTTCTTTTTTCCAGAGCGTTCATGCATGCCTCTATCTTTGTGCCAAATTTTCCATATTTCCAGGCATCATTTCCAACGCTTCCAACGACAAGATAATCCAGCCAGTTTTTATATCCTCCGCTTGGGCATTTCCCCCCTTTTTTGATAACCTCAGATTCGGCCTTTTTCCTTCTTCCAAATTGAAGTATGCCGGTAAAGATGAAAGCTTTTTCTGAAAACATGACTTGTATGTCGGTAGAGATTAAATCTGTAATTGCCTTAGGCATCCAGTCACAACTAAGTGGTGAAGTGATGCATGATAAAAATTGAAGAAGCTCTTTCCGCTCATCATCGGTGACAACTTTATCTTCTAGAATAGAATCTAATAGTTGGATAAGAAACGAAACAGGCCAATCATCGTGGACAAGTCGATTGTTTTCTAACCATGATAAAAGAATTTTTATTTCTTCATCGGTGACAAGTCCATCGTAAATTATTGCTGAAGCAACACCTTGGAGTTGATTTATGGCGCGTTTTTTTATCGCAGGGAGGTTGTAAAGTTGAATTCGATCTTGATCATTATCATAATCTAGTTTTTTAAGAGTGGACTTATTAGGTCGGATGTCTACTTTATTTTGAACAGGATTTAATACCTTGGATGAATTCAGCTTATATATCTTCATTCTTTCTCCTTCTAGATAGAAACAAACAAAAACTATATTGGATTGTTCGTTGTAGATTACTTTTGTTAACCAGTAGCGAAAAAATCACTGGCGCGAACAACGGCGTACAGTGTATTGCATCGTTATTAGCTTCCTTTAAAATATATCTTAATTAGTGGCAGGCCTCTATTTCACCTAGAATTTCATAGTTTATGATTTAACTTTCGAACTCAAATGAAGATTGGCAAACGGAATCAGTAACTTCCACAGATTTATTTTGACTATGACCATCAAAAAGATGATCAATGTTACGATTTTTACCATAAAAGATTCTTCCGTTTTCTAAATGAGTTTTATAAATACAACCTTTTGCAAACTTAATATCTGGGTGTAGGCATTTCATTTCATTGCTACATTCGTTATATCTCGAACAGCAACCGAAACTTTCTACCGATTCGTCCATATAACATTGTTCAAAGATAGCTTTGATATTATTTATTACCTGTGTAGTTACACTTTCAGTAAATGGTAATTTCCCCCAATTGGTTTCCGAATCTGTGTATTTTGCTAAGTTCTGTAATCCCGAAAGATCAATGTATTTTTTTGGTACTTCAAGCCGCGGTTCTTTACTTTTAAATTGTTTTACCCTTATCACAGCTGAATTACACAATAAAATTGTTTCATGGCCCTTATTAAGCCTTAATTCATACCTTTTTATTGAGGGGTCAAAAAAACTATTATCTTTTGAAATTGATTCAATACAAGCTATTACACGTCTTTCAATGTTAATTTTAAATTCGTCAATATTCATTTTCCTGCTTCTCCTGAAATATCATCCTTAAAAATTCATTCAAAGAACCCTGACACGCTGCACACAAAAAAAACCCTACCTCTCATTTTGAGAAACAGGGCTTTAGATGATCAGACCATAATACCCCCTTTGGTAATTACAGCTGTTCAAAAGCAGATGTGACGAGTCCAAGATCAATAGAATATGGTAAGTCACTAACCCCATTATGATATCTTGTCAAGGAATATATAGCTGAGACTTTCAAGTGGTAATCTCTGAATTTTTAATTGAAGGCTCCTGAAACTTTGTAGGTGTAAGCGGGTAAGTGTCCGCAGATTCCGGCCCAAACCTTCCACCCATTCCGGAACAAAGTTGCCACTGATTCC
>CAYPOW010000455.1:0-2069 GCA_964412145.1 uncultured Draconibacterium sp.
TTCCTTCGCCTTCCAATTTTTGGCGAACAAAGGCAGCCGTTTGTTTGAGAATTTCAGATTTAGTCATGCGTAATTTTTTGTGTTACAAAAATAGCCTTATTCTGTTACACAAATTGCTTTATTATCTCCATAAAAAACAAAAGCGACCCCGAAATTCGGAATCGCTTTTAAACTTGTTGTGATTACGATTATTTGACTATCGTTAACTCATCAATTATATTTTGAGCACCACCCAGTTTATCAATGATAAACAAGACATAACGAATGTCAACATTAATTGTTCTTTGCAACTTATTGTCGAAAGAAATATCGCCACTCATAGCTTCCCAGTTACCATCAAATGCAAGTCCAATAAGATGACCTTTTGCATTCATAATTGGACTTCCTGAGTTACCACCGGTAATGTCGTTATCACTTAAAAAACCAACTGGCATTTCGCCTTTTTTATTGGTATAAGGACCGAAATCTTTTTTCAGAATTAGCTCTTTTAATTTAGCTGGAACAACAAATTCAGGATTTGTTGGATTTTCTTTTTCCAAAATACCATCTGTAGTTGTGTAGAAACTAAAATCTACTGCATCAGCAGCACGATATCCCCCTATTTTACCATAAGTTAAACGCATAGTAAAATTAGCATCAGGATAATATTTTTTGTTTGGATCTTTTTCTCGTAAACCTGCAATATACAAACGCTTTGCTTTTGCAAGTTTTTGATTAATCGAAGCTGCTTTTGGTTGCATTTTTCTGTAAGTACCAAACACTCCACTCCAAATTTTAATAGCAGGATCGTTATTGATTTTATCGGCACAAGGGTTATCAAGAAGGGCTATAACTTTTTCTTTAGAAGTAAAGTTCGAATTATCAAACACTTCTTTCGCCCAGGCAACAAAATCGCCTTCGTATTCTTGAGCATGTTTTGTTAAAACATCAGGAAGTTGATTTGCTGGAACTCCCCAATAATACAAACGCATGGTTTCGCCAAACATTTTCTGATCAAGAGGCATATAATAATTTTTAAAATGACCGTCAATACCTGCTCTTAAACTAGCGATAGCAGCATCTACTTTTTCCTGATCAACAGAATCTGCTGCTAAAAGAGTTCCTAACTGAGCGAAACGTGCCCCATAAGGCAACAGTTCCGAACCACGATAGAAAGCTTCACGGAAATACCAATTGCTTAAATTGAATTCCTTCATAGCTTCGTAGGCTTCTTTTTGGTTGGTTAAAACATTACCGTATTTTATCTTACGTTCAGGAGTGGCATCAGCCCAAGCTTGAAAACCAGCTTCAATCTGACGCTTTTTATCGGCTACTTTATTTGCTTTAAGAGCCTTAGTTTGTCCCTGGAAATATTTCCAATAATTGGCAACACCTGCAAATTTTGATGAATATTGTAAACGAACGCTAGGATCAGCATGCATAAATTCGCGCATAACATCCAATTTTACAGTACGGATTTTAACTATGGTTGGATTACTTTCGTTTATTGCTAAATCAATACCATAAGAGGTTTGATAACGTTGAGTGCCTCCGGGATAGCCCATAATGAAAGCAAAATCGTCCGGTTTAGTATCTTTAATGGAGATTGGTAAATGCCATTTCGATTTCATTGGTACATTTTCCTTTGCAAATTTTGCTGGAGTTCCTTCAGGAGAAGTATATACGCGGAAAATAGAGAAATCACCGGTATGACGAGGCCACATCCAGTTATCAGTATCTGCACCAAATTTTCCAACTGCCTCAGGAGGTGCTCCTACCAAACGAATATCGGTATATACCTCATAAACAACCATATAATATTCGTTTCCTCCAAAAAAGTTGCGAATAATTACTTGATAATCATTGCCTTCTTTTGCTTCCTTAATAAGCGCGCTTTCGTTTTTACCTAATGTTGTAGCACGATCAGCTTCACTCATTGTATCAGAAATACCCTCGAACATTTGAGTAGAAACATCGCTCATGCTCTTCATAAACTTAACGGTTAATCTATCTATTGGAATCTCTTCATCTTTGCTTTTCGACCAAAAACCATCAGTAAGATAATCGTGATCGATAGTGCTTACTTTTTG
>CAYPOW010000456.1:0-2060 GCA_964412145.1 uncultured Draconibacterium sp.
ATAATGTGGGAGTTTCTCATGAACTGACTGCTGGAGCATATAATCCTCAGAATACCGTCGATGCAATTAAAGGACATACTTTGAGAATTAGAGACACAACTCCGCCTGTGGAGAGCTATTTCCCTGCAGATACCCTTGTAGATAAGGACCAAGTTCAAAATGCAATTGGAAACCCTGTTTATTCAGATAATTCCGAGCTTCCGGTTACTCATAATTATTCAATTGAATTAGATAATTCAACTTCTGAATATAATAGATGGATTGTGAATCATACGGGGACGGATATTACGGGAAATTCAGTGACTTCTCCTCAATATATTACTGAAAAGTTGAATGTAGGTATTGATGAACCTAATGAGAGTAAAATTTTGATTTACCCCAATCCGGCAAAAGAATTTATAGTGTTAAATTGGGATACTTTTCCTATTTTTGAAAAACCGTATTCCTGTAGCCTTAAAATTACTGACCTGACAGGAAAGGTTGTTTTTGAAAAAGAAATAAGCAAAGGCCATTTTGTGATCAATACTTCAAAATATCACAAAGGAGTTTATTTGCTTTACATTTACGATGGCAGGAAACCGGCTTTGCAACAAAAGATTATAATTCGTTAAAACATATAGAAAATGAAAGATAAAAAGAAGAAGATTACAGTTAAAACAATGGTATTCGATAATGAAGACCTTAAAAAGATGGGCAACAAATTGGTGATTAATATTGGAGAGCTAATGAAAGAAGCCGGCATTGAAAAGGATACAGAAGAAAAGGATACGGGTAAAAAAATGAGTATTACCATTGAACTGGATTAAAGGAATTATTTTCCTGAACAATTCATTGAAATTTTTTACTTGCCAATTCGAAAGAAAATATAAAGCTCAATCCAAAAACAGATTTCTCTCACAAATAATTGGAGAGAAACAAACGTTTTAAATCAATTGGTATGATAAAATTTAATTTTAAATTATTATGGAAGGAGGAATGGAAAGATACCGGGATAAATGGTCAAGTAACCAATCGGCAGTATTATATTTCTAATTACGGTAGAGTTGCAGTTTTAAACCATGGGAAGGCTTCTTTAATCAAGACCCCATCACAAAACAAAGAGCTGGCGGTATCTGCCACAGAGCATCACGAAGAGAAAAAAGCAATTCTTTTTAAGCATTTGCTTATTAATAAATATGCAGCCATTAATGTTCGTCTGGCAAATTCCCAAACAAAGATATATTACATTCATAAACTGGTTGCTCAGCATTTTTTATCCAAACCACTTCCAAATCAGATGTTTGTGATTCACAAGGACTATAATAAAGGCCATAATTATGTCAATAATTTGGCTTGGGCCTCTGCAAAAGAAAGGGGAGAGCATCAAAAAAACAACCCCTATTTTATGAAAGTAAAATCGAGACCCAAATATAAAAAGCTGGACGAAGGCAGAAAAAAATTACTGATTCAAAAGATAATGGATCCCAACCGTAAAACAAGATATAAGATATTGTCCAAACAATTTGGAATTTCAGTTTCGCACCTATACCGGATTAAAAAAGAAAATCAGAAAGAGAACCCTGCAGAAACCAATCCATTTCTCAAGAAATAAAGCCTTCAAAATTATCGGGTGTAATAAGCATGGTTTCGCTTTCGATATAAGCACGGGTAAATGTTTTCGGAAATTTGTCTTAGCCGCGCTGCCACGCGATCAATGTCATTAAGCTAGTAATTTAAATAATTGAATATCAGTTAATTAATTTTGTTTTATTGTAATGAATTTGTATATTTATCTAGTAATCAAATAGTTATTATAATGAAAAAAACGTCCAAATTTATTTTTGATATTCTAAAGAATGAAATCTTTAATCCAGCACTTGTTCAAAAATATAAAATTTAAAAGGAAAACTCAAATAAGCTTAACCGAAGAAAAAAAGGTATTTTTACACTTCTCTTAGCATTCTCGACAATGATAAAAATTAATGAAATCTTTATTTCTGAAACTTCTGAAAAAGCGAAAGCAAGCCCACGGCGCAGGATGAATTTTAATTTTCATAAAGAAGATTCCGCTAGGCTTCAAC
>CAYPOW010000457.1:0-2056 GCA_964412145.1 uncultured Draconibacterium sp.
GGTATAAGGATGTCTAATTATATCCTCTTCCATATATGCCTTGCTGCATGTTTTCTTATTATAAATTCCATTTAATTCTGGACATTTATAATTGTGATATGTTCCGTTGGTATTGTTTTTAACGTATATAAAGCCAAATAAAACAAGCAGTATTTTCATAAACATTATTTTTTAAATGGTGCGTGTTAACTCTACTAATAATTGTAACAATCAATAAAAGTACATTTTCTATATCCATATAAGTTATCAAATGTACAAGCGTTAGAAACTATTTATCAAATGATAGGAATTACTGGATAAACGTATTTTGGCCTTAAGCAAATTAACAACATCGAAGACCTCTTGGAATGACGTTTTGAAATCATCGAAATAGACAATTAAATACTTCCCTACGTATTGTGGGGACTGCTGGATTCCTCCATAGGTATTATAATGTGAGAACCTATCGCGAACCTCTGCTTGCTGTTTCTTGAAAACAAAAAAAGTCGTTGAAAATGCGGCTTTGTGTTGTACGAACTGATGGATTCCTCCATAGGAGTCGCAATGTGAGAACCAGCGATCCTTTGCGTTTTGTTTTTTTTTAAATAAAAACCGCCTCAATTTTTGTTTTGAGACGGCTTCGAATATATCTGGAGTTAATGGGCTGTTATGATGTACTTAGTTTTTGAATAAGCATATGAAATTACAGCAGAAAAAGAACACATTATAGTCTTAGAAAAATATATAGATACTAATAATGTAGAGTAGGTTTTATTCCTACCTTTAAGACTAATTTTGCTCTACATCAAACGCTACTATTGCAATATTATATCGAAGTGCGATTTGCTGCAAACTGCTGCAAATCCTTTTGCTTTCTATATTTATGGATTCGCCATCTCTTCTTTTAGCTGAGAACAATGAAGCTACATCATTAATTATTACCATAGTATTCGTATACATTTGAACCCATCTTTTTACATGATACTCAACACCCTTTAATGAACTACAAGAATCAACAGTTTGAGATATCATCACCGTTAGAAAAAGGTCAGTATGACCTAATTTTGAGTTAGTATCTATTAAACCAACCATATATTTTTCCGATAGTTCCTTAAGTAAGCTTATGAAAAATTCTAATGTGTAATTTTGTTTCTTAATTGGTAAACATAATACTACACCATTTTCGATATTGTCAATTACATTTTTGTTAATCATAGTGATATTTTTTAAGTGAGTATTAAATTGTTATTAAATAACATGTTGATTAAAATCATAATATAATTTAGTGTAAATTTTCTCAAATGCTTCTTTCCAAGCAAGATGCCCATAACGCTGCCTTACTTCTAAAAGGGGAATAAATACTATATTGTCATGGTTTTTGAAATGCAATCTGAGTTTTTCTACTTCATTTTGCAGTTTTACTCCTTCAAAATTAAATGGCAAATAAATATAGGCGTGAAATTCCTTGGGCTTATTCGCTAGCGAGGACAGTAAAGAGAATAACACTTTACTTTCATTTACGCAAGAAGGCTTTGCAATTAGAAGTATTCTTGAATTTATTTTATTAGTATACTCAAAAAGTAAAGATAAGGTCTTGGATGACCAAGTCTCTATGGATAGTGAATTGTCAAAACTTAATCCATTTTCAATAAAGAAGTCCTTTGTGTCAATAGCCATACCACCCAATGAAACACAATTAAAACTATTACTTTGAATATCATTATTAATGATTGTAGATATAAATGGGAAACCAATCGTTGACAAGGTAAGTTGAGTGATGAATGTTCTTCTTTTCATATAATTTTTATGAACAAGAATTTCAACCTCAATTAGGAACGGATTTTCAAATTATGGTGGCAAAAAGTTATTTTTGATTGCTTAATTAATACTGGTTAGAATGTAAATCTAGAATAGTAAAAATTATAAAATTGGGTATGTATTAGCCTATTATGTATTTATCTATACAAATTTTTGCCCCTCCAAGGCATTTGATTTCCGTCTTCTTCAAAAAGGACTACTATAAAAATTTATTGAGGTGTTCAAATAATTTCTTATATTATAGGCTAAAGTTTGATTA
>CAYPOW010000458.1:0-2055 GCA_964412145.1 uncultured Draconibacterium sp.
AGTTCAATAACTGCATAAATAATATTGGGATTTGCAGGGGATACTGCTAGTCCAATTCGACCGATATCACCTTTAGGCAAACCTCTTATTAGTTTGGTCCATGTTGCACCAGCATCAACTGATTTGTAGATTGCTGATTCTGGCCCACCATCAATTTTGGAATAAACTCTACGTTCACGTTGATGAGAGGAAGCATATAAAATATCAGGGTTTCTTGGATCCATTTCCAAATCAGAAACGCCCGTATATTCGCCAATTTCAAGGATACGTGTCCAGGATTTTCCTCCGTCAGTTGTTTTATATAGTCCTCGATCACCACCTGGTCCCCAGGCTTGACCTTGAGCTGCCACATAAACTACATTGCTATTCCGTGGATCAATTATAATTCTACCAATCTGAGCACTTGTTTTTAAACCCATATTAGTAAACGATTTACCACCATCGGTTGTTTTATAAACACCATCGCCATAGGCAAGATTTCGTTGCGTATTATTTTCACCGGTTCCGACCCATACTACATTCGAATTGTTTGGATCCATAGCAAGACAGCCAATTGAAAACACAGGCTGATCATCAAAAATAGACTTAAAAGTTGTTCCATGATTTGTAGTCTTCCACAAGCCTCCTGAGGCAACTCCAACATAATATTCTGAAAAGTTATCAGGATTAACAGCTAAATCGGAAATACGACCTGAATAGGCTGCCGGACCAATATTTCTGAACTTGAGCATTTTTACCATTTGATCTGTAAGCTCAAATTGTGCTGTTTTTTCTGTTTTCTTTTTACTTCTCCTTTGAGCATTTACTTGCATAGAAGGAGCAATAAATAATAGGCTTAGGATAATTGCTATCATCCAACTACTTTGTTTTGTTTTCTGCATGATTTAATATTTAAGTTAATTGAAACGATTATGTGTGCGATAAAATTAAGCTTTTTTTATAGATTAAAACATACTTTTCCTTTGAATTGGAATTTTTTGTGACAAGATTCATATTTGAATGATATCTTTATCTCTGCGTCTTCTATTTTTCGTTTAATAATTCAATTTTGAAAAAAAAGCCTTGGAAAAAGGTGAGATCAATTTAATAGATTATATACTTGAACTCTCAGTCTATTATGAAATTGCAGATTAACTTCTTGAGCTAGAGTGGGGTTTAAATATGACGTGGGCGGAATTGAATCAATATAGGTAATTAAAATCTATCAAAGATTTCCCCCACATTTTCATGCTTTTGCTGCAGACATGCTCTGGCTAAATTGGAAAAGCAAATTGAATAATAGGAAAAAATTTGTATGTTTGATAAATAAAATTAAAACATAAATCCTCTAAAACCAAACCTTATGAGAAAGATATTTTTCCTCTTGCTAGTATTTTTAATGGGGTGCAATCCTGAACCTAAAACAATCATCGCTCCTTGGGTCGCTTATGATGAATCAGCGGAATTGGCTGAAAACGCAAATCATAAATCTCGTAAAATGCAATTCAAACGCATTCAATCACAAATATTGGATAAAAATGAAATGTGGAATAATGTAGCTGATCAGATAAGTAATTTTTCTGAAGAAGATTATCAAACATTAAAACCTTTTATTTTTGAACAAAATATCCTAAGCATTCAATCTTATATAGAATCTGGAGATCTTACTTATGAAACACTAACTCAATGGTATCTTTACAGAATTGTTAAATATGAGAATGATAAAGACAAAATGCTGAATGCAATAGTTGCATTTAATCCCGATGCGGTTAAAGAAGCACGTATAAAAGATAAAAACAAATCCAGTGCAGATCATCCTATCTATGGTATGCCAATCCTTCTAAAAGACAATACAAATGCCGAAGGAATGACAACAACAGCAGGGACTCATTTTTTAAGAAATAATAGAGCTCCAGATGCTTTTATAGTAGAAAGATTAAAAGAAAATGGAGCCATTATCTTAGGGAAAACAAACCTAAGCGAATGGGCCAATTTCCTTTTTCTTGGAGGGCCTAATGGTTATAGTGCTGTCGGAGGTCAAACACTAAATCCGTATGGTCGTAAGAAATTTGATAC
>CAYPOW010000459.1:0-2048 GCA_964412145.1 uncultured Draconibacterium sp.
TTCGTCTGTAAAATAATTTTCCTTTACATTTTAATCTTATCGTTTTAAAAAACGTTAAACACATTGATTTTAGCTGGATATTTCAAATCTATTCCTAAATAAATCCATACCTTAGCGCCTCAATTGATTCGATAAAAATTAAAAACATAAACTAATGAGTAAAGAGATTTTAAATCTGGAACCCAAACCTATTTGGAAACATTTTTATAGTTTAACACAAATTGCACGCCCTTCAAAGCATGAAGATGCTATCCAGGAATTTATGGTAAATTTTGGAAAAAACCTTGGACTTGAAACAATCAAAGATGAGGTTGGCAATGTAATTATTCGCAAACCAGCGACTCCGGGAATGGAAAACAGGAAAGGAATTGTTTTGCAAGGCCATTTAGATATGGTTCCTCAAAAAAATTCCGATAAAGATCATAACTGGAACACCGATCCAATTGATGCTATTATTGATGGCGATTGGGTTACTGCTGATGGAACTACTTTAGGCGCTGATAATGGAATGGGTGTTGCTGCTGCAATGAGCGTTTTGGAATCGAAAGATATGGTTCATGGACCAATTGAAGCTTTATTTACCTGCGATGAAGAAACTGGAATGACTGGTGCTTTTGGATTAAAAGCGGATGTTCTGAAAGGTGATATTTTAATAAATATGGATTCGGAAGATGAAGGCGAATTGTATATCGGTTGTGCCGGTGGAACAAATGCCAATGCCGAATTTACATACACTTCAGAAGCAGTTCCTGCACATCATATTGCTTATAAACTTGCGCTCACTGGATTGAAAGGTGGCCATTCAGGTGTTGATATTCCATTACAGCGAGGAAACTCAAACAAATTATTAAATCGTTTCTTGCGTTCTTCAGCTCAGAAATTCGGCTTACGCTTAGCTTCTATCGATGGTGGTAGTTTGCGCAATGCTATTCCTCGTGAGTCTTTTGCTACGGTTGTTGTTCCAACAGATAAGGCAAAAGAATTTGAAGCTGCTGTACCTAAGTGTGAAGCTATTTTTAAGGCTGAACTTGAAAAAACAGAACCATTTATGATTTTCAGGATAGAAGCCGCTGATCTTCCAAAATATATAATCGATGCGGAAACTCAGACCTCATTATTCAATGCTATATATGCCTGCCCTAACGGCATTATGCGTATGAGTGATTCAATGGAAGGTTTAGTAGAAACTTCTAATAACGTGGCTATTGTTAAATCAGAAAATGGAAAAATTAAAGTTCTCACTCTTATTCGTAGCTCAGTCGATTCAGCTAAGCAGGATTTAGAGAATATGATTGAAAGCGTTTTTCAAATGTCAGGTGCTAAAGTTTGGTTCGATGGACAATATCCTGGCTGGAAGCCAAATGTTGATTCTCCAATTTTAAAGGAAATGAGCGATATTTACAATAATAAATACGGTATTATTCCAAAAGTTACTGCAATTCATGCTGGTTTGGAATGTGGACTCTTAGGCGGAGCATATCCTAATTGGGATATGATTTCTTTTGGTCCAACCATTCGTTTCCCACATTCTCCAGATGAAAAAGTTGACATTGCAAGTGTGCGAAAATTCTGGGATTTTACAGTGGAAACATTGAAGAATGTTCCAAAAAAATAAGATCAATTATTTATCAGGTTGCTTTAAATGGGCAACCTGATAAATTCTTTAAAAAATAACAGTAAAGATTTGTAATTCTAAAAAAAGGCTGTACTTTTGCAGTCCGAAAAAAACAACAATATAGCTATGAGCAAGAGAACATATCAACCTTCGGTTCGCAAAAGAAAAAATAAGCACGGCTTTAGAGAGCGTATGGCTTCTAAAAACGGACGTAGAATTTTAGCTCGCAGAAGAGCTAAAGGAAGATCGCAATTAACTGTTTCTGACGAGTTTAACGGAAGAAAATAATTCGTTCATTTCTTTTGAAAAAGAATTAGGAGGCATTGGTTGATGTCTTCTTTTTTTTGTTTATATACCTGTCGCTTCGATGGGTTTTTTTATTTTTGCAAATACCTTAAGTTTTTTGAATGGAAAACAAATATGCCAATGCCTC
>CAYPOW010000460.1:0-2044 GCA_964412145.1 uncultured Draconibacterium sp.
CGCCAACCCTGTGGAATTCTTTTTCCTGGAGGACTCTTAATAATGCAACTTGTGCACTTTGATCAAGCTCTCCAATCTCATCCAAAAAAAGAATTCCATCAGCTGCTAATTCAAATCGACCAAGCGTTCTTGAGTCGGCACCTGTATAAGCCCCTTTTTCATGTCCAAAAAGCTCACTGGTTAATAGATCTCTGGGAATAGCAGCGCAATTCACGGCTACAAATGGTCTGTCTGATCGCTCACTAATTTGATGAATCTGACGCGTCACTAATTCTTTTCCGGTTCCACTTTCTCCATAAATTAATAATGTGCTATTATTGTTGGCAAATAGCTTTATTTGATCCTTTAATTTTTGCATTACTGCTGTTTCGCCTATGATATCTTTATAAGGTCTATTCAGGTCTTTCTCTAGTGTATTGGCTCTAAATAGCAGGAGTCGATGCTCAAGCGCTTTTTTGATTAGTAATTTTAATTCTGCTATTTTAGTTGTTTTCGAAATATAGTCGTAGGCTCCTTTTTTAATTGCTCTTATCGCAGTTTCGACTGAACTATGGTCAGTTACCATAATAATAGGAATATTGTTATCTTCCATTTTGATTAGGTCAATGGCTGAGAGGCCACTTTCTCCTTCTTTGAGCATAAGATCTAGGATAACCAGATCTGGAGAATGTTTGTTTAGAAGAAACATACCTTTTCCAATATTGTCACTTGATATTGTATCGAAATCTTTTTTCAGCAATAGCTTTAAATCAGATGTGTAATCTAAGTCATCGTCTATGATAAGAATCAATTGTTTCATAAATATATATTTATTCTATTTGTAATCTCTTTAGCAGATGTTTTTGTCATCTTCATAGTTCTATATTTCCTTGAATTCATTACGACTGATTTGAATCCTTTTCACAACCGTTTTGTAATTCAATTACAAACCTAGTTTTTAAATGAGCTTTGCTTTCTTTCAAGAATATTCTTCCGCCAAATTTTTCCAATGCTTCTTTGGAATAATATAAACCGAAACCGGTACTGTTATTTGTAGAGTATCCATTTTCAAATATTTCTTGAAATTTATCTTGCGGAATTCCGCCCCCGTTGTCTATGATCTCTATAAATATGCGTGGATCTCCTTTCAATAATTTTATGGTTATGCGTTTTTCTGCTTCGTTTTTTAAAGCTTTTATTGAATTTTGAATAAAGTTATCTACAACGCTTGTAAGATCCCGAGAATCAATTAAAACAAGATCATCCTTTGAAAGGAAGCTAATAATGTTCAGGTTTACGTTTTCGTCTTTAAGCGTTTGTTGTAATTCGTTATGGAGATTTTTGATTACTTTATCAGGATTGCATGAATGTTCAGCAAATACATTTTGCTTCAGCGTTGTAATTAGTTCCCGTAATTTAATGATTGCCACTGAAGTTTTGTTGTTTTTATTTTCTTCTAAATGATTAATGTCTTCTTTTAATGCAAACGTTATATCACATTTATACTTTTCAATCTCTTCAATCTTGCTTTTGTTATTTCGTAGATTTTTAAGAAGGGATAGAATTTGATCTAATAATGGCAAAGTTAGGTTTATGAATGTTTCTTGCCTCATTATAAATGGTTTGCGGTAAGCCTCATCTTTCATCTCCGCCACAGATAAATTTTCAAATAAAAGTTGTAAGCTATTTAAATTACTTAATGCCCATCCACCGTGCGTGAAATTTAATAACGCATTAAACAAATCCAGTTTTTTTTGTGTTTGTGTTTTTAAATAGAGAGAGCTTCTAATCCAGTAGAAAAATCCTAAAGGGCTTAAAGAGCCTAATATTATTACACTTAAAGGAATAAAATATTTTATTTCTGTTTCGAAAGAAGAAAGTATATTAAGGAGAAGGATGAAAGAGATAAAATTTAAACTAAATACAATATTTATTAGCGGAATGTCCCATTTGAAAATTCTTTTGCCAATGTTAATTGAGATTAAAAGAATTAAGAGGCCAAATAAAATTATTGAGGTGTTCAAATAATTTCTTATATTATAGGTTCAAGTTTGATTAAAATATA
>CAYPOW010000461.1:0-2039 GCA_964412145.1 uncultured Draconibacterium sp.
ATGAAATGCTTATTTTTGTTACAAAAATATCAATTCTTCTTCAATGCTTCAAAAGAAACTACAATTCATCCTTATATTCGTGCTTTTGGCTCTTTTTACCTTTGCGCAATCGCCTATTCCGGCAGCTGATCAAACGGATCAGTATTTTCATCTACTTAAAAATAAAAAAATTGGTATCGTAGCCAATCAGACTAGTCGCATTGGAAATATTCATCTGGTTGATGCCTTGCAAAATGCCGGATTCGCCATTCAAAAAGTTTTTGCTCCTGAACATGGGTTTCGTGGTGAGGCCGAGGCCGGCGCAAATATTACGAATGGAATTGATTCAAAAACAGGCATCCCCATCGTTTCTTTATATGGAAAAAATAAAAAACCTACGGCAGAAAGCTTAAAAGGAATTGATCTTTTATTATTTGATATTCAGGATGTTGGCGCTCGTTTTTACACATATATTTCAACCCTGACTTATGTTATGGAAGCCTGTGCCGAAAATAATATTCCTTTGCTGATACTTGATCGCCCAAATCCAAATGCACATTATGTAGATGGTCCTGTTCTGGAAAAGGAATTTGAATCTTTTGTTGGATTGCTTCCAATTCCTGTTGTTCATGGAATGACTTTAGCTGAATTAGCTAAAATGATCAATGGAGAAGGCTGGCTAAATAATAAAATCGAATGCAAATTGAAGATTATTCCAGTGAAAAATTACAATCACCAAATGATTTATCATCTGCCAGTTGCTCCTTCACCCAATTTACCGAACGACAATGCAATTGCTCTTTACCCTTCGCTTTGCTTTTTCGAAGGAACGAATGTTAGCATTGGACGAGGAACCAATTTTCCTTTCGAAGTCATAGGTTATCCTGATTATTCTGATAAAAACTTTTCCTTTCAACCTATAAGTTTAGCAGGCAAAAGTGTTCATCCAAAATTCGAAAATCAGATTTGCTATGGCCTCGATTTCCGAATATATTCCAAAAAATACAAACGATCGTATAGGCTTGATTTACAATATCTTATCGACTTTTATTCTTCATATTCTGATAAAAATAATTTCTTTACATCTTACTTCAAATTACTGGCTGGTACCAATAAATTAGAAGAACAAATCAAAGAAGGATGGTCAGAAAATGAGATCAGAAAAAGCTGGGAACCTGAATTGAATACATTTAAAATAATGAGAAAAAAATACCTCCTATATCAGGATTGATCTATGAATGTAAATGGAAAACACTATCGAACTATTTGGGTAAACCCTGACAATAAAAAGAGTATTCAGATTATTGATCAAAGAAAACTCCCTTTTTCTTTTGAGATTGAAACTATTCATTCTGTTGAAGAAATGGCCGTAGCCATAAAAGATATGCATCTACGAGGAGCCGGAGTCATTGGCGCAGCATGTGCATATGGCATGTATCTGGCTGTTATTAAAGCAGAAAAAGAAACCGATTTTTATGCGTCTATCGGAAAATCGGCTGCTTTTTTGAAAGCCACACGTCCGACTGCCGTTAATTTAAGTTGGGCCATCGATTTGATGCTTCAAAAAATAGCAAGCAATCCAAACAAAGACTATCCGAGCATTTACAATCTGGCCCTTAAAGCAGCAGAAACTATTGCTGATCAGGGAGCTGAAGAAGGTAGATTGATTGGAGAATACGGCCTTCCTTTGATTCGCGAAATAAGCAAAAAGAAAAATGGCGCCACCGTAAATATTCTTACCCATTGCAATGCCGGCTGGTTGGCTTTTGTCGATTATGGCTCAGCCACTGCTCCAATTTATGCTGCTTTTGACGAAGGAATTGATGTGCATGTTTGGGTGGATGAAACGCGGCCACGTAATCAGGGAGCACGATTAACATCCTGGGAATTGGCACAACATGGAGTTAAACATACCGTAATTCCAGATAATACAGGAGGTCATTTAATGCAAAAAGGAATGGTTGACCTGGTCATTGTTGGTTCGGACAGAACAACAAAAAATGGCGATGTGGCAAATAAAATAGGCACTTATTTAAAAGCTTTGGCAGCCAAAGACAATG
>CAYPOW010000462.1:0-2038 GCA_964412145.1 uncultured Draconibacterium sp.
ATTGAAAGGATATTGCTAAAAAACGGCAACTAAATTTTAGCGCCGGTCCGTTATAGGGCATTTTAAAAAGACAACGACACGAAAATGGAATTCATATTTGCAGTAGGATTTATAGCACTAATTTACTTTGGTTATCAGTTTATGGAAACCAAAAAGAAGTATGAAAACCCAATTGGAAAGTTACGAAAACTCTATGCGGACAAATATTCGGACAATGACCAAATAAAAATGAGCTTCTTCGTGTTTGCAGGGTGATTAGGTTATATACCTGACAAAGTGAAAGACCATTATTTTGCTTAATTATCAAACAACAATTTCAATTATACAGAATTACTTAAAGCAGGAAATAATTGGAAACAAAAAAAAGCTGAAGAAGGAATTCAACTTAATATAAATCCTGAAAACACACCAGCAGCACTAATGCTAAAATGAACAATTGAATACCGTAATAATAACTTTTAAAATCAACACAAAATGAAAAAGTTACTTCGAAAACAAAGACAGCTTATTACAGTCTACATAGTTTGGTTCTTTTTGAACCTTGTTGTATTATTTATGTCGGACAAGAGTTGGTCTAGTGAATTTTGGCCATTTGCCGAAGACACTGCTTTGTTGAAAGCATATGATTTTAGCGAATTTCTTGTTTATGCCATTGGCCCTGCAGTTCTATTCTTTGCATATTTAATGTTTTCAAAAAAGGATTAAAATGGAATTAGAAAAATTTGACTTACACAGATTGACAATTCTTTGGCAAGCCTCAAATAGCAATTTAGAACTTCGTAAACTTATTGAAGCTGAATTAAAAAGAAGAATTGTAGGAAACACTAACTTTTCGAGAGAATGCTTGTTTCAAATTTGTAAAATGCAAAACCATGCTATTACAATTTCCTTTATTCCTACGACAGACGCATATAGAAATTACGGTGCGCACGTAACCGTAGATATAATTCTAAGTGACGAAGAAATAGAAGAAATGATTCAGAATTATTCTGCAAAACCGCCCATAAACACAAGTGGACAAGTAAAAGCAAAAGTCTTAGTAACTGATAGTTTAACCCAAGAACAAATTAAAGGACTTGAAACTATTGGTTTTCATACAAGGGAAATACTTGAAACACTTCACATATGATAAAAGAAAAACCTTTTAAACTTAATGATTATGAAAAGAATTATTAACAAAACCCTTAACAAAATCATTTTAACTATTCTACTAATTTTAATAATTGGTTTTATAATTAGCTGCCAAAAGCTAGATTATGAGCAACTAATTGTAGGATATTGGAAGTTAGAAACAATAATAACTTATATTGATGGAGAAGAATCAATTTTCATTCTTAAAGAAAACAGTTATTTCACTAAGAATAATGATGATGAATATCTTGAGTACCATAATAAAGGTCCAATTGTATTTTGGTTTAATGAATATGGTGAAAGAGTAATTCAAGGTAAGGATAGGGAACAAATTGACAATTTTGCAAAATATAGAATTGACAATGATAAACTCTTTTGTGAGAACCCAAAAGTATTTCAAAAATTATTGGGTAAAGAATTTGAATCAACCATAGAATTATTAAATAAAAAGAATCTTAGATTTAGTACGGAATTAACTACTTTTCATCTTGATCCAAATTCTAATAAAGGTAAATGGGTCTATACATTTAGTTTTTCAAAGATTAAACCATCTAAATAATAATTATTGAATATGAAAAATCCCTCAGAAAGTTTCAAAATTAACTTGAATCAAAATTTATGGGGTTTATTAATGGCCATGGTTGCTCTTGGATTAAGCGAATATTATAGTTTAAGTACTCTTTTCTATATTTCACTTATAGCAAGTATTGCCTCAATTATTTCATATATCATTACTTTAATTCCTTACACTATTAATTATTGGAGAGCCAAAATTAAAAAAACCTCGTAAGTATTAACAATGATGCTATAACTATAAATATAATTTTACTAGAAAAACGCCCTATAACACGCGCTCATAAGTAATGCGGGGTGTAGTGGTTATTTGAAAGTAAATTCAAATAAATAA
>CAYPOW010000463.1:0-2036 GCA_964412145.1 uncultured Draconibacterium sp.
CATCGAATTACGAAATATTTGATAAAGACGTTGTATGCGAGATAATTACAATATACATTCAGGAGTACCCAGATAGGATGACAAAACTTGCAGACGTAATTCACACCGGTAATTTTGATCAAATTTATAAAACGGCACATAGTTTGAAAGGCGTTACGGCTAATTTCTTCGACAAGGAATCGGAAGAACTTGCACGAACAATTGAAGAAAAAGGACGCGCAGGCGATGGCTCAGGTCTTGAAGACCTCTTTGTAAAACTCAAAGCTTCAACCGACAGGTTGGTGATAGATTTAGCAAGTCTTCAAAAAGAATACTCTTAATCTTTTTCTCTTATTTTGTTTTTATCTGATTTTTATTGATAGGTGCGTGCATTTTTGTACCTGATTAGAACTTATCTTATGCTTTATTCTGCGCAATTTCAAGAATTTGTCTTTGATAAATGTCAAAAAAAGTGTGCCTGATATTCAGAATGCTTATTTTTTTATAAAAACAAAAGGATACTACTCCCCGAAAGAAAATAGACTATAAAAGACAAAACGAAGAATAAAGCTTCTTTTAACATTTGTCTCAAACTCTCAAACATACTCCAACAAAAAAGGCCGATACGAATATCAGCCTTCTATATCTATTGTCCAAAAATTAAGCTTTTAAGGCTTCTTTAATTTTTTCTTCCAGCTCTTCCGCCAGTTCAGGATTATCGATTAATAAAGCTTTTACAGCATCTCTCCCCTGCCCAAGCTTGGTATCGCCATAACTAAACCAGCTACCTGCTTTTTTTATAATCTCATGTTCAACACCAAGGTCAACAATTTCTCCCATTTTAGAAATCCCTTGTCCAAACATAATTTCAAATTCTGTTTGACGGAAAGGTGGAGCTACTTTATTCTTCACTACTTTCACCCGTACACGCGTTCCAATAACACTATCCTTATCTTTGATGATAGCAATCTTGCGAATATCCAAACGAACACTGGAATAAAACTTTAAAGCGTTACCACCCGTAGTTGTTTCAGGATTTCCAAACATCACTCCAATTTTTTCACGCAACTGATTGATAAATATACAAGTGGCACCGGTTTTACTGATAGTCCCTGTAAGTTTACGCAAAGCCTGCGACATTAAACGCGCCTGCAAACCCATTTTAGAATCGCCCATTTCGCCTTCAATTTCACTACGAGGTGTTAGAGCAGCAACGGAGTCGATAACAATGATATCGATTGCTCCTGAACGAATAAGATTTTCAGTAATTTCCAAAGCTTGCTCGCCATTATCAGGTTGCGAAATCAAAAGATTTTCAATATCAACACCTAATTTTTCAGCATAAAAACGATCGAAAGCGTGTTCTGCATCAATAAATGCAGCAATACCACCTGCTTTCTGTGCTTCTGCTATCGCATGAATGGCTAAAGTTGTTTTACCTGATGATTCAGGACCATAAATTTCAACCACGCGACCTCGAGGTAAACCTCCAATTCCAAGAGCAGTATCCAAACCCAATGAACCTGTTGAAATGGAAGCAATAGACACTACGGCCGCATCACCCATCTTCATAACAGCACCTTTGCCATACGATTTTTCAATTTTATCCAGGGTTAACTGAAGTGCTTTCAGTTTTTCCACATTAATATCTTGCTTGTTTTCTGATTTTGCCATAACTATTGTTTTTTCGATTCTAAAGCACTCAAAAGCTGCTCAGTGGCTGCTTTGGTTTTGACTTTTTCTATAATGATTTCGATAATTCCTTTTTCATCAATTAAGAAGGTTTTACGATAAATTCCTTCGTATTCTCTGCCATATAATTTCTTTAGCCCCCAACATCCATAAGCTTTAATAATTTCAAGCTGTTCATCAGCAATTAAAGAGAATGTCAATGCATTTTTGTCTGCGAAATTCTTTTGTCGCTTAACACTGTCGGCACTTACACCTACAACCTCAAAACCTTTACTTATCAGACTTTGGTAATGATCTCTAAAATCGCAGGATTCAGCTGTACATCCAGGCGTACTGGCCTTAGGATAAAAATACAAGACCAGTTT
>CAYPOW010000464.1:0-2031 GCA_964412145.1 uncultured Draconibacterium sp.
TGAACGGTTTGCAATACATCTTCGTTCCAATGCCAAACATCCAATTCCGGAATATCTTCATCGAGAATGGTGGTGTCTTTTTTAGTTTTGATAGGTGCAATTCCAAAGAAAAGACGATTGGCTTCTAGGGCAAAAGATATTCTTCCGTTTGCACTTATTTCCCAATTTTCAGGAAGTGCTGAATTCTGATTATTCAAAACCATTTCTGCTGGATCAGCGATTCCACTCCAGCTGACAAGCTTATAATTTTTATCCGCTTTTTTATCTGTATTTGTATCAGCTAGAAAGGCAATATTGTTTCCCTCTTTGTTGATGGATATTTGTTTAAAATCGGCTTTGCCTGAAAATAATTGGCTTAACTTATTCGATTCGAGATTCAAATGATAAATGCCAGCTTCAAATTCTTCTTTCTTACTATCTGAGGCAAATACTAAAACATTTCCCTCTTTGGCAAAGAAATAGTTAGTAACAGCTGGAAAACTTTGTTCAGTTTTCGTTTCCAGATTGCGTAGTTGAAGTGCCAATGATTCTTTTTTTTGTTTTCCTTTTGCCTTTTTTGTTGTGTCTTTTTCAGCTTCGACTTGATAGGCTAAAAAGGCCAGACCTTTATCAGCCATTTTAAAACCTTTTAGTTTGGTGATAGTTTCAAGCTGCTGATCTGCAACAGAAAAAATACCCAATTCAGGAAGGGGCATATCTTCTTTTTTTGTTTTCTTGAGTTTTAGAGCGTGCACTTCCGTTTTGAGAGGCTTAATTGTAAAAACCACAAAATCGGAATTCGAAGAAATTTTTGCTCCACTCGCACCAACCTGAGAAAACAATTCCTTCGCTTTTGGTGTTGTGATTTTCAAAGTAGGATCGCCTTTCCAGGGTTCCGTTTTATACACAATGGTTTGACCATCATTGGAAATCAATTTTTCTGTAATTCGATTCCATTTTAGTATGTCATCGTGATTTAAAGCTTTTTTTCCTTGTTGCGCAAAAGCAAATAAGGATAAGCATAAAAATAGTAAAATGAGGTTTAGTTGTTTTTTCATAGGATATGTGTTTGATTTGGTAGGCACAATAATAGGGAAAATTTAGGAATTTTATCCTTCAAATATTTTCTTGAAAATATTTGATTATGAATCCCTACTTAAGAGGTATAATCATCTATATTTGACACTTCAATAGATTATCCAAACAAGATTAGTATATTTTTTTCATTAGATAGATTTGTTATGTTCTCGAAAGCCATTGTAAGAAAACCGAGTAAAAGTATGATTGATGGAATTACATCTGCTAATCTTGGAAAACCTGATTATAGCAATGCTTTGAAGCAGCATGCCAATTATATTGAAGCATTAAAATATTGTGGCTTAGAAGTGAAGGTTTTGGAGGCCGATGAACAATATCCCGATTCTACTTTTGTTGAAGATGTAGCTTTAGTAACTCCATACTGTGCCATTATTACCAATCCAGGTGCGCCATCCAGAAGGGGAGAGGTTGCCGAAATGAGCGAAGTACTTAAGTCTTATTATTCCAATATTGAGCAGATCACATCTCCAGGCTTTGTGGAAGCAGGTGATATTATGATGGTAGGAGATCATTATTATATTGGTTTATCGGCAAGGACTAATCTTGAAGGCGTCAATCAAATGATAGGGTTTTTGGAAAAGTATGATTTGAGTGGTTCGGTAGTTGCTTTTAAAGAAGTGCTCCATTTAAAAACGGGTTTAGCTTATTTAGAAAACAATAAGCTAGTTGCTTGTGGGGAGTTTGTGGATCATCAGGCATTTCAGAAATTCGATAAAATTGTGATTCCAATGGAAGAAAGCTATGCTGCGAATTGTATTTGGGTAAACAATACTGTTATTATCCCTGCTGGTTTTCCAATGGCCAAGCAAAAGATAGAAGAAGCGGGTTACCCAATTCTCGAAGTTGACGTTTCTGAGTTTCGGAAACTAGATGGTGGCTTAAGTTGTTTGTCGCTTCGTTTTTAGGGATCATCAACAAAACTTGGATTCTCTTATTTTTAGCAAAAACTATTGA
>CAYPOW010000465.1:0-2028 GCA_964412145.1 uncultured Draconibacterium sp.
AATTTCCAAATAAAACGTTGCTCCTTTCCCTAATTCGCTTTCGGCCCAAATTTTACTTTTCATTCGTTGTGCTGCTTTGCCAACCATTGCTAATCCAATGCCTGTTCCTTCAAATTCTTCACTTAAATGCAAGCGCTGGAAGATTTTAAATATGCGGTCGTGGTATTTCATATCAAATCCTATTCCGTTGTCTTTGACAAATATAAGCCATTTTTCTTTGGTTTCCTTGCCTCCAATTTCAATTATAGGCTTTTCGCTTTGTGCAGTAAATTTAATGGCATTATCCATAAAATTTCTCACAATTAAATTCAAACCATCTTTATCGGCAGAAAGTTTAAAATTATCGGGAAAAGAATATTTTATCTTCAGTTTTTGCTTTTCAATTTGTTTTGAATAATACAAGATCATATCTTCTATCAAGCCTTTAAGCTGTATTTTTTCGGAAACAAAATCTTTGCGTTCCATACGAGAATAGGCCAATAAATCTTCGATAAGCAATGCCATTTGCTGTGTGCTTTTCCTAATATTCAATAAAAATGTTATAGCTTCGGGCTCTAACTCTTTATAATAATCTTCTAGCAAAAGCTGACTGTAGCCATCGATGCCGCGCAGGGGCGCTTTTAAATCGTGCGAAACAGAATAGGTAAAGGTTTCCAACTCTTCATTTATTTCTGCAAGTCGGCTATTTGCTTTTTCTAATTTAGCCGTTTGATGATTAAGATCATCCACCAAATTGAGCAGAGCATCCTGACTGCCCGACAATTCCAGAGTTCGCTCATTAACGGTTTCTTCCAGCTGCAAACGATATTTATTGAGCTCTTTTAAATCGTTTACGCGGGAGGTGATATCTAATGCAGAAAAAGTAACCCCTTTCTCCAAATCGTTTATATTCAGCGGGGTAGAGCTCAATAAAACATTTAAAATTTCTCCATCTTTTCGTTTAAATACGGTTTCAACACTTCCTGTTCCTTTTTCTTTTATTTGTTCGTATTTTTCCTTGCCAATTCTATTAAATTCTTCTTCGGAAGGATAAATAATTTTCGATTCTTTACCAAGAAGTTCTTCAGCTGAGAAACCAACCATCTCACATAAACGATTGTTTACTTCGGTAAAAACACGATTGGAAACAACACCAATTCCAACTGGGGCAGAACGGAAAATGCTTTCTTGCATTTTCATAGCATCCTTAAGTGCCTTTTCCGCTTGTTTTTTTTCTGTGATATCAAAAACAATGGTGAAAAAAACCTGTTTATTTTCATAATTGATAAGACTGCTATGGACTTCTACATCTCTTATTTTGCCATCACTTAAACGGTGTTTAAAATCGAAAAAGGCATTTTTATTCAATTTTGCTTCTTCCATTTTAGCTTTAATTTCCTCTTTGCTTAATGCATTGATTTGGTCGATGGTGATGTTATTTAAAAACCGCTCGCGTGTATATCCGTAATAGGCTGTTGCTGATGGATTTACATCCAAAAAGCGTTGAGTTTCTGGATCGATCAATAACATTACCGTATGGTTGTTTTCGAAAATGGAGCGGAAGCGCGCTTCGCTTGTTTTAAGTTCTATTTCGGATTTACGCAAATTTGTCAAATCTACCATTGAAACTATAACTTTTTTGCTGTTGTCCGTGTTCCCACTCATAAAAGACCAACGCAGATGAACGTTTATTTCTTTTCCTTTGAAGGTTTTGTTTTTTATTTCGGCACTAAAATAATTATCGCCTGTGTAGAGCGCTATCAGTAACTTACCAAAGGTGTTGAAGGATTCGGAAGTAAAAATATTTTCCAAATTACCCAATAATTCTTTTTTGTTCTTTGCCTCGTGAAGTATTAAGGTTTGGCTGTTTACATCTATTACTTTAGCCATAGACGAACATTTATATAAAACTTCGGGCTGTTTTTCAAAAATTTCTTCGATGGGGAGGTTGTAGTGTTTTAATTGTGCTTCCAGATAGACCAATGAATCAGTAAAATCTTCTTCCCAGAGTGATATTGGTGCATTTTCGAAGAGATTTAGATAACGCGA
>CAYPOW010000466.1:0-2026 GCA_964412145.1 uncultured Draconibacterium sp.
CTTTTACGCCCAAACGCTTGGCTAGTTGCTTGTAATTAAATGAACTGTATGGGTTGTTAGCGAATTCGCTTAATATGTTTTTGACAAAAGGATTGCTGGTGGGTTTGTTTGTTGTTTTCATTGTAATTTTATTTCTAATATACAAAAGTACGTAAATAGAAGACTGTCTGTATAATTCTCTATTATCTTATTTGTATTGAAGAATATCTGAGAGCGGTGTGTTTTTATATAACACGCCTATGTATTGAGCTTATTTATCGATAGAAATCACCTGTCCGTTTCCCAATAAAAAGAGCCTATTGCCACTCGTTAAACTGTCGGACAGCAAATCAAATTCCGTTTTGTGTAGGTTTGTTGTAAAACCTCCCAAATGAGTAAGGGTATGGAATACTATTTCGGAAGAGAGTTTCTTGGCTCTCAAAGCTTTTAACTTTTTAACTTGTGAGGTATCGTAGTTATCTGAAGTCCAGATAAAGAAAGGGATTTCCAATTCGTATTTAGAAGGCTCGGCGCTACCATGCAGAAATAAGGCCTTTTCATCATCGTAAAGGTTTTCTCCGTGATCTGAAACATACATCATTAATCCAGGCTCTTTCAACTCCTTCATTCTATTTATCAATTCCGAAAGAAAATAATCTGTATAAAGAATGGAGTTGTCATACGAGTTTACATAGCGCTCCTTATACTCCGCTGAATTTCCACCAACACTAACCGATCCATCAAGAACAGGGTTGAATAATTCGAATGCTTTTGGATAGCGCAAATTATATCTATAGTGGCTACCAATACTATGGATAATTATCAACCTCTTTTTATGGGAATCACTAAGGATTTTTTCAAAAAATGGGAAAACCTTATCGTCGTATGATTTCATTTCAAAAGTGGTAGAAACATCTAAATAGTAGTCGGCATTTTTTGCGTACAAATAATAAAGCGAGTTTGGATAATAGGGTTGATTGGTAATCCAATAAGTTTGGTATCCTGCTTCATTAAATGCAGCGATAATACCTTTCTCGTTATAGCGTTTGCCGTATTGTTTTGGCCCAATACTGGTAACTATCTGAGGAAAGCTGGTTTGTGTAAAATTGGCATTTGTTGTAAAATCGGAATAAACAAGCAAGTTCTTTGAGCTTGATAGCAATGGATTCGTAGGTCGCTCATAGCCATACAGCTGAAAATTATGCTTTCTGGCGGCTTCTCCGATAACCAATACCAATGTTTTATTGCTTTTGTTTTCGATAGCTGCTTGATAACTGAAATCGCGATTGTTGTCGTTGAATTTGCTTTTTTCAATCAAACCATCAAGCACTCCACCAAGTTTATTGATAGCACCAAATGGGAACGTTTTATCGAGTTTGACTTCAAAAAAACCAAGTGCAGTTTCAAAACTTTCAACTGTTTGTCCTGTTTTTTTTGCGATAGCATAATCGCGAACAAACAAACCAATAATCATTGTAAAAGAAAATATAGCAATCAAATATTTTGACAACCTATTTAATGTCAGTTTTTTATCTAGCTTGAAAAAAAGAAAAACATATATGAGAATGTATGTTAAGGCCAAAAAAAGCAAAAGTATATTTCCTGCCATTAATTCTTTTGCTTCATCAAAATTAGTGGAGAAAACAGCCATATAATGCATTGCAGTAGATTGGGTGCCCGAAATGAATAAGGCATATAAATCGGCGAGTGCAAAAGGCAAGAGCAAAATGGAAAGACCAAAATACCACTTTGGTTTAATAAAAATAAGCGGAAATAGTAATAATGCAAAGGCATAACAAAAAAATACTATGCGCTTTAAAAAGCTGATAACAGCAGAATCTTCACCTATTAACACGAATATAATGTTAGGTAATAAGAGCAAAAAAAGAAGGCTCAGCAGGATTCGAAAATGTTTTCGTTTTATCATATAAAAAAGTGATGGGATACACCATTTCTAGTCTTTCCCAGCACAATACCGTTATTTTTTAAATCATTATTCTTTCACAAAATCTTCCATATACCTGAAAATCTTTTCAAGCAAATGAGC
>CAYPOW010000467.1:0-1991 GCA_964412145.1 uncultured Draconibacterium sp.
GATTATAAGCATTTGTTCTTGTCATTAAATATTCCACCGGAATCACATAAAACACTGAAAAAAGTTATTGTTTCATTTGTAGATATTACCGATTTAAAACAGGCAGAAGAAGACTTAATTCACGCACTCAATAAAGCTACCGAATCGGACCGATTAAAATCTGCATTTCTGACAACGATGTCACATGAACTTCGTACTCCTTTGAATGCAATTATTGGTTTTTCAAATATTATAGATGATACGATGCCTGTTTCTGATATTATTCAATTTAATAAAACAATTAATAAAAGTGGAACCCATTTACTTAGTATTGTTGAAGATTTGTTTGATATTACGTTAATTGAGACAGGAGTGGTAAATCTTAAAGAGGAAGATAAAAACCTTCATTCTTTATTACAAGAGGTACATCAGATTATCCAGTATGAACAACAGAATATTGGAAAGAGTCACCTTGATCTATTTTTAAGGATTCCTCCAGAAAGTGATAATCTCACTGTGCGCACTGATCCCTCAAAGCTCAAGCAAGTACTCCTAAACCTACTTAAAAATGCTTTAAAATTCACTTTTACAGGCAGTGTAAATTATGGGTTTAAAATTGATGATCTAGAAAGTAAAAAAAGACTCCTGTTCTATGTTGAAGATACTGGTATTGGTATTCATGAAGATAACCTAGATTTTATTTTCGAGCGATTCAGGCAAGTTGAAGAAACCAATACCAAAACTTTTGGAGGGGCGGGTATAGGTTTGTCAATCTCAAAAAAATTAGTAAATGTCCTAGGTGGTGAAATCTGGGTTGAATCCACTGAAAAAAAAGGAAGTGCTTTTTATTTCACTATTCCATATCCAGAGGCTAAAAATGTTGTTTCTAGTGATGAATCGAAATCAAAAGTTGTCAAACGAGAAAATACAGGCCTTAAAAATAAAACAATCTTAGTTGTTGAAGATGATGATTCAAGCTATGAATTCTTAAAAATTATTCTAAAAGGTTTTGGAGTAAATACTATAATCTTGGCAAAAAATGGTGAAGAAGCTGTTCGGCTTTGTGAAGAGAATTCCAAGATTGATTTAGTCCTTATGGATATCAATATGCCAGTTATGAATGGCTATGAAGCCACTAAGGTCATCAAAGCTTTTAGATCCGATCTCACAATCATTGCCCAAACTGCTTATGCGATTTCAGGTGACAGAGAAAAATCATTAGAAGCTGGCTGCGATGATTATATTGCAAAACCCATTAAAAAGGAAGAACTTTTAGAGAAAATTGAAAAGTTTATCAAGTAAGTGCTACTACAAAATAATTGCCAGAAAAGTTGCCAGAGAAACGGAAAATAGGTATAGTATATAGGGAAAATATGAGTTGATAAAATCTTGTAATGTAGTGAATGATAGTCTGATGGAGTTGTAAAGAAATCCCAAAATTGGTTCTGGCAGTCAAGAGGTCATCGGTTCACTCAAAGAGATTCCTTTGGGAGATTCCGCTATTCTCCACCTGAAATTCTAAGAGTTACAAATTTATTTTTGTAACTCTTTTTTTTGCCAGAATTTTGCCAGATTGTTTTAGGGAACCAGGTCTACAACATTACATTATCTCGACAGCTTATCAATCGATGAATCATTTGATGTAAATAATAGACTGGTTAAAAGAAAAAAATGACCAAGATGATAAATCAGATGATTTTGCTTAATTCTTTTATACGATTTCCCATTAACGTTGATGGTATGGTGTCGTGCGGGATTACGGGGCGATTTCCTATCAGTTTATACCGGCTTTTTTTACGAGCCACAACCGACTGAAAGGAGCTCGCCGTAGGTAACCCTTCGAAAACCCCTGAACCGACCAAAGGGAGCTCGGCGAAGCCAAACCCGCATGCGCTATAACATGTGTTGTACGCTGGCCTTATTATCAAATTGTTTTCCTCTTATAAAATACTTTTCCAAATATAAATAATAATCCAATTATGCATACCCAAACAAACCAATCGCCCATTTTT
>CAYPOW010000468.1:0-1983 GCA_964412145.1 uncultured Draconibacterium sp.
CCTAAGAAAGGGCTGAAAATTAACTACAAAAAGAGGCTTTTCACCTTATTTTATTCTCTTTCCCAAAGAAGCAAGAAATCCGTTATCGGATGTTGCTTCAAATAATTCTGCATTTCGACCGTCGTAAAAACCATGTAGCGAATCTTCCGACTGATTAATTTTTCTGTTTTTTCGACCAATTCAACCAGGTAATTTTTATTGACACCATCGCCCATAAAAATGAGATCGATGATTTCGGTATCAATTCCTCTTGCAAACTTACCAACTAAAAATACTTTCTTAATATCACCTAAACCTTCCACGACTTTCTCGATAATTTGATCGAAACCAAAATGCTTTAACAAGAGGTTATGGATATTTGGAAAAAGAGGGTGTTTGATATTGGCGCGAAACATTTTTTTATTGCCTTCGGCGCGTGTAGTGAGCAATCCGGCCTTTTCGAATTTATTCAGTTCGATGCGAATAGCGTTCGTGGACTCCCCAAATTCTTCTTCTAAATTACGCAAATAGGACTCTGAGTTGGAATTCAAAAAGAATTTCATCAGGAGTTTGA
The DNA here is from genome assembly GCA_964412145.1 of uncultured Draconibacterium sp. Classification (GTDB taxonomy): domain Bacteria; phylum Bacteroidota; class Bacteroidia; order Bacteroidales; family UBA12170; genus UBA12170. Next base: position 554 of record CAYPOW010000468.1, read on the forward strand.
TACGCGTTTTAGAAGTAATGAGAGCGTCCAGCATTGTCTTCTTGTATTAGGGAATTCAAACTTTACTATTAAGTTTGAGTAACAAAAGTACTCAATGTTGAGGTAAAAACAAATTATACTTGTTAATTTTTTGATAAAAACATTCTGTATTTCTATTTTTTGATGTGAATTAAGCTGACAATCTGATGGATATATAAGTTTCAGGGTTTGATAATATAATCATTAATTGATGCAAATCTCCTTCGTGCACCTTTGTGAAATCCTTCGTGCACCTTCGTGGTTTCTATTTACCGCAAAGAATCAAAGTACACACTAAGTAGCACAAAGTCAGGTCGATTAATTAGTATTGTGTGCGAAAAAAGATCAGTTAATAAATTTCGAATCTGAGAAAAAACAAATCTCTAAAGAACAATAAAACGAAGAAATTTTAATTGTTAATTAATCCCCGAATAGTATTTCATAAACTGAATTCGTTCAAATACTGCAGGGTTTGTCGCATTTTTATGGCTGGCTTTGCCTTTGAACTGGGCCAAGGAAGAAAATCCTTTTTCCTCCATCCATTTTTCGAGGCCTTCCAAAACAAACTGAATATGTTCAATTCCATTCTCATACAAAGCAGAAACCATTTGCACGGCATCGGCGCCAGCCATGATTTGTTTAACAACAGCTTCTGTGTTATGAATTCCCGAGCTGGCCGCTAAATTGCATTTTACATTATCAGAAAGCAGAGCAATCCATCGCATAGTATCCATATAATTTTCAGGAGAGCTAAAACTTCTTCCCTGAATAGCTTCCATTGTATTTATATCAATATCAGGTGTATAAGCTCTGTTAAATAATACAAGACCTGCAATACCTGTTTTAGATAAACTAAGTATGGTCCTTGCTAAATGCGTAAAACTATTGTTGATTTTAACTGCTACAGGAATATTTACTTGCGCCAGCACTTTTTGAATAATATCTTTGATAGTATGCTCAAAATCTCTTGTTTCTAGATCTGTAGGATTTAAACTGATATTCAGTTCGAGGGCATCGGCTCCAGCACCTTCAATTCGCTTGGCAAAGCTGATCCATTCTGATGAAGAAATGCAATTGACACTCGCAATAACTGGAATCAAAACTTCTTTTTTGACACCTTTTATTAATTGAATATATTCGTTCAGACGCTCTTCTTTTACGTGTAAATCGATATAATCGAGTGTTTCAGAAAACTTATCGTAAATAAAACTGTTTTTTCTAGCTTCACTCAATTGATTTCCGGCATCCATCAATATTTCTTCTTCAAAGATGGATTTTAAAACCACGGCGGCAGCACCCTGTTTTTCGAGTTTTTTTATTTCGCTTACGCTTGATGTTAAACTACAGCTTCCAACTATAATCGGATTTTTGAGATTGAGTCCTAAATAATTTGTTGTTAAATCCATCATTTT
>CAYPOW010000469.1:0-1979 GCA_964412145.1 uncultured Draconibacterium sp.
CACCGGGTTGCAGTCCTTCATAAATAACAGGTTTGAGATTTGCTCTTGCTGCATAAATGGCAGCTGTATATCCGGCAGGACCCGACCCGATAATCAGGCATTTAACTTTTTCGGTTTCTTTTATATCTGTTTTTTGTGAATCCTTTTTGTTATCAAGGTTATCCATTGATTTAAATAGTTCCATGCAGGTATTGCTTTAAAAATTAGTTAAACAAAGTTATGTATATATTTCAAGAATTGAATATTAGATTTACAAAAGGTATACCATTTATTATATAGATAATAATTTTGCAATTCTGTCAGGGTTAAATAATTTTGTACACTGATTTCAAAACTCATATATTTGCAATTATTTTTTATACCCTCACGCACATATATTATCGGGATGTAGCTCAGCACGGTTTAGAGTACTCGTCTGGGGGGCGAGGGGTCGCGAGTTCAAATCTCGCCATCCCGACAAACTATGAAACAGACCAACCAGAGAATCTGGTTGGTCTGTTTCATAGTTTGAATCAAGCCCAATCGAGATCACGGCTGCGACGAAGGAGCAGCCGTAATCTCGGCCATCCCACCACAACACAATCACCGTCAGGGTTTAAAACCGCTGACGGGGTTTTAGAAATGTTTACTAATTGAATCATTGCATCACAATTCAAAAAACTTTGAATTCAATATGTGAAAAATGAATTTGCACGCAAATTCTTTTTTTTGTGATCATATTTGAAAATTATAAAGAACTTCAATTGGTCAACGGTGGTAATATGCGGAGGCCGGGATTTCCGTGCCACCAAACTATCAGCCCGTTACAATTTTGAGTAAATGTACAAAAGTTTAAATTACCCAGAACCCCCGGCTTACGTGTATTACATGTAGGACGCGTAAATTATTTATAATCACAAAGTTTATCAATTATATTAATCATTTCTTGGTAATCGTATTCAGTTGCTTTTAAATAATCATTATAGCTCCAAAATAATTCTAGTTTTTGAACCATACAATAACAATAATCGTTACCTCTGTTTTGATTTATTTTCAGTTTTTGGTTAATACAGTCACTAATCAATGTCTGTCGTTGTTCGGCTGTCCATGGAACACTATTTCTATGATTTTTAAAAAACTCACCAAATAATTTTTGCAAGACCACAATATAATAATCATGATTTATCTGAGTATTTCTATTGCAAAAGTTTTTCAACTTCAACGTCTTCAAGCATTTTTGCATCCTGAATTTTATTGCTTATAACAATTGTTGCTGTTAACTCGCTATCATCGCTTTCATAGGTTCTGGATGCATTAATCATTTTTATTCCCATTGCCTCCATGGAACTTCCTTCAGCCGCTTCAGCTTTATAGTTAGGAAGATCAATCAATAAAGGCTTTAAACTATTTTCTTGCTGACAAAATAAATTCACTGTTAGTGTTACTACAAACACAACTAATAATAATCTTTTTGCTTTCATTTTTTTATTTACATTAATTATTAAAATATAAGCCTAATATAGCATATTTTTAACAATAGTAATTAGTTAATTTATAAAATATGGTTGAGTATTAGAATTTATTAATTGGATTGATTCTATTTATTTGAGTTCCTTGTATTTTATGCAAAAGCCTACTAAAATTCTTTATTATTGAATAAAAAAACAAGCAAAATATCGAAAACCTAATTATTTTTAAGTTGGATTTTAACAAATCACTAATAAAATATAATGAGTATCCGTTTAAGTGGCATACAACGTTCTCGCAATAAAATGTTGTTGGCGTTGCATCGCTTTAAGTTTGATTGGAAAGATACAAAAAAGCGGCTTACGTTCTTATCCACCGTGCCACTGAGCAGCCAATACATTTTATTGTGTGTTACAAGCTGGCCTTTATTCATCAGGTAATATAATAAAAACCTAATCTACTTTTATATACTTCAATATTTATTCTCTGACCTACAGAAATAGATTCCCAATAATCTCTATGGGAACGAACAG
>CAYPOW010000470.1:0-1972 GCA_964412145.1 uncultured Draconibacterium sp.
GCCCAGGCTTCCTGACACAACGAAAGTCCTTTATTTATATCTCCTGATTTGGCTAATGCTTCTCCTAGATTTGCTTTAATTTCGTTTATAAATGCTTCTGCGTTTCGTGGAACCTGTTCAAGAATTTCGGAATACAGGGTTGCTGCTAATGAAAAGTCATTGTTTTGCATAAAATATGCAGCAATCAGAACTTTAAAAAATTGAAGTTCGGGAAGATCTGGGTCAACAGCTTTGGAAAAGTCAGAAATCATTTGTTCGGCAACTTTACTGATCTCCTCTTTTTCCCCGTCGTAAGCAATGAGGTTAAAATATATTTGACTCGCTTTTTGCATAAAAAAGGATTTCAAATCGCCCTTAATCCATAATTTGTTTAAATGCTCTTTTGCCATTTCTACAAATTGCTTGTCGATTAACCAATTACATAATGCATATCGAAACATGGGGTAAGTGGGATCTGTTTCTTCCAACAAGGATTCAAAATTATCGCAAAATTTCTCCCAAATATCCAAAGCCACTTTGTGGGGTTTCATTTGGTTTAATAATACAATGGTGGCAATAACTTCATTTGTTCCTTCAGGGCGTTCAGGGTCGATGGATTTCCGGGATATTTCATCAGCCGTTTTCTCTAATTCCGTAACATCATTCCCCAGATATTCCACTCTTCCTTCTATTTGAACTCCTTGAAGTGTTTTTACTTGTTCCGTAATTCTTATATTTCTAGCTTTTACAGCGTCTTCAATGTATTTAATGGCTAATGATTTTACAGCATCAGGCTCTGAAAGAATTGTAAGAGAATCATAAAGGGTTTCCAGGTTTTTAGTATAATTTTCCTCATCCTGTGACTTTTCACTCAATTGAATTAAACCCACAACCGAATGAAGAGTAGAAAGATTTTCGCCACCTAAAATGGCTGTTTTTATTTCAATATTTCTTTCAAGATACGTTTTAGCCTCGGCATATTCTTCCATTTTTGCCAACACTTCAGCCAATTCATCGCGTATTGTTAATGTTTCAATGGCTGACACACCTTTGTTTTGTTCATATGCTCCAAGAATTCTCCGCAGTATAAGTTCGGCATCTTTGTAATTTTTAGTGTTTATAAGAATTTCCGCAAATTGTTCTCCTCGCCTCAACGTTTCTTCATCCAATGGACCAAGTGAATTAACGGAGCGTTCAAATGCTAAGGAAACGTATTTTATCGCCTGATCTATTTTATGCTCTTTTAGAAGATCTTCTGCTATCTCGTCAAGTGCCTGAAGCGTGTTTGGATGTTCAATTCCATATTCCTGTTCTGATTTGGTAATTATTTCTTTACAGAGTGTTTCTGTATCCATTTTACGTTTTGAGCCAGCCTGAATAGAAGTCATCATTAATGCTCCCGCTTCCTCCGTGTTTCCCAATTCCAATAGCGCTTTTGCAAGATGCGAAACTGCTATTCGGGTTTCCGGCGATTCTTCTCCTTTTATTTTTCCAAGTCGTTCAACAACATCCCGCATCAATTTTTCCGCTTCCTCGTATTTTTCCAGTTTAATTAAAGTCTCGCCAAGTTTTGATCGCCAGTGAAGTATGTCCACATGATTTTGGTCAAAGATTGATTCATGCAGCTTTATCATTTCTTTTAATAAGACTACAGCTTCCTCATTTTGGTTATTCTGATATAGAATTTGACGGCGCTCAGAAATCTTATGTTTCATTTTATTGAACAGGCCGGATACATGATTCGATGCCTCTTCAATATTTTTTAACCTGTCAAGTTGTTCCCAATATATTTCCCAGGCTTTATCTTCCTGATCGTTTTCTTCAAATTGAATTGCCAGGTTCGAGCTAATCATATAGTCGGTAGACCATTCTTGCTCCGCTTCGGGAATATCTTTAAAACCATCAACAGCCTGTTCAAATACGGATTTCGCTTCTTCATTCTTTTTTGCTTTTTTAAGGATGTTACTTAGATGAATACGCATAATAACTGCAT
>CAYPOW010000471.1:0-1963 GCA_964412145.1 uncultured Draconibacterium sp.
AATCAGGTTCGTACTTATGATGTGAGTTGCCTTCTGCATCACGCCAACACAATCCTTCAAATTGGTTCGGAGCTGGACGAAGCCAGTCTTCAACGACAGAATCTTTATCTAAAAGATAAGCAAGTCGTGCTTCATCAGAAGAGTCAAAACGATACATTGAATGGCAAGCTTTCTTGAATCCCGTATAAATTTTGTCTCTCGAAAACCGATCTACTTGAGACTCTAGAGTTACAGGCTTCTCTCCTAAATTGAATGATATATTAAACTGCTCATGATAAGGCTTTGGCTCACCAATACTCGACTCTAAATATCCATCACAAACAAATTCCTTATGTTCTAATATTTGCATATAAATTTCTTTTGCTATTTGCCTGAAATTATTCTCAACCACCATTTTAACCGTATCATCATCATTCACAAAAGATCTATAAAACTCTACCGCTTGGCTAGAAAGTTTAAGCAATAAATCTCTTTGCTCACTATCGTAATCAATAAGCTCATAATCCCATAATGCGGCTATAATTGTATTTTCGGGACTCTGTTTTCGTCCTCCCCCTAAGTTTGAAATACGCGTAATTTCTGTATCTTGAGAGCCTTGTTGGATATCTCCAAACAAATCCTTTTCCCCTTGCAAACGTGCTTCAATAATTGAAGCTTCAGTTGCATACCTGCTTAACCTCTTCACATCTAAATCAAAACTCTCAATTTTTAATTCACCATAGTTGGGAGTAAGCATTAAACGAGGAATAGGAATATTACGCACCTCGATTGTTTGCCCTGAAATTTTTTCAATTTTCTCAAGCTCTGTTTTTGCAACATCACTAAAGGAACTAAATAATGAATCTTCTGGAAAAGGTTCCATTTCTCTTTGCGGTGTCTTTCTGTGCTGATGATAATCTAAAAAACTCACTTTTGAAGCTTCTTGCTTAGCCAGCACTTCCACATATTCTTCTGTTTTCTTTTGGATAGTAGCAACTTTTACATCTTCAGGAATATCATCGGCTAATAAAGGGCTTACTGCTTTAGTTGCATGCGACTCTATCTCCTGCATAATTGATTCATTACTTTCAATTTGATCTTGTATGCTAGTAATAAACGCTGATTGAACTTCCAGAACCTCCTTAACAACTTTTGTATCTTGAGTCGAAATGCTTTCGATATTAGTAGGCTGTATAATATTTGAGTTTTTCGCCCCTTCTATAACTTTTGCATAATTATCATGTGCAACAATCATAACTCGATCCACGTTTTTATTTCCCGTTCTTTCCCCATAAGGCAAACGAAGCCCTCTTCCGATAGTTTGCTCTGTCAATATTTCCGATGCGGATGCTCGAATTGGAGCAATAGTATAAATATTTGCAACATCCCATCCTTCTTTAAGCATGTTCACATGAATAACAATTTCTACAACATTATCCGGATGCTCAAGAGATATTAATTTTTCAATTGTTTCGTCAGACTCTTCACCTTTAGTTTTAGTATGAACCTCAATCACTTTACCTTTATAACTGCCACCTCTAAAATCATCGCCATCAATAAGCGCGCGAAGGGCACTTGCATGAGTAGTATCTTTTGCTACAACCAACATTGCAGGCTTAACTCCCTGCTTATTGTTGTCCAAAGCATATTCTTTAAGGGCAATTTTAGCTCGTTCATGAAAAAATGCCGCTAATTGTAATTTGCGGGCATCCGTTTCAATCGAATCTGAGTCAAACTGACTAAAATCAACATCCGCTTCCGTTCCTACCCATGGATCTTTAACATAACCATCACGAATTGCATCACCTAAATTATATGTATAAAGTATATTCTTCTTAAGTTCCGGCTCTTTATTCCGTCCTCGTCCAATCATTTTTCCAGTGTATGGCGTTGCTGTAAATTCTAATCCCATAAGCGGATTGATACGATCAAGCGATCCAATAGCGGCATCAGCATGATAATGATGCGATTCATCCAACAACAC
>CAYPOW010000472.1:0-1953 GCA_964412145.1 uncultured Draconibacterium sp.
GCCGGAATAGAAAGTGAAATAACTTCCTCCCCTTTAACAATACCATTTCCGTTGCAGCTTTTGCATTTATGTTTGATTAGTTGACCTTCGCCTCCACATTGCGGACACGTAGTGGCTGTTTGCATTTGACCAAGAAAACTATTTACGATGCGTGTAACCTGTCCTGAACCATGGCAAGTGTTACACGTTTGAGTACCACCACTTTCTGCGCCTGTTCCATCGCAACTGGTGCAGCCAACATATTTATTTACTTTTACTTTTTTTTCGGCACCTTTTACAATTTCTTCGAGCGTAAGTTTGACTTTTATTCTTAGGTTAGATCCTCGGTTGACTCTACGTCGACTTCCGCCACCACCGAAACCGCCACCGAAACCGCCACCGCCGCCACCAAAAATATCGCCAAAGTGACTGAATATATCATCCATATTCATGCCGCCTCCACCAAAACCTCCGCCAGCTGCTCCACCTACACCAGCATGACCATACTGATCATAGCGTTGTTTCTTTTGTGGATTGCTTAAAATATCATAGGCTTCTGCAGCTTCTTTAAATTTTTCCTCAGAAGATGCGTCATCAGGATTTTTATCTGGATGATATTTTATGGCCACTTTACGGTATGCTTTTTTTAATTCAGTTTCCGAAGCGTTTTTGTCAACACCTAATATATCGTAATAATCTCTTTTGCTCATTTTGTCTTTCTTAGTTCAGCTTATTTTCCTACAACTACTTTAGCAAAACGAATGACTTTGCCATTTAAGAGATATCCTTTTTCAACTACATCAACAACTTTCGATTTAAGATTTTTTGTCGGAGCGGGAATTTCTGTGATAGCCTCATGAAAATCGGTATCAAATTTTTTTCCTTGTGAATCCATACTTTCCAGGCCTTTTTTGCTAAGAATATTTTGAAGTTTTGAATGAATTAATTCAAATCCTTCTTTTACAGAATCGCAATCAGTAGCCGTTTCGAATGATTTATTCGCGCGATCAAAATCGTCAAGAATAGTCAGAAGATCAATGATCATTTCAGACGAAGCTGTTTTGAATAATTCGATGCGCTCCTTTGTTGTGCGTTTGCGGTAATTATCAAATTCTGAAAAAAGACGTAAATGTTTGTCTTTTAAGTCAGCAATAGTAGTCTCTAATTGCTCAATGTCTGTTTCGCAAGGGGGGAGAGTTTCTTGTCCTTCATCAGATTTTTCAGTATCTTCTTCTCCGGAAAGCTCTTCTGTAATTTCAGTTTGTTTGGAATTTACCTCCCTAGTAATATCTTCCTTTTTATTTTCAGCAACGTCTTTAACGCTTTTTTTTGTTTGCTTCTTCATCTTTTGAAAACGGTGTTTTTGTCAGTATTATAAATCATTTAACCGAAAAATTGTCGGTAATGTCTTATTATGTTTTTTTAAATTTTAGCACTAAAAATATAACATTCAGAATATCAGTTATATAACCATTATCCTTCTGCTTGAATATTTAATCAAAGCTTATTTCTCAAATTTATTGCCAAAGCATTAGTGCCTGGTCAAATTGACAGGTGAAAAGCTTTTGAGTAAAAAAGAGAGGACGGCTTAAAAACTATCCTCTCTCAATAGATTATACAACGCTTAGAAATTTATGTTTACACCCACTAAGAAATTTATGGGTGCCATAGGGAAATATCCATCCATAACTTTTTGTTGACTATTGTAGATATAATTATATGCCCAGCCATAAGATTCATATTTTTCGCTGAAAATATTGCTAAGCAATAGGCTAATTTTCATACTTTTTATTCCCTTTGGATAAATATGATAGGACAAATTTATATCATTCACAAAATAAGGATCAATACTGTTGTATTGATTGCTCGTGTTGTCGATATACTGCCGCCCAACATATTTTGAAATTAAGTTAAAACTAAAATTTTTACTCGGGCGATAGCTGATTGTTGATGATCCAATCTGATCGGGCGAAA
>CAYPOW010000473.1:0-1945 GCA_964412145.1 uncultured Draconibacterium sp.
CATTTCGGCGGTTTCCAGTTCTTTGCTAAGCTCTTCAAATCGTTTTGAAACCTGCCGTAACTTGTCGGGAGAAAGTGCTCCAGAATTCATGTCACTAATCAGTTTTTCTTTTTCCTACCGCGCGGCAGCGCGGCAGCGGGGGAAACAAAAAACAATGAATAAAAAATATTTCTCATAGTTTACTATTTAATTTTCTTGGAAAATTCAGGTTTAGCACCTCTAAATTCCGTCATGAGTCCAGTAATTTCATTATTCTTATCTTTTACAAAACTGATTATAAAATCATCAGCTTTAGCTAGAAATTTAGTTTCTGATTCTGGGAAAAGATTTATGGTATTGTGAGGAGTTTTCACTTTTAGCATATCATCTTCTAAAATTAATTCCACTGCCATTTGAAAAGATTTTATAAAATACGAACCGGTGTATTTGGATAAGATATCACTTGAAACCTCCACTATCTTCAAATTATCAGGATCGTAAGACATAGCTGCTAAGGTTTTAAGTATATCTACACCTAAATCAAAATATTCTTCTATGATTTTGGAATATACATTGTATCCCTCATCTCCATTTGTGAAAACAACAATACCTCGTTTTGAAACTGGGAGGAAAATAACTATGGTCTGCACTCCGCTTGAACCACCTTCATGCACCAAGGCATATTCTTTGTTGGGTAAGTTTCTGATTACCTCCCAACCTAATCCTTGATCAACATTCTTTTTTATTTCTACTTGGGAGCTTATCATATCATTAAACAATTTTTCAGATAAGCCTGCTCCATTCATTACATCAATTCCAAATTTAGAATAATCTTCAATTGTTGTTAGCAAGCCTCCTGCAGCTGAAGTTATCAATCCTCCTTGATTTTTATATTCCTCTCTTTGGGCATTATGCCGAAAAGCAAATCTCGATTCATCAATAGTATCTTTCCACCTATACTTTGTATCTTTCATCTTTAGCGGCTTGAATAAAATAGAATCTGATAATTGCTCTATGGATTTTTGAAATTTATTTTCTAATGCTTTTTTTAAATATTCAAATCCTTCGCCTGAGTAGTTATGTTTACTGCCTGGTTCAAAAAGGAATTCAAGTTTTTTTGATACTAGGGCATTACGCCAATTGGGAAAACCTGTTTGGTGACTTAATATTTGTCTAGTTGTGAGCTTTTTATACCTGTTATCATCTTTTATATCAGGGTCAATCCAATAGTGATATAATGGTTCATCTAAATCCCACTTCCCTGATTCCACTAATTTTAAAGTCACCATTGTTACTACTGGTTTTGTAACAGAAGCTATTGCGAAAACAGCATCATCCCTTGTCGGAATATCTTTACGAAGCTCGCCAAAAACTTTGCAATCAGTTATTTCTCCGTCTTTAATGATGCCTATTCCAACCGCTGGTACATTATATTCATCTAACCAGTTTAAAATTTCTGTTTGATGATCAAGTAAATTTGTATTATTCTGTTGTGCTTTAATGTTAAATGTCAAGATAATTACAGCAAGAATTGTAAAACTTAATTGTTTTTTCATTTTCATTTTATTTAGTTTATACTCTAAGACGGATGAAAATTCTATTTTGTTACACTCTATTGTATCTACAAATTGGCCGTAACGTGTGTGTATATGTACTATTTGGTTTACATCTCCTTTATCCACTCTAAAAGTACTGTTTATATCCATATATGGATGTATTGCGCATAAGTTATTATGTATTATTTTCGTAGAGAGGGTTCTTAAATTTTCTAAAAACCCTTTTCTTCTTTAGATAAAACTAAAATCCTTCCGTTTTTGCCTCAAAAAATAGCCTTAGTCAAACTTTTTTCTATTTATTCTCAAATTTAATTCTTTTTTTATTATTGATCAATTCAATGACCGAACGTAGGGATTTTCAGGACGAACGTACGGATCTATCGATTAAGCGTATTGCAAATTAAGTATCG
>CAYPOW010000474.1:0-1935 GCA_964412145.1 uncultured Draconibacterium sp.
ATAAAAAATTTAACCCAGCAGGAGCTTTCCACTCCGTTATTAGCTGGGTTTTTTTTATTAGTTTGTTAGACTACATTTTGCATTATTATTAACATTTTGTTGATTATTCCAAATCCACGCCGGGCCCGTTATTTCGTATCCTTTCTTTACTTTCTTTATATCAACAAACCTTTTAGCTATCCAGAATGTACGCCCAAATTTGCATACCTTAATACCTTTATCTGTCTCCTGGTGGATCGTGCGAATGTGATATGTTTCCGTGTTAATCATATAATCTTTTTAGCGTTCTATTCTTTCATTCCATTAAGCCTGTATTTAGATCAATAAGTTTCATTATTTTTGCTCATATTTTGAAGATTTATTCGTTTTAGAATCTTATTTACAAATGAGCTTCTTGTGGTAGGCAAGAGGCTCGTTTCTATTTCTATCTGGTTCTTGAATACTTGATAGTTGCTATCCTTTCTAATGCTTCATCTACTTCTACCCATTTATATAATACACGCCCCTTAAGGCGGTATCCAATGAGAACGCCGGTCTTGGTTAGCTCATTTAATGTTGGGAGAGAGATGTGCAAGGTTTTTGCTACCTCTTTACGCGTGCCATATAAACCACGATCAATATTTGGATTTTCTTTTGGGAGATTCTCTATCTCTCTCCGAAAAAATCCAGACATGAAAGGTCCTAATTCATCTATTGAAATTCCCTCCAGAATAATTCCTTTTTTCATGACTACTTGTTTGATTAAAAATAGCCAAATATAATGAGAGATTATGCTGGAGGTGGGGGTTGTGGTAACCTCAGAATTTACCTGAATTTAATTCAATTGAATTGATTTCTTTTTTTATCTCTTCCACAATATCGGGTCGCATAAGTTTTTCAATGATTGGGAGGATTGCTGTCAAATTCGGAATTGTGAAATAGGTTGATCTATATTTCTCTTTCGATATCTGATTTAAATATTTACGTACATTAGATTTATCTCTATTTAAAAGATGACTCAATACAAATGCCTGGCCTATTTCATCTTGATGGATCATTAATAATTTTATTGCTCCAATTTTATTAAGATAAAAGATCAAAAGGATCTGCTGTTTTGTTGTAAGGCCATCTTTATCCTTTCTATTTTCTGTATCATCTTTATCCTTTTGCGAAAGTAAATACTTATAAAACCTAGTATATGCAATGGCCTTCGCCATGTTTCGAGCTTCGATTGTGTCAGGATACTTTGCATAAGGCATAATAATAATTAATCCAATAGGACCATCAATTTTGGAAAAATACTGTAATAACTCTTCAAGTTCAGGATTCAGATATTTACCCGAAACATGGCTATTTTCAATGGCAGACTTTAATTCCAGGATTAAGGAATCCCTGTAATCCTCTTCGCTAACTGAATCGGCCAAAGCATCTTCATAAGATTGAATCAAATTTGTATACTCCTGGTTTATTACTTCTTCATAAATCTCTTTTCGTTTTGCTTCAACTTTTGCCCACTCTATTAAACCGAAGTTTCCCTTGACTGCTTCGATATTATCCACTCCATTTAACCAGTCTTTACAAGTATATTTTGTCATGCCATTTCTATTAAACTATTTTCAAATTTGGTTTTTTTCTAAAGTACGGATGATCGGCCAATTTTCTGGCATTTTCCTCAGGTGAAATTCTTATATATCTCAGGAATGATTTTTCGGTTTTATGACCTGTGATTTTCATGATTGAAATAGTCGGTACATCATTTAAATACATATTGGTCGCAAAACTTCTTCTGGCAGTGTGAACCGTTATTAATTCATATTTTTTACACGTCTTATCAACCCTTAAGCCCCCTTTGGTTATAGATGTTGATTCCAGGTTATCTATTCCGGTATCTTTGCCAATAACTTTCAAATACTTATTCATTTTTTGATTACTGATCGGAGGTGGTAATTCCCCATT
>CAYPOW010000475.1:0-1934 GCA_964412145.1 uncultured Draconibacterium sp.
ATACCATCGGTTTATTATGTGTTTGAATCTGCAAAAGATCGATTCACAAAAACGATTTAAAATGATGTTGAACACCCTTATCTAAAGTCGACAAAATGAACTTTATCATAAAAAGAAAAACCCTAATTCTAATGGTCTTCACGGCATTGACCATGTTGGGGTATTTTTCCTATAAGCAATTGGATGTGGAATTGTATCCTAATGCCACGCTACCAATGCTTTTTGTTCAGGTAAATACTGGGCTTGAAGTGGATCCTCGCTATATGGAAAGTCAGGCCATCATACCTCTCGAAGGAGCAATTGGCGGCTTGGAAGGCGTTGAAAAAATTGAATCTACTGCCGGACAACAAAGTGGTAGTATCCGCATCAGTTTCCGAAAAGAAACCAATATTAAATACGCCTATTTAAAGCTCGTTGAGAAGATTGACGAAACAAAGAAACAGCTACCTGAAGAATTCGTTGTAAATGTGTTCAAATTCGATCTTGAGACTTTGAATAATATGTTTATGAGTCTGCAAGTTAGGGGCAGTGGCGGTGTAGATAGGGTACGCCAAGTGGTTGAAAAAGAAATCATCAATAAAATAAAAAATATTGATGGTATTGCCAATGCTGAAATTTTTGGTGGGCGAAATAAATCCATCGAAATTAGTCTGAAAGAAGATATTTGCGAAGCTTACGGAATTAGCCCGGCCGATGTGCGCTCAGCACTCAACGCCAATAGCAGAGCAAGAGTATTTACTGGAAAAGTAACCAAAAACGATCAACTCCATTTTGTAAATGTAGTCTCCGAATTTGATAATATCACCGATATCTACGAGCTGATTGTCAAAGAAAAGGGATCAATCCGACTAAAAGATATTGCCGATATTAAATTCAGTGTAATTGAAGAAGATTCCTACAGTCGCGTAAATGGCATGGAAGCAGTTACCATACAGCTTACCCGCGATGCTCAAGCCAATATCATTGAATTAGCCGATGCTGTTAAACAGCAAATTGAAAAGCTAAACGAAGCATTGAAGGATAAGGATGTTGAATTGGTGGTGCAAACCAATACTGCCGAAACCATGGAAAAGAATATCGATCTAATCATTCAACTGGCAATGATAGGTGGGCTATTAGCCATATTTGTTTTGTGGGTCTTTCTTCGCAATATCCGATTGGTAACTGCTATCGCTTTGGCTATCCCAATTTCTGTTTTCACGGCTTTTAATTTCTTTTATGCAGCAGAAATTAGTCTGAATAGTTTAACCCTTTTGGGAATGGCTCTGGCTATTGGGATGTTACTCGATAACAGCGTTGTGGTTTTGGAGAATATTTATCGCTTAGCCGCGAAGAAAATGCATCCAGATCAAGCCGTGATCCAAGGAACTAAGGAAGTGTGGCGCTCTATTTTTGCAGCGACCCTTACCACCATTACCGTGTTTCTACCATTTGTATTTTCTACCAATTTCTTCGTGGGATTATTAGGAAAAAACATTGGTGTTTCTATCATTTCAACCTTATTAGTATCATTGGTAGTTGCTTTGTTTTTAGTGCCTATGGTAACTCACTTTTTTCTTGTACGAAAAAAGGGGAATCAAGTCGTTCGATTCGAAAATATTGAGCACCACAATAGGCTTATTCAAATCTATTTTGTTTTCTTAAAGACCTGTATGCGTAATCCGGGTAAAACCGTTTTAGGCGCTTTGGGACTGTTTTTTGTGACCTTATTACTGAGTTTATCTTTGAGTGCAGTTAGCAATCAGGAGGCAGAAGTAAGAGACCTGACTTTATATGTTACTATGCCTAGTGGAACAACATTAGAAAACACCGATTTAGTCATTCGCGAAGCGGAGAAAAAAATCCTTGAGCTAGAAGAAAAAGAATCAGTAGTAAGTCAGGTTTACGAAGGTGAAGCTATACTTACTATTAAACTTATTGAAGATTATAAAGAC
>CAYPOW010000476.1:0-1932 GCA_964412145.1 uncultured Draconibacterium sp.
GAAGTCTGGCGGCCCAAATTTACTTATTATGGGTTTCGTTATGTCCAGGTTGAAAGGGGCTATACCCGATAATACTGAAACATCCGTAGGAATACCTGTAATAAAGGAGATACATTTGTTACATACCAGAAATTCAGCACCTATCGAAGGTTCATTCGAGTGCTCCAATGAGTTATTTAATCGGATTTATTCGCTGATACTATGGGCTATCAAAAGCAATTTGCAAAGCGTAGTGACAGATTGCCCACACAGGGAAAAACTTGGATGGTTGGAACAGACTTATTTAATGGGAGAAGGGATTCATTTAAATTTTGACATTTATCATTTGTACAAAAAAGTTGTTTACGATATGATAGATGCTCAAACTCCAGATGGTCTGGTTCCTGATATTGCCCCAGAATTTGTAATGTTAAATGGGGGTTTCCGTGATTCACCGGAATGGGGGAGTGCTTCTATCATACTTCCTTGGTTGCTTTATCGTTGGTACGACGATCAAGATGTAATGGAAGATGCCTGGCCTATGATGGTTAAGTATGTGGAATATCTTAGAGATAAATCAGATCATCAAATCCTCTCTTATGGCCTCGGAGATTGGTATGACCTGGGTCCGAAGAAACCTGGAATTGCTCAATTAACTCCAGTGGCATTGACAGCCACAGCGACGTATTATTATGATGTTAAATTGCTTGGGCAAATGGCTGGAATCCTCAGCAAAAGAGAAGAAGAAAAACGTTTTAAAAAATGGGCGGAAGATATAAAAATGGCCTTTAATAATCAATTTTTCGAATTACAAAAGAAAATGTATTCGACTGGTAGTCAGACGGCTATGTCGATGCCTTTATGTGTTGGATTAGTTGATAAACAATATGAAAGGCTGGTACTCAACAACCTTATAGATTCGATCCATGCTAATAGAAATGCCCTTACTTCAGGAGATATTGGTTTCCATTATCTTGTTAAGGCCTTAACTAAAGGGGATGCTTCGCAACTGCTTTTTGAAATGAATAATCGTGTTGATGTCCCGGGATATGGTTACCAGTTGAAAAAAGGAGCAACCGCGCTGACAGAGTCTTGGGCAGCTCTTACGAATGTTTCCAACAACCACCTTATGCTCGGACATCTCATGGAGTGGTTTTATCAGGGAGTTGGGGGAATCAGACAGGCAGACGGTTCAACGGGTTATAAAAATATTGTGATTTTCCCAGAAGTGGTGGGTAATATTTCCCGTGCTAAGACAGTTTTTCATTCTCCTTATGGGAGAATGAAAACAGAATGGGTAAAAATGAAAAATCTTTTTACACTTCATATAGAAGTTCCTGTCAATACCCAGGCAAAAGTGTATTTACCTATATCCGGGGAAGTATTTATAAACAACAAAAAACAATCACTATTTAAAGTGCCCGGATTTCGATATATTGGAATTGAAAATGGGCGAATGGTCTATAAAACTGGTTCTGGGATTTATGATTTTAAAATTATCCCAACAGATAAATTAAACAAATGATATTTTTTTCTATATTAACAAAGTTACCTTTGTGGTTTACACTAAATAATAAAATTAAAAAAGATGGACAAAAATGAATTTTCGCTGAAAATTGGTTTATTTGGCATTGGTCTTGATGTTTATTGGAATCAGTTTGATGGATTAAAGAAAAGGCTGGAAAGCTACCTCGGGAAAGTAAACGACCACTTAAAAATGTATGATGTGGAAGTGTTTAATTTAGGGTTAGTCGATACACCGGAGAAGGCATTTGAAACAGGGCATAAGTTCAGACAGGCTGATGTAGATATTATTTTTCTCCATGTTACTACTTATGCACTTTCCTCAACTGTATTGCCTGTAGTAAAAAGGGCAAAGGTGCCGGTAATAATTTTAAACCTGTCACCGGAAGACACAATAAATTACGATTATATTAATAACTTAGATGACCG
>CAYPOW010000477.1:0-1927 GCA_964412145.1 uncultured Draconibacterium sp.
AGCCGCTAATTTCATCTGCAAAACCACTTATGCGAATACTTTTTGCCAGCGAGCCCCCTATCAAACCTAATCCTATAATAAATACTTTCATCGTTTAACTTTTTATTCTGCTTAAAGCTTCATTTAATATTTCATTATTATTTGCGAGCGAAAGACGAATAAATCGTTCGCCATTTTTTCCAAAAATAAATCCGGGTGTAATAAATACCTCTTTATTCTGCAAGATGTCTTCACTGAATTCCTGAGAGGATGTGGCATCTTTAGGTATTTTGGCCCAAACAAACATACCTGTTGATTCAAAATTAAATTCACAGTGGAGTGTGTCCATTATTTTTTTGGCAATTTCTTTCCTTTCAGAATAAACCTGCAATTGAGTTGTATACCACTCCTTACTATTTTTAAGTGCCTCAGCAGCAGCTAATTGAATAGGCTTGAACATGCCCGAATCCATATTTGATTTAACCTTTAAAATGGCCTGTATAAAATGAGAAGCAGCTCCAATCATACCAACACGCCATCCGGCCATATTATGCGATTTACTCAATGAATTTAATTCAATGGCGATCTCTTTTGCACCTTCTACAGATAAAATACTCAGTGGTTTAACCGTGCTAATAAGGCTATATGGATTATCGTTTACTATCAAAATGCGATGCTTTTTGCCAAAAGCAATTAATTGTTCAAAAAGCTTTTCTGATGCCGCTTTGCCTGTAGGCATATTTGGATAATTTACCCACATCATTTTTACATTCGTTAAGTCCATCTTTTCGAGCTGATTGAAATCAGGGCACCAATTATCTGATTCTTTCAAATCGTATTCTATGGCTTTTGCCTCACAAAGAGCAGCCACTGCTTTATAAGCAGGGTATCCAGGATCGGGAACTAAAACTTCATCGCCTGGATTTAAGAATGCCAGAGAAATATGCATAATTCCTTCTTTGGAGCCTAAAAGGGGCAATATTTCATTTTCTGCATTTAGCTCTACTTTGTAAAATTCTTTATACCAATCGGAGAAAGCATTCCTCAATTCAGGAATACCTGTATAACTTTGATAACCATGATTTGCAGGTTCATTGGCAGTCGCCAATAATTCTTTGATTGTATTTGCAGAGGGTGCCAAATCTGGATTTCCAATTCCTAAATTAATAATGGATAGTCCGTTGGCATTCATTTTCCGAATTTCGGCCAGCTTAGTTGAAAAATAATATTCATTCACTGAATGAATTCGGTTTGCTGTTTGTATTAATGTAGTATTCATTTTATTCGTATTTTTTAGTCAAAAAAAAAGCCCTACTTACGCAGAACTTTAGCCAATGTTTTATCAAAATGCTTCCGTCCTGTCAATAAAACAGATAATAATAATTCCAGAAATAAAAATTAAAAATTGCAATCATCATCTTTTCATTTTGCATAAAAAAAGTCCCAAATTTCTTTGGGACTCCTTTATAATTATTTTATTTAATTACACACGATATCCCTTTATGGTCGAAAAAACCAAAAATAAAAATAACGATATGTATAATTTGCCATCATTGTGCCTACAAAAATAGAATAGTTTTTGAAACTAGCAAAGGTTTTTTTATTTAAAGTCAAATCATATTTTATTGATTGCTAAGCACAATTTTCATTATTTTTACTCGGTGAAAGAATAAACAACTTTTAATAAAACCATATCTGCAATTATGCTTTGTAAAATCCCTTTCGAATTTGTATCAATTGAATCAGATGGCGTGCATATTGTACTCCAGGCCCACATAAATAATAAGCTCAGTCGTTTGCTTATCGATACAGGAGCTTCGCGCACTGTTTTCGATAAAAATAGAATCTCCTTGTTTGTGGAGAATATTGAAATGCATGAAAACGAACAGCTTTCAACCGGACTGGGGACAAATGATATGATAAGTCACATTATCACTTTAGAAAGCCT
>CAYPOW010000478.1:0-1927 GCA_964412145.1 uncultured Draconibacterium sp.
TTAACAAACAACCTCACCTTAGACCTTACCATTAACCCTGACTTCGGACAGGTCGAAGCAGACCCGTCCCGAGTCAACCTATCGGCTTTCGAAACCTATTTGCAAGAAAAACGCATGTTTTTTATCGAAGGCCGAAACATTTACAGCTTCCCTCTTCGCCTTGGTGGCGGAGGAGCCAGAGACAATCTTTTCTATTCACGAAGAATAGGAAAAAGGCCCTCAAATTATCCCGATGAGTATGCTTATATTGATGCGCCCGAAAACACATCTATCTTAGGAGCAGCTAAAATTACCGGGAAAACAAAAAATGGTCTATCAATTGGTATCCTCGAAAGTGTTACACGGGCGGAAAGCGCAAATTATTCTGACGCTAATGGAAACATAAACAAATCAACGGTAGAACCACTAACCAATTACTTTGTAAGTAGAATAGAGAAGGATTACAATAGAGGCGACACTAAACTGGGTGCTATTTTTACAGCTACCAATAGAAAAATTGAAGATGCTCATCTAGAAGTTTTGCCCACTGCGGCATATACTGGAGGTGTTAATTTTGATCATTCGTGGAAAAATAAAAAATACAACTTTGCCTTTAAATTAATGGCAAGTCAAGTTTTTGGAAGTGAAGAAGCAATTGAAGAACTTCAAACAGCTTCATCACGATATTATCAACGGCCAGACGCAGATCATCTTACTTACGACCCTACAATGACAAGCTTAAAGGGTCAAGCAGGAAATATTTGGGTAGGACAGCTTTCTAACGCTGGCTGGAGTGCTATCGCTTGGCTTAGCTGGCAATCTCCGGGTTTCGAAATTAATGACCTTGGCTATTTACGGTCTGCTGATGATATTACACAAATGCTTTGGGCCGAATATAAATTCCCAAAACCATTTAGCATTTTTAGACGCTTTAGTGTTGAAGGTTCGCAAGCAAATTCTTTCGACTATAGTGGTAAATATTTAGCTACTTCAGGAGATATGAGTCTAAGAGGACAGTTTACTAACTTTTGGGGTTTTATGTTCCGAGTTTCAGGAAACTCCAATACATTGGAAAAAACAATGCTTAGGGGTGGACCTTTATTCTTGAGTCCATACGGTTTCAGTTCTATGTTTCATATCTCTACCGATAGAAGAAAAAATATAAGCGTTAGCACAAGTGCTTCTGTATCATGGGGCAGTGAAGGTTCCAGATTAAGGAACAACTATTCCTTAGGCATAAGTTACCGTCCAATGGATCATATCCGTATAAGCCTAAACCCATCATTGAGATTCAACAACAATCAACTACAGTATGTAGATAATATAGAAATAAGTGGCCAAGAGCGCTATTTTTTAGCGGAAATTGATCAAAAGACATTTGTAACTCAACTTAAATTGGATTATAGCTTTACTCCCGATTTCAGTGTTCAAATATATGCACAACCCTTTATTTCCAATGGCGAATACAGCAATTTTAAAGTTGTAAGCAACCCAACTGCAAATAGCTATACAGATCGATTCAAGCTCTTGCAACTAGACACTGATTATGGTTTTGATATTGATAATAACAATACAATTGATGGAGAATTATACAACCCAGATTTTAAATTCTTACAATTTCAATCCAATCTGGTGGCGCGCTGGGAATACCGACCAGGTTCCATTTTATATCTTGTCTGGTCTCAGAACAAATCTGATTACCCTGAAAATAATTACGCTTTTGTTTTAAATACGGATATGGAGGATTTGTTTTCCATTTTTCCTCACAATGTTTTTCTAATGAAATTATCCTATCGAATACCAATATAACGCACACCTTAAAGACAAACTTTAACCAAACCAAAAGCCCAAAATGCTTAGCTGCATTTTGGGCTTTTTAATGTTTAAAAATAAGGTATAATAGACAAAAAGGAGGCTGTTTTTGAGTAATGTTGTTCAAGTGGACAAA
>CAYPOW010000479.1:0-1925 GCA_964412145.1 uncultured Draconibacterium sp.
ACGAGTTATGGAATTGTTTCCATCTTGAGGGTAAGTGGTGATGTATCGCTCTACTATGGGGCTTTCTAAAAGATGTATTTGACGTAACTCTCCACCTAATTTAACAAATCTCCAGAATGTATCTTGATCCTTTGGATATGGCACCCGAGGAAAATCTATTTTTAGAAATTCTTTGTATTTTTCTCTGTAAATTGGTGAATGTAATACAGCATAGATGTAATCTAAAATATCAATTGGTGCAAAAGTGCTTTCTGTTTTTTCTTTTTCATTGGTGAAGGTTAAATCAGTTTTTTTTGTTATTGCTTTTACAATTTCTTGGTTTAAGTTGGGAGTTCGTTTCACTGTTTCATTAATGATTTGTTGTCTATTGGTTTCATCGTAGAGGTATAAAGGAAATTTAAATGAATTATCTGAAACATAATGTTCATCAGAAATATATTTACCAATAAATAAGTAATCTCCGTTTCTGGAATTTTCGAAACCAATATTTTCCTTTTGAAAAAAATTGTCCATTACTTTTCCCCTGCTTCTTGACAAAAAATCATGGTCGTAATAGATGAATCTACTATCAAGAGGTCTATACTCATATATTGAAAGTTTATTAGGGTCAAAAACTAATTTTTTCGTAATGTCATACTCCCAGGTGGTTCTTTCGCTTAATCCATAAATATCTCGTATATGATTAAAATCCAAGCTATTACTAATAATATTTTCTATTCTATGTTCTAATGATTTTTTATTTATATCAACAGAAATGTGATCTGCTTTAGTTTTTATTCCTGCCGAATAGATATTAAATAAGTTTGAAATTTTAAATCCCTCTGTATATTTACCTTCTAATTCGAAATCTTTAGGAACGAAAAAATAATAAGGTTCTTTATAAGTTAATTTTTGCAATTTTAATGAGTTGAAAGAATTTTTAGAAAGTATGTCGTATTTTAAATCTCGTTTACCATACAAATCATAATGAAAGACTTTACTTAATTGATTAGCTTTCTTTTCTCCTGTTTTAACAAAAACATTAATTGATACTCCTTGCATAATATCAAATACATTTTCATCTTTAGAACCATCAGGGCAGGTTTCTTTTTTTCTACTATTACCATGCAAATTAATAATATGAATTTTATCAAAACTTTCAAGTAAATGTTTTCGCATTTGTCGATGAGTAATGCCATCAATAAAACTATTATTAGAAATGTAAGCTAAAATACCTTCTCCATTTTTATCAATGTAATACTGACCATATCTAATAAACTTAATGTAGTCATCATCAATGTTTATCTTTTTTTCATTCAAATCTTTTTTATAGTCGGTAAGTAAATTTTGTATCCATTTTCCTTTATTGGTACTACTTATTGAATAGGGGGGATTACCTATAATCACCATAACAGGTGTGTCTCGTTTTATATGATTAGCTTCATTAGCTTCTTTTGATAACCAGCTAGCAAAAAGAGTTCCGGTATCAGGATGGTGTTCTTCCAATGAATTTGTAAGATAAACCCTTAATCGTTGTTTACCATTTGGTTTATAACCTGTCTCTCGTAATAACAGTTCAAGTTTTAAATGTGCCATGGCATACGAAGCCATTAGTATCTCAAATCCGTTAAGTCTTGGCAATAAATGCTTTTCCACATAGTTACTCCAGATACCTTCTTGTCCTTCAAAATTTTTATAAATCTGTTTTACCACTTCAGCAAGGAAAGTACCTGTTCCTGCGGCAGGATCAAGTATTTGCACTTTATGAACCTCAACCTTTTCTTTTTTATAACCAGATTGTGATCGCTTATCCTTTGTTTGTGTGTCAACTTCAATTGTTGTTTTTGAAGTATCTGCTAAACCCTGGGATAATCCAAATTCTGATTTTAATATATCATCAACCGCTCTTACGATAAAATTTACAACCGGTTCAGGTGTATACCATA
>CAYPOW010000480.1:0-1919 GCA_964412145.1 uncultured Draconibacterium sp.
CTTTGATCAACAGCTCCACCATAGCCTCTAAAGGTATTGAAAAGTGTAGCATCAAAAGGGCGATTGAAGAAAACAATTTTACCTTCAACTTTTTCTTGCCCTAAAGCACTTAATTCCTTTAAGCTCATCACTTCGATAATTTCGGCATTTACACCTTCTGTAGGAGATGAAGGAGAAGGTCCTAAAGCATCCACTTTAAGTGGAATATCTTCGCCTTTAATATTCATACTTGCTGATGCTGAATGGCAAATCCAGGCGGGGGAAGAGAAGGGCTGAAGAAAAACAGTATCGGCACCCAAATCCTCCAGATATTTTTTCATTAAGACAACTGCAATAAATGAGTTGGGCGTGCCAATTAATCGACCAGGTGCTTTTTCACACAAAAGTTCAAGTTGATTGAAGGCTAAATTGGTTGTTAAGGCGTTATCGTAAATTTTCTTGATTGTTGTTTTGTTTTCGTCTTGCGCTGATATATTATTCTGAAATAGAAAAGTGAAGAAGACGAGATAAAAAAGTTTTTTCATAATGTTGGTTTAAGTGTTTTGCTGCTACTATAAATAATTATTTTGTTTATTAATTGGGCTAAAGCCTGGATAATTTGGTATCAGAATTACCGTTGGCTTAAGCCAACGGTAATTGATAATTTTTTGGTTGGGGACTTTAGTCCCATATTTTTAATTTTAAATCAAGTTCAACAATTATAAGTTCAAGGTCTAAAATTAGGAATTCTTATGGATTAATAGCCTAAAAACAAAAAGGGTTTGACATAAGCCAAACCCTTTTTGAATTTTTTTCAGAGAAAAGAATTACCACTTAAACAATGGAAATTTTTTCATTAGTTCATTAACACGTTTATTAACGCTCTCAAGAACTTCTTCGTTTTCAACATTTGAAATCACCTTATTAATTATATTTACATAAATGGCATATGTTCTTCTTTTAATCCACGTGTAGTAAGAGTAGGTGTTCCCACACGTAAACCGGAGGTTTGGACAGGAGAACGGCTATCAAATGGCGCTATGTTTTCCATGGATTTGCTTCTTTAAAAAAATATTTTTTCAATTTATTTGCATTTCTAAGTTATAATGTATTACATTTGTATTATACAAGATGTTTAATACAAAAAGATCATGATATGACTAGTACTAATCAATTATCTGAACTGTTAACAGCATGGGAAGAAACCTATAAAAAAGGTCAATTGACTTTATGGATTTTTCTTTCCTTGAAAGATGGACAAAAATATGTTGATGAAATCAAAACTTTTGTTGAAGAAGAATCTAATTATACAATGACAAGTGAAAGTCAAAGTCTGTATCGTAACCTTAGAAAGTTTCAACATTTGGGAGTAGTTGATTACAAATCAGGTGAGGGAAACAAAGGGCCTGATCGTAAATACTATTTCCTCACAGATTTAGGGCAATCACTTTTAGATTCATTTATTGAAAGAAATATCAATCTATTTTTTAACGAACGTATAAAAAATTTAATAAATAAGGAGATTTAATTATGAAAACAATCACTAAAAATCTTGTACTCTTTTCTTTAGTTCTTATTATTTTAACAATCCTGCTTCGATACGCTCTCAGTTTTAGTTTGCAAAATCAACATTTTCGTAGTGTATGGTTAATTGCGGTTTTGTATGGGCTAATTGTGTTTGTCTTTGGTTGGATTTTTGGCAAAAGAGATAATGAATCTTTACCTTTATACGATATAGGGTTTAGGTTTCATGTAGCAACATATTTTATTTGCAATGTAATTGCAGAACTATGGTACCTTTTAGAGTTACAATCAGATTATGAAAAAATTAAGGTTGTACATTTAACAGTTTTGTTTTGGGGTATTGGCCTTTTTATTCATTTTATTTTCTATCTGAATACACGTAAAAACGTCATCAAAGGATTAAAAAAATCTGAAAT
>CAYPOW010000481.1:0-1917 GCA_964412145.1 uncultured Draconibacterium sp.
AAGTATCTAAAAAAGACCGATAGGCTGATATCTCTGGTAAGTGAAGACAAGGAAAATGAAAAGATTTTCTCGCTTTTACAAGAACTGGTTCCTACATATCAAAACGAAGTACTGAATGGAAGGGAGTAACATTTTAGTTAGGAAAAAGGATCACATAATTCAGGAGAAGGAGATGGAAGAAGAGGATTCAATAGACCTTATCGATTACCTGAAGATTGTATGGAGATACAGGTATTTTATTGTTACAAGTATTGTTTTATGTTTTGTTGTGGTGGGTATCTGGAGCTTTAACCTTCAAAAGCTGTATAAAGTTTCCACTAT
This sequence comes from uncultured Draconibacterium sp., assembly GCA_964412145.1. GTDB lineage: Bacteria > Bacteroidota > Bacteroidia > Bacteroidales > UBA12170 > UBA12170. Next base: position 322 of record CAYPOW010000481.1, read on the forward strand.
TCTTTCGTTGAACTCTAGGGCTAAAATAGGTCCTACCTCTACTATTATGTCAGATTTTCTCTCAGGCATTGTGATAGATTCTCCCTCTACTATTGCAGCAAATATAAACGGAGGTATGTTTAATGGCCAGCTACGAGAAAAGCTGAAAGACAACTTAAAGATTTATAATGTCCCAAATTTCTCTTTTAACGCATCTAATCCAAAAAGCTCAAACATGATAAGAATTACTTATGAAACAGCAAATATTAAGAGAGGAAAAATCATTCTTGAGTTTTTGAACAAAGCTATTATTGAGATGTATCAAGAAAAGGTTGATACGGTTAAAAAAATTCTTTTATTGGAAGAGGAGAACAAGAATAATATTAAGACTCGGATCGATGCTATATCTAATCAGATTAAATTGATTGATACTACTATTAATAAAGAAAAAGATAATAAAAGGCTTGGGGTAAAAGATTTGAGTGGATTAATTCTGCTAAGAAGTTCATTGACCGATTCGCTCCTGCAACAAGAGCATCTTGTCCTTGAAGCTGAAAAAAGATTGGAACAATTTAGATTGTTTTACAAAGAAGAAGGACTGGTAAAAATTATTCAAAAGCCAATATCCTCGTTAAAACCGGTAAAACCAAAAATAAAATTAAATATTTTACTGGCTGGCGTTGTGGGGCTTTTTTTATCTTTGTTTCTTGCCTTTTTTATCGAATATATAAAAAATTCATTAAAAGGAAGTCGAAAGGAGTATTAAAAGACAAAAGTACACCCTTCAAGGATCAGACAGATACCCGCCGTTACAAGTCTAAAACCAGGATAAAATCTAAGTATTTCCAAATTTTCATAAGTTTATAATTTATTTACTACTTGTTGAGACATAATTCACAATATTTTTCGCCTATACGGGTAGGGTTATATTGATATCTTCTGGTACTACTATTATAACACCGTACCTTCCGTTATTGATTTGAAGGCTTCTTTCAGGCGGCAGGCAGGATTTATTTCTAGTTTTGAAGGTGGATAGATTTATATCTGGACTCTTCTGATATTTTTTTGAATGTGATAGGTGGGCTTTTGGATCTGACCATTTTCTGGAAAGTGTATTATAAATGAAAAGGATTGCTATTCTTATAATCGGGCTCGGTTTTGTTATCCGGTTGTTTTGTTTTCAGTACACAGCTGTCATTAATCCCGATGGGGCGATCTACATTCATCAGGCAAGGGCCATTTATTATGGCCTTTATGATTCTCTCACTACCTGCGGCATGCACTATGTATCAAGTTATCCTATTTTTATTGCGGGCGCTGAGGTGATTTTTTCAAACTGGGTGATTGCTGCCAAATCAGTCTCGCTTTTTTTCGGCACTATGACCTTAGTTCCCCTCTATTTTCTTTTGAAGCGGTTTTTTGATGAATCAATAGGGTTTCTGGTATTACTGATATTTGCGCTTATTCCCGTTCTTGTCGACCGGAGTGTTGATGTGGTGAAAGGCCCTGCATTCTGGTTTTTTGCAGCATATGGATTATATTTTTTTGTTAGACAAATTGACAATAAAAACAACCTGTATCTCTTGTTAAGCAGCGTATCTTTCCTGATGGCTACCT
>CAYPOW010000482.1:0-1911 GCA_964412145.1 uncultured Draconibacterium sp.
CCATCAGGATCACCTTCAACAGGATCGTAGATTTGTCCACAAACGGTGCATTCCCATTTTTGCATATACGGATTTACTTTTGTTTCATTGGATTCTTTGGCTGGCGAAACAAGTTTAGATTTGTCGACATAAGTAGGTGCATTTTTTGGTGCAACACCTTTCTTCACTTCTCTGTAGTATGCGTAAGTCATAGGCTCCTTAGTTTCGTCAATCAGCTTACTGTCAATCACTTCTCCAATAAACAGGATATGCGTACCAACATCCACTTTTTGTATAACTTTACAATCAAACCAAGCTGAGCAGCCCTCAGTTAAAATGGGTATCCCATTCCGGCCTTCTATAAAATTTAGGCCATCGAATTTGTTAATTTCTGCACCCGATTTATAACCCATAACTGAAATGATGTTTTGGCTCACTTCCTGATGTAAAATGGAAACGGTAAAAGCATCACTTTCATCAATTAATTTTGAAGAATAATTGTCTTTACTACAACTAATAGCCAAACGGGCAGGTTCTGCTGTAACCTGAAAAACGGTGTTAGCTATATACCCATTTATTTCAGTATCGCTCTTTGCACCAACAACATAGAGTCCATATGATAATTTAAAAAAAGCTTCTATTTGCATGATATCTTATTCTATTTGTTAAAACTAAAATGGTTTCTGCTAATCATTTCTTTTAAAATGATTGCAGCATCTAAGTTAGTGAATATTTAAATGTCGTTGAAAATAAATTTGTATGTGTTGAAAAAGAGGATGAAGCTGACAATGAAATTTAAGAGAATTTATTACCTTTGTGCAACTTGGAAAAGAATTAAGAATTAATAAAGATCAGGAGGTCGTAATGATAGAAACAGTAAAGCTTGGCACCCTCCGGTGGAACCACATTAACCATCCAACAGAAGAAGATTTCGTTTTTTTACAAAATAAATTTTATGTTCACCCGCTAGATATTGAAGATTGTAAGAGCAAGGTGAATCAACGTCCAAAAGTGGATAGTTATGATGACTACCATTTTCTAATTCTTCATTTCCCTATTTTTGATAAGCACGGTAAATTTTTACAAGCAAAAGAGGTAAAAATCTTTTGGTGGGAAGAACAAATTACAACTATAGGAGGTTCAAACTGGGTGATTGGAAAGATGTTTCATGAAGCTCAGGATCAGGAAGAAAGAGATGAAAAATTTGAAGTAGGAACTTCAGATGCTTTACTTTATTTGATTGTTGAAGCCGTTATGAAAGAGTCTTTTCCTGTGGTCAGACGCATTGGAGAAGATGTGGATAAAGCTCACCGTGAGCTTTTTGAAAAAAAGGCGGAAAATGTAATTGAACGCATTTCTATAGCGCGAAAAAACATCATTTTACTCAATACTGTTATCAAGCCTCAACTGCGTATTTTCCAGCGTTTTGAAAAAGGAAATGTAGAAGGTTATGCTGAGAATATGGAAGATTATTGGGGAAATATTCTCGATAATTACCAAAAAATGTGGGATATGATTGAAGATTATCAGGAGTTAATCGAAGGTTTGAGTAGTACTTTCGATTCTTTGATGGCTAATCGTACGAACGAAGTGATGCGCATCCTTACTTTAATTTCATCCATTATTCTTCCACTTACTTTTATAACTGGTATTTACGGAATGAATATCGATTTGCCAGGACAGCATAAAGGTGTTGCTTTTAGCATTATTTTGGGCACACTTATTTTGATAGCTGTGATAATGATTCTCTATTTTAAGAAAAAACGGTGGATGTAAAATTCAGGTAAATCTTAAAGTTGAGCTTAAACTTCCCTTTTTTTGTAAAGCCTAATAGAGCTTATTTAATTTGGTCGTTAACCATTGCGCTCCTGTTTCCGAAGTAAATTATCAGTTGCTATGGTTTTGGAGTTCAAAGTGCTTTTTTTGCAAGTG
>CAYPOW010000483.1:0-1910 GCA_964412145.1 uncultured Draconibacterium sp.
GCCCAGAAACAACACGAATTTGTCAGGTCATTTTTCAAACAGGGAATAGATTTTTTATTAAAACATTTGAAAAGTAATTAAAATGAAAAAATTAGAACTCTTCAATTTTGACGTCTTAAAAGACAGGGAACCAAAACATGCTTTAGTTGAAAATGTTGATCTTGTTATTATCCGATACGACAATAAAATATCTGTTCTTTATGGAAGGTGTTTGCATAGAGGTGCTTTAATGGCTGATGGACATATTAGTGGTCAAAATATTATATGTGGAGTTCATGGATGGGATTATCGCTTTGATACAGGCGTTTCAGAATACAACAATAAAGAGGTTTTAAAAAAATTTACGGCTTTTATTGAAAATGGGGAAGTGTTTGTCGATGCTGATGAAATACGTGCCTTTGCTATCGAAAAACCGCAACCTTTCAATCGAAATGAATACTTAGGTGATTATGCTGACACGCATCCTGAAGATACAGAACCTTTTACCGGATACATTAAAGAGCTCTCAAAAAACGGCTTAAAAAATATTGGTCGTCATGGATTTACAGAAGCTATGGGTGTGGACAGAAATACCTTGCCTAAATGGAAAGATATTCAGTTTTTACCTGCACAATTAGCCACTCGCCCACTCCTTGATGATGAAACTGTAAACACAAATATAATTATTGGTCCAAATGCCAAGAAACCTTTAACACTCGAAATGCCCATTTTTGTTTCGGATATGAGTTTTGGGGCACTTTCGCGCGAAGCTAAAATTGCGCTTTCAAAAGGAGCAGAAATGGCGGGAACGGGTATTGCCAGTGGAGAAGGAGGAATGCTTCCAGAAGAACAAGAAAATAACACACGATATTTTTATGAGCTGGCTTCAGGGAAATTTGGCTTCTCATGGGAGAAAGTTAAAAAATCACAGGCTTTTCATTTTAAAGGAGGACAGGGAGCAAAAACGGGAACAGGAGGTCATCTTTCGGGCGAAAAGGTCACAAAAGAAATTGCCAAAGTAAGGGGACTAAAAGAAGGACAAGCAGCAATTAGTCCAGCTGCCTTTCCTGATTTGATTACCGCGCAAGACTTTGCCGATTTTGCATCTGAAGTTAGAAAACAAACAGGTGGTATTCCAATCGGTTTTAAAATAGCCGCTTCACATATTGAAGCCGACATTGATTTCGCACTTAAAGTAGGTGTCGATTATATTATTTTAGATGGTCGCGGCGGAGCAACGGGAGCGGCTCCCACAATTCTACGAAACAATATAAATGTTCCTACAATTCCAGCATTAGCTAGGGCGCGCAAACACCTCAACAAAAAAGGGGCGAAAAATATAACTTTAATAATTACTGGTGGCTTACGTATCGCCGACGATTTTGCTAAGGCTATGATGCTCGGTGCCGATGCTATTGCTGTTTCCAATTCGGCACTGCAAGCAATTGGTTGCCTTGGAATGCGTGCTTGTCATACCAATAATTGCCCTGTTGGAGTGGCAACTCAAAAAGAAAATTTACGTCAACGAATAATTATTGAAAGTTCGGCGAAGCAACTGAATAATTTTTTGACCGCCACTAATGATTTGATGAAAGTAATTGCACGTGCCTGCGGTCACAAAAATATTCAAGAATTTAATTTTAACGATTTAAGCACCTTAAATTACGAAATGCATAAACTTACCGGAATAAATTATGCTGGTATAAAGTAGGCATTTACTTGTGGGTTATACAAATTATTTTAGCTAATTTCTCTTCAAAAAACATACTCTGAGACCTTTGCAAGGCAAATAATATTATAAACATCTAAATAATAATAAGTTAATTGCTATTTTCTTTGTTTTTTTACATCTTTTTTTGTAATTTTAAGACATGCAAAAAAGAAATTTACAGATGAGTTTTAGCCTAGCATATGTAGAAAGGCGCACAAGA
>CAYPOW010000484.1:0-1877 GCA_964412145.1 uncultured Draconibacterium sp.
AACATTGAGAAAATAGATTAAAAACAATGGGAAAGACACTTTCAAAAACGGAAATTGAGGATTTGTTTAACGACATCTACGAAACACCCGATTTTATTCTGGAGCTTAGCAAACGTGAAAAGACCAAAATATTCAATTTTGCTATTAAGGAACAAGTGGAAGTTATAAAAGTCATAGAATCTCTTTTGAAAGATGGATTTAAGTCTCCTGATCTAGAGTATGAAAATGTTTTTAAAGATGATCCTAAATACATAAAAGCTCAATTTGTTATCGATTTACTGTCAGTTAAACCCGGCAATGAAAAAACAGCCAAACCCGATAAAAAAAACGATACAACGATACATAAAACTTTTGATTCAAAATTAAATACTGCAAAACTTGAAAAACTTCGTCTAGAGTTAATTAATAATAATTATATACATCAAGATACAAGTCTTGAATTGTTTGCAAGCGTGTTTACAAACATACCTATTGTACTTTTAAATGGAAAAAAAATACAGTGGATTGATGTACCCGTAAAGGGCAAAAACCCTAATTTACAAACGCTTTTTGAACTGCTTTTTCTTCTCAAACATTATAGCTTAGTAGAAGAATCAAATTTTGACACTGGCAATAAAAACACTGATAATTTATATAGCAAAATAAATAATTGCTTTTCTAATTTTGAAAATATTGGAAAGAAGTGTCCCGACCCTTATACTTTTAAACCTCAACAAAACACTGATAGAAAAATAAAACTCTTAGAAATTATAAACTCTATCCAAATTTAAGCCTTACTATCCTTTTGTTTTTGAAAAAATTCAGAACCTCTTTAAGCCTTTAAAGACGTATAAATCAAGCCTTACTTTACTATTGATAATTTCAAAAGTAATGGTAAGGCTTCTTTATTAGGGACTTACTTGCCTTACTTTTGTCGTATTCTTAAATGAAGGAATAATATTTACATTTTTCAATAACATTAAAAATAGGATAAATGGAAACAAAACTAATTACAATTATTGATTATCTAAAACGCATTGAGGAAAGTCAAAAACGAATGGAATCATTGATGTTGTCACAAAAAGAAGTTTTCAATGTAGACGAAGCCGCTTTATTTATTGACCAGAGTAAAAGTCATGTGTATCGCATGCTCTCAAATGGAGAGATTCCTAGTTATAAACCTAGAAATAAAAAAATCTATTTCAGCCGTATTGAGTTACAAAATTGGATGCTGAGGAAACCTTTTATAACAAAAGAAGCCCGCGGCGAATCAAACTCTTAATAATTAGGGATGAGAGACCAGGAACCGCAAAATAGTGGATTTGTCAGGCTTAGCCGCCAATTCTTTAACCATTCTTTTTGGAAGGAGCAGCGGCCATATAGCACTGCAGAAGCTTGGTTGGATATAATTTCCACAGCCCGATTTGAAACTAAGCCTGAAAAGTTACTTGTTAAAATGAATCTCATCACTATTGAAAGAGGCGAATTAAGAGCTTCACAGCGATACTTGAATAAACGCTGGAATCGTTCTTTAGGCTGGGTAAATCGTTTTTTGCGTGTACTTAAAAATGAACAGATGATCACTATAAGACGTGAACACTCTGAAAGTATAATTAAAGTACTGAATTACAGCAAGTTTAATCCTTTGGTTTATTTGGACAATGAACAGTTAGAAGAACAATCTTTGAATGGTAATGGGTCCGCCTTTGGAACACCAACGGGAACAGCAACGGAACACCAACAGGTACAAACTAAAGAATATAAAGAAAGAGAAGAAGGAAAAGAAGGAGAAAGGGAAAATTCTCAAAATTCAAATTATTTAGATTTATCTGTAAATATAAACCAAGACCGTTGCATAATCACCTGTTTCTTTCTATTTTTATTTTTTCAATCTAAAT
>CAYPOW010000485.1:0-1869 GCA_964412145.1 uncultured Draconibacterium sp.
AGAAACCCGATTTGAATTTTTTATTTAATGAATCAATATATTCTTGTATTGTCATATTCCAATTCAATTGAGCATTTTATTTTCTTCCAACCTTTTTAAGAAAACTTTTGTAATCATCAAGAGAGTTTATTTGAATTTTATAATCTTGATATATTTCTTTGGAATTTTTGCGATAAGAATTCCTGCCAAATCCATCATACCCAAAGTTTTTTTTGGCAGCTATAGCAACTACATTGCACCATTTTTTTATATTATTAACTAAATCAATTAAATCAGAACGCTTCAGCTTTTCATTAGTGAGTTGACCATGAAATATTTTGTTTCGGTATCCAGTTGCTTCCTCTATTTTTTTATAGAGAGTTGCGTATTCCTTGCCAATTAGTGTTTCTATTTTTTGCGGCCAAATCTCATTTATCCCCTTAAGAAAATTATCGAAATAAAGTTTATTATCATCAGAAAGTACTTTTCGAAAACCTTTCCAATGCTTTAAATTGAAGCATGGGAATTGAAACATAAGATAGGTAAATATTCTTCTGATTTGCCTTTCCGCTTTTATGAGAGAAAGAGCGAAAGCATCAACTCCCCGTGTTTCTGCATCGGATTTTAATATCAAATCTACTGTTTTAAATTCTTTTTCTAAATTCATATCTAATTTTTTACTCATAACGGTTTAAATCTGCGGCGACCTAACACCGAGCCACTCGAGAACTGTGAACCTTAAGGAACTACAAATTCAAAAAACAAAGAGCTATTCAGCCGTCCGCAGCAAAGAATTGTTATGACTCGAATGCATTGTGCGACTACCGATTCTACGCAATCAGTTGATTAAGCATTCCACGCCAATCAATGAATGGCCCGACACGACGGAAAACGTTAAGATCAATATAGCGTTTCTTGTACTGTGGTTCTGCGGCCTCTTCAATTAAGCGTTTAAGCAATATATCATATATCTCATTCGAGGATTTATTTCGAAAGCCGACCCCGAGAACATCACTAAATGTTTGGAGTTGAAATCGTTTCTTTTGCATACGACGGTTCAGTCGCTTAGCATTAACCCACCAAAGATGACATCCAATCTTATCTCCTTCGGCGAACAGACGAAGCCATCCCACGATTTGATTGAATTGCCACGGGCCGCCCGATTCAGCAATTACGGCATGATGTAATCGTTGGTGTGTTGCTCTATTCAGTGGACGTCGTTGCTGATCACAGGAAACGATTCGTTCGACACGTTTATCCAATTCTCTATTGATTTCTGCGTTGAACTCTTCGTGAGTTTTGCGATACACCGGGATGTCAAAAATGTATTGATTTCGCATAAAATCGTGTTCTGAGTGACATAAAATATATTCTACTGCCAATATACTATATAAAATGCAATTACAATTATTTTCAAGGACGATCAGCTATAAATTCCAGGCGGGCATTTTCTTGCACTTTTCTTTCAGGTAGCATTGCTGTTTATTACTTGTAATCTGTTTCATGTTAGCACTTTCCGCCCGCTTGAATTTATAGCATGTTATATGGCGTTTTTCTTTTCTTCAATATTCAAAATCAACTCATTAGGATTCGGAAAGTTAATCGGCAACAAGTCAATTTTAAATGGCAATTCCATATCTTTTAAGTCTTCAATTTTATTGTCAAGTAGTGCATGGTCGTTGCAATAGTTAAAAGTCAATTTTAAATAACGTCTGATTATCATTAATGGCAAAAATTGTCCACGGAAAATCATCCATTCCATTAAGTCTTTTTTTCCTTTTGAACTATTACAAGTCCTACAAGAATAAATCAAATTTTCTCCACTGTCTTGTCCACCGTATTTCTGTGGGAAAATATGGTCTAATGCTAATTTCTCTGTCGAACCGCAAT
>CAYPOW010000486.1:0-1861 GCA_964412145.1 uncultured Draconibacterium sp.
ATAATATCGAATTTTTTGTCTTTTAGAAGCGATGCATCACCCAAAAACACCTTAATTTCTTTGGTGTCATTTTTTGCAACATTATCAATAGAATTTCGGTAGGCCCATTCATCATTATCTATGGCGCAAATTGGAGACGCACCTTTTTTATGCGCTAAAATGGCTAAAACAGCTGTACCACAACCCATATCGAGCAAAGATTTCCCCTTAACGTCTTCTTTCAGAAGCAAGGAAATCATATTGGCTGTTGTTTCGTGGTGAGCAGTTCCAAAAGACATTTGAGGTTCGATTAGGATTTCAAATTCAATTTCAGGTTTTGAAGGATGAAAGGGTGCGCGGATATAGCAACGATTATCAATAAGAACAGAATCGTAATTGCTTTCCCAAAGTGCATTCCAGTTTTGAGCCGGAATAAGTTTTTCTGTAAAGTTGATTTGAACTTTATCGCTATTAAAACTGCCAAGTTTTGTAAGTGCTTCTTTAATAAAAACAGGTTCCTGAATATAAGCCAGGAGACCTGTTTCTGTTTCTTCAAAACTTTCAAATCCTATTTCGGCTAATTCGGCAATTAAAATATCCTGAAAAGGATATTGTGGCTCAATGGAAAAGTTTAGTTCGATGTAATTCATTGCTGTTAATTTTTTGCCACCAATTCACAAAATCACTCACGAAGTGATGCCTTTGGCAAAAATATCACCAAAAAATGTTTTGTGTGATTTAGTGTCTTGGTGTTTTGGTGGCATTTTTATTTTTCAGAGCTTAAGATATTAGCTAGTAAGTTATTATTAATTAGAAACTCTGAATAATAGCTAAGAAATCTTCTGCTTTTAAAGAAGCACCACCAATTAATCCACCATCCACATCTTTAAGTGCAAATAATTCTTTGGCGTTTTTTGCATTGCAAGATCCGCCGTATAAAATGGTCATTTCATTTGCCACTTCATGATTGTATTTTTTAGCAATTAAATTGCGAATAAAAGCATGCATTTCCTGCGCTTGTTCAGGACTGGCTGTTTTTCCGGTACCAATGGCCCAAACAGGTTCGTAGGCAATAATCACATTGTCGAGTTCATCTGCTGACAAATGGAATAAGCCTTCATACAGTTGTTTTCCAACTATATCGAAATGAATATTGCCTTCGCGGTCTTCTAAAACTTCACCACAGCAAAAAATGGGATTGATTTCATTTTCGAGTAATTGCTCCACTTTCTCGGCAAGCATTTTTGAATTTTCATTGAAATATTTGCGTCGCTCCGAATGACCAACCAAACAATATTCAATATCCATCGATTTAAGCATAGCTGCAGAAATTTCACCGGTATAGGCTCCTTCCGAATGATTGGAACAATTTTGAGCACCTACAGAAAAGTTGTTTTCAAGGGCGATGTCTGTAAACATTTCTGCGTATAAAACGGGTGGACAAAGTATGACTTGGGTAGTATCCAAATCCAATTTCTGAAGTGGCTCAGCGATGCTAAACAATAAATCGTCCGCCTCTTCAAAAGTCTTGTTCATTTTCCAGTTTCCGGCAACTATATTTCTTCTCATGATTGCTATATTTTATATTCAATTTTGTTTTTGGCAAAGATACAATGAATCGATGAGAATTTAATTTTGGAAAATCAAAAAATGGTAAAAAAGAACTTATTGCCCGTAGGGCATTAATCTCAACAGAGAAACGGTGAATTAAGGATTGGCTATTCCCCGTAAGGGAATCAACATATATATTTACAATTGTATAAATTTATTTTTTGTTTTGCATAATTGGTATTAATGTCCTACGGACAAATATATTCTTATTGCAATTATATATTTTATTGATATTTAAGCCCTACGGGCTATTAATAGATCCTCGAATTTA
>CAYPOW010000487.1:0-1853 GCA_964412145.1 uncultured Draconibacterium sp.
TATTTGCAGAAGCGCCGCTGCCGAAAGGTTTGGGGCGTTTTTTGGTTTAAGCCCTACGGGCTAAGTTGACTGCTTGTTAATTGTTTTCTATTGATATTGAAGCCCGATGGGCTATTGTAGGTGATTTAGTAAAATTTTAAATTATCTACTGGCTCTGAAAAAGAGTTTGATTGTAAGTTTATGTGGCTAAAGCCCAGATCATCAAAAAGAAATATTCCCGTTGGCTTAAGCCAACGGGAATTGATCTATACAGCAGTTGTGACTTTAGTCGCATTGAACTATAAGCCATAGGGGACTTTTCTTTAAAAAAAAGGAAATAGACTAATCTACAATTTTTTAAAAAAGATTTTAATCTACTAATTCATACCCAAATCCAATTCCTTTATCTTACGCGTCCGCCTACCCTCACTAATTTTAAAACGAATAGTTCATGCGTCGGCAGATGTTTATGGAGTGGTAAAAGTTCATTGCCATATGCAGGAAACTTTCTCCAAGTGCAACGCTAGCGCGGACGTCCTCGTCCGTGCTATAGAAAAAGACTAATGCCAAAACAGACCTGATTTGAATAAAAAAAGCAAGGAGATAAGCGGTATAAAACCCTCAGGATTATGGAGCTTGTAATTACGACTCCTATTGCTCATGTACTAGAACTTAATTTATTATTAATTGAACCACGCGAAAGATTGACTTCGTCGAACTTGCGTTTCGCACGGTAGCGGTGAGTTCAATGTTCTCGATTTACATCATAGTTTTAATAGTATTTTTAAAACGTAAGTATTGCCAATTTAAACCTAGAATTCCTTATGAACTTTCAAGTATATTGTACTTTGCTTTTCGCTCCTTCCATCTTTCACGGGCAAATTGTTGCATATCCGTTACTCTGTCGTTTTCGTCCAAAATTTCAAATCCCAAGAGCGTTTCTACGATGTCTTCCATAGTCGCAATTCCGTGCATTCCGCCATATTCATCTACAATAAGTGCGATATGCTCTTTCTTTTCAAGAAGAATTTCCCAAAGGCTAAGAAGTGTTTGAAACTCATGAACAACGACAATCTCTCTGCGAATATCATTGAGTTTTAAATTCGTTTCATCTTCGGCTAGCTTTTCAAACACAGTTTGACGAAAAACGTATCCGCTAATATTTTCAACATTTTCAGAATATATAGGAATGCGCGAATAATGAAGAAACTCCTTTTTCTCGAGAAATTCTTCTAAAGTCATATTTTCATCCGCAAGTGTAACAACAACTCTTGGAGTCATTATTTCTGTCACTTTGACTGTTTTGAGTCGAATAATATTTTGAATGATTTTATTCTCTTTTTCTTCAATTATCCCTTCTTCTGTTCCAATATTTGCCATAGCAGATAACTCGTCTCTGCTAACGGAGAGTTCGTTTTCATTTTTTGAAAATAGCTTTGTAATAAATCCTGACATAATCACCAATGGATAGGTTATAATTACCATAACATTTATAATAAGCCCAGAAGTCAATGCCAATCTTCTCCAATACCTAGCACCAATTGTTTTAGGAATTATCTCTGAAAAGACCAATATTAATAATGTAAGTATGGCCGAAATAATACCAAAATAAGCATCTCCAAATAGGAATGTTGCTTGTGCTCCAACTCCAGCTGCACCAATGGTATGTGCAACAGTATTCAACGAAAGTATGGCCGAGAGCGGTTTATCAATATTGTCCTTTAATTTAATAAAAGTGACGGCTGATTTATGACCACTTTCTTCTTTCACATTCAGAAAAGAGATAGGCGTAGAAAGCAAAACCGATTCCATTACAGAGCATAGGAATGAAACAATTAAGGCAAGAAAAAGATAAAATAATAAAAGTAGCATTA
>CAYPOW010000488.1:0-1852 GCA_964412145.1 uncultured Draconibacterium sp.
AATATACAAAACTCTCAAATAGCACCAAACCGGCAATTAATTTTAACGCCTGTTGGCAGCTGGTTATTATTTGTCATCAATTTATTCCCAGTTTAATATTTACTCCTAAAAAGTTTTCCTCAGGATTAATCAAAAAGGAACCTATCATTAAAACGGCATCATACCACATATGTGCAGCAATCGCTGGTCCAATATTATAATCTCTTTTTTGGACATCACGTCCTAAGAAGTATCCAGCTATAGTTGCTTCTCCAACTTGTAATAATGCAGCTCCATAATCTGGTTTGTCTGCAAATAGAACATTTGAGAAATGTGCTACGCCAAAGAATAAACTTGAAAAAATCAATCCTTTTTTTTGCCCATATTTATAATCTAAAATCGGCATTAAATAATTCCTGCAAACATACTCTTCTCCAACTCCAGCGCCCCAACTCATAGCTAGGGAAGTAGCTCCAAAAACTGCTAATGCATCATTACGATTTATATACCTATTTACAAAATACATTTGTTCAACCTCTAAAATACTATGTTTCTCGTTGTATTTTTCAATCCCGAGAAATACACCAGCCAATAGTACCATTCCACCTGTTATGGGTGTAATAATATTTTCTTTTTTAAATGGTGCTAAATACAAATCCCTCTCGGAAATATCATGGTATTTAAAATCAGGTCGATGATACTTAAATAATTCTAATTGATTTTTGAGATTGATAATTTTTTCAGTTTGAAATGCCTGTAATCCAAGAAATAAAGGGTAATTATAATAAGGTGCTGAACTATTATTTTTTAAATTTTTATCATATTTTACTCCAAAATAAACTCCTCCTATTTCAAGTGCTGAAAAAATCGTTCCTTCAACATATTTTTTTTGATAATAGTATGAGGCTCCAGGTACATAAATAGTCCAAATTGGTAATTTATCAGGTTTTACAAGTTTTGTTGAATCAATAGCCTGAGAAAAAACACTTGACGCAATCGTTATTAATAGAATATAAATAGTTAGTTTTTTCATTTGAATACTTTTTTGTATGCTGTTGCTCTTAGTATAACTTGCTGCCAACGGTCCGCAAATATGAGTAGGCTGGGACTACCGAGCCACTTACTTGTCAAAACATTACTATGTTTGTTTAGTGTATTCACTTTAAAACTAGTTCTTTCCCCAGCTTACTTATATTTGCTGTTGTGCGTTCGTGCAATTCTATAATATTTTTCATGAATCATTGATTAATGGATTGTTTTTAAAAAATTCTTCTTTGATTTCACTATCAACACCATTCAAAGGGCATGATAAATTCATACATCTTTTGCAGTTCCATTGTTTTAATAATGTGAAAAAAAATACTACAGAAAAAAAATACCCACTCAATAAAATCCATTTTTCTATCAATGAAATAAATAGAATTGGATATCCCCAAACCACAATAAAGCCTAAAATCAGAATTGCCTTTTCAAAAATATTCATAGGTACTGGTCTAAATTTCCAAAGTTTAGGTGCTCCATAATTTGCCCAACACCTTAAACTATCAGTAGATTCATTATAATGTGGACAATGTGTACAAAGAACCCTGATCTCTATTAATAAAAAAAATAGTCCTATTATTGATAGCCAAATTAATAAGATTGTTGTGCTATAATTATAAATACCTATCCCCCCAATTATAAATGATGGCAATACAATCAAGTAGAATCTAATCAACTGACCAAGATTGAAATGACAAGTTATCTTGGAATGAATGTCACAATTATTACATGTTTCATTTGAACAAGTATTTATAGGTCTTTCATTCATTTTTTAGGACTAGTCAGCATGACACACAACTTGTTTATAAACGAGAGAAACTTTCGTTTTACC
>CAYPOW010000489.1:0-1821 GCA_964412145.1 uncultured Draconibacterium sp.
TCTAAAATAGATTGATAATTTTTCCATTTATGAAAACTACTTAAATTGTCGCCACCAACAATTAAACAAAATTGATGCTGTGGGTGTTTTTCATGTAAATAAGTAAGTGTGTCAATAGTGTAAGAAGGTTGTGGCAATCGGAATTCAATATCCGATGCGCGAAAGCGAAAATCATCCTCAATAGCAAGTCTAACCATTTCAAGGCGCTGATAATCGTAGAGTAAAGTTTTCTTTTCTTTTAATGGATTGTGAGGCGAAACAACAAACCAAATCTCCTCTAAATCAGTAAATTCCAACATATAATTGGCAATGGCAGTATGCCCAATATGAATGGGATTATAAGACCCAAAAAATAAACCTATTTTATGTGGAGCAGAACTCATTTATCTAAAAAAATCTGAATTTGTTTTTTTGTTTCTTCAATTGCTTTATCGAGCTGATCATTCACAATAATTATATCAAACTGTGAAGCAAAACTCATTTCATAAGCACTTTTTTCGAGGCGCTTTTGAATGCTGTTTTCATCGTCGGTTGAACGACTGCGTAATCGATCTTCTAAAACTGTTAGGTTGGGAGCCTGAACAAAAACAGCCAGGGCATCGTCGCCAAAATATTTTTTAAGGTTTAAACCACCAACAACATCTACATCAAAAATTGGATACTTTCCGCTTTTAAAAATACGCTCAATTTCACTTTTCAAAGTACCATAAGAAGTATTTGCGTATACTTCTTCCCATTCCACAAATGCATCATTATCAATCAGTTGCTTAAATTTCTCAGGACTAACAAAGTAGTAATCCTTTTCATTTTCTTCATTTTTTCGTTTGGGTCGGTTGGTAGCCGAAACTGAAAATGAAAAAGGAAATCCGGCATTCAATAAAGCATGAACCAATGTTGTTTTCCCTGAACCTGATGGAGCGGAAAAAATAAATACTTTGCGTTTTTGTTGTTCCATTACAAAATATTGGAGAGTTGTTCTTTTATTTTTTCCAACTCGTCTTTCATCATTACCACTAATTTTTGAATATCAACATTATTAGCTTTAGAACCAATGGTATTGACTTCACGACCTATTTCCTGTGCTATAAAATTAAGTTTCTTGCCATTCGAATCGCCATCATTGAGAGTTTCCAGAAAATAATCTAAATGTCTGGACAAACGCACTTTTTCTTCTGTAATGTCCAGTTTTTCGATATAATAAATAAGCTCTTGTTCAAAGCGATTGCTATCGAATGATGATTCTTCGGCCAGGTTTGCAAGATTTTTTTTGAATCGCTCTCTTAACAGCGCTATGCGAGGTTCTTCAAAGGGCACTACTCTTTCGGAATATTCTCTAATAAGCTGGATTCGATCGACAAAATCATTTCGCAGCACTTCACCTTCAGCTTTGCGATACGTATCAAGATTAGCGATAGCTTGTTTTAGTCCTTTTTCCACGGCCAACCATTCGCCCTCATCCACATCAGCAATAGGCGAACTTAAAACATCGGGCATTTTTAACAAAGTGCTTAATAGATTTGGATCTTCAGGCAAATTGAGCTTTTCTTTTAACTCTGTGATTTGTTTAAAATAAGCATCTGCAACTCCATGATTTACTTTCACAGCGGTATCAGCTCCTATATTTTCAATAAGCATATTGAGTTCAATTTTCCCTCTTTCAAGCTTTCCATTTAGAAGTGTTCTTATAAGGTGCTCTTTTTCTTTGTAGAGTGAAGGAATTCTTGGAACAAAATCAAAATATTTACTGTTTAGTGCTTTTATTTCAAGAATTATATTTTTATTAGGTACGGATACGAGTGCTTTACCGTAACCTGTCATTGA
>CAYPOW010000490.1:0-1804 GCA_964412145.1 uncultured Draconibacterium sp.
TAATTTCTAACCAAAAGATGAATGAATATTTAAAGGAATTGGGCCAATTCGCAGAAATGAACCAACCGGAAACGGTTATATACTACAAGGGATCTGAACGAATAGAAGAGACATTTAAGAAATGGGAGATGCTTACTACCCATGTGGGAAGAAAAACATTTATTTCAAATGCATTATTCTTTAATATACCTGCAGAAGTAATTATGAGCTGGACTGGCCACAAAGACCACAAGGTAATGGAAAACTACTATAAGATAATTGCTCCACAAAAACGGCGTGAAATGGATAAAATGAATATAGTGAAGAAGTAATACTAAGATAAAATGAGAGTGCGATTTCTGAACCTTGATTTAAGCAGTAAGATTATAATAATAAATAATCTACGATACTCAGAAGGTGATATTATTTGTCTACCTGATGATATAGCAATAGGCTATATTCAGGAAAAGATTGTTGAAGCTTATAACTATCCGATTTCTGATGACGAAATTAGTCGACTCCATGAAGAGTTTATCGGACCGTCTGATTTTAATAGAAAGGTTGAAATTTTAATTTATTCATACTCAAATTCAATTCAAAAAGCCGTCTTAGAAGATGGTACACGGTTTTCTTTTGAATTAGATCCACAAACTCCTGTTGAATGGTATTGTTATAATAGTCAGTTAATTGAATATTACAAGAATAAATCACCAAATTTTAGCATGGAGGGATTAAAAAAAGAATTTGAAAAAAAACAGTTCAACGCTCCTGATCAATCCAGGTTAATTGATTCTGAATTTGTCAGAATCAAAAAAACTGTCAAAGATAAGTTTCGAGAAGGGATTTCTTTTTGGTATAATGCGACATATAGTGGAGATATTCCAAGGGATGAGGATGATTATAAATTGTTTTTAAGTAATCATATTAAATTTGGTTTAGAGACATTTTTGCAAGGTAGAGCTCTTGCGGAGTATGAAGGATTTTTAGATTCATATGACACCAAGTTAAAAAAGCACGACAAAAGCAAAGGGAAAGGAGAGGTCTTCACAACTTTGTCACAAGTATTCAAAGATGAATCTGAATACATGAAGGTAATGGACTTATTGGTGAATGAAAAATATTGTGATGAAGAAACACATATTTGGATTGATGAAAAAACAAATACGAAAAAAATATTAGCAACACTTATTAAACAGCTTCACTCAAAAAATTATTACAAAACGAACTTAAAAAATAATGAAGTTAAATCCATAGCAAAGAATACCTTTAGAATTGATATGGGGATTGATACTGTTAAACAAACAAAACCTTCTGATCATAAATTCACATTTAGATTTATACCTCCCTCAAACTTACCTGAATAATACACAAAATACACTTTTTACACTTTGAGCAAATTGTGTATCTAATGTATTGATATGTAACATAATAACTTTCTATTTTTGTTATGTCTAGTATAAATATAAGACACAACAAAATGGATAAGTTTATTATCACAACACAGGAAGAGCTGAAATCAATCATAATTGATTGTTTAGCTGATTTTACTATTCAAAACAAAGAATCCCAAGACCTTAGAGCTCCACCCAAACTTCTCTACTCCCTGCGGGAATTAGCCGAGTTTTTAGGTTGCTCAGTGGTCACGGCACAAAAGCTAAAAAATTCCAAAAGAATCCGATATAGACAATTTGGAAGAAAATGTGTCTTCGATACGAAAGAAATATTGGAGGACCTCGATAAAGGGAAAAAATAAGCCCCTTCAAACTAATTAAAAAAACCCAGCTAATAACGGAGTGGAAAGCTCCTGCTGGGTTAAATTTTTTAT
>CAYPOW010000491.1:0-1763 GCA_964412145.1 uncultured Draconibacterium sp.
TCAAACATCATATTATAAAGACGTTCTATGCCCTGTGAAAGTTCAGGTATGGAGATGTATTTGCTTTTTCTGAGGTATTCTTTCCGGTCGAAATAAACCAAAAGGGTAGGATTAGAAAAAATGCCAAAGGAGGCTGATATTTCAGGATATTTTTCGGAATTAATAAAATACAAATTCATTTTAGGATATTCATCAGCCAGGAGTTCTTTTACTTTTGGCCTCAAACTAATGCAAGGTGCGCAATTATCGCTATAAAAATAAACAATTAAACCACCGTCGTTTGCAATGGCCTCTTCTATTTGAGAAAGCATCTTTAATTCATTATCCATTTTATAAAAATTTAGCGTGCAAAAGTAAACATATATTAGATATTAGTAGCTTTGCATATCAAACAGATTTGGGAAGACATCTAAAATTTATTCATGCTTTTATAAGTTGTTTTTTGTGTTATTTGGAGAATTAGTGTTTTATGCCAAGGGCATCACTTTGTGAGTGGCTGGAATTTAAGTCACTAAAGCTCAAAAACACCAAAACTCACAAAAAGTTCTTTTATATAAATGAATTTAATTTTTTTAGATGCCTTCTTAATCGATTCACTATTTAATGAGCAAACAAATTTTATGGAAGAAATATCAAAAAATCAAAATCAAATGCAAAGACCCCAACTTTTAACGGTCTTGGCAATCCTTAGTTTTATAGGTTCTGGCTTATCCTTTATTTCTTATTTTGTGATGAGTTTCTCTTTCGATTCAATACTGCAAATTGTTGAAACGGAACTTAGCGAATTGTACCCTGAACTATTTGCCGATTTTATCCGCGAAGCGGGAAGAGGGTTTTTTATGCTTGGTGCATTTGCTTATGCTGTTTCACTTTACGGTGTTTATAGAATGTGGTATTTACAAAAAGACGGCTTGCATTATTATGCTGTATCTCAACTTGTTATATTAATATTGCCCTTAATTTTTGTAAGCACACAATTATCTGTTTTGCCTGGACTTCTCTTAACAGTATTGTTTATATTGTTGTATTATAGAGGTTTTAAAATGATGGAGGATGGAAAATAACACAGATAATAAGCGACCCTTTGTTATAAGCGCATTATTAAGTGTGCTGAGTGTTTTAGTTCTATTATACAGCGGACTACTCATATATGTTGGCATTTTCTTTAAGGAGGCACAAAAAGGACTGGAAATTTATTTGTCTGAAATTTTTACAAGATTTCCTTTTGGCTATATTTTTCTGTTGCTTTCTTTGTTAGCGCTTTTTTTAATTATTTCTGTTGTTTTAATGTGGATGCGAAATAAAATAGGATTGTATCTTTATATTATATGGTCATTCTTTTTATTTATTCTGCTTATAATTGGGCGTCCCATCGATTGGTATAATATATTTCTTTTAGTATGTATCGTTATCATCCTATTACTTAACGCCTCTTATTTTGGTGTTAATTTGGTTCTGCAAAATAAAAATAAGCCGAAAAATCTCAAAATTTGAATGTGTATTGATTGCTTGTGAATCAGATTATTAAGTATAATTAGCGTGAACGTTTTTCGTAGTCATTTCCTTCTATATATTGAAAATAAGCACTTTATAAACCTCACTAAATGTGAAGAAATGTTAAATATTTTCCAAAAATTATGGTCTTTTATTAAAAAAAGTATTTAAATTGCAGCCTTAAATCCATGTCGAAAGGGGTATTTCGGCATCAAAATGGTTTATTTAAATATAAATAACCATA
Source organism: uncultured Draconibacterium sp. (assembly GCA_964412145.1). Classification (GTDB taxonomy): domain Bacteria; phylum Bacteroidota; class Bacteroidia; order Bacteroidales; family UBA12170; genus UBA12170. The sequence continues at coordinate 1,739 of CAYPOW010000491.1, forward strand.
TGTAAAATTCATCTATTAATTAATT
>CAYPOW010000492.1:0-1755 GCA_964412145.1 uncultured Draconibacterium sp.
ATGCACTGAATCACAATTGTGTTAGTGGCATTACTGCTAATGAAGAGCATTGTCGTAATATGATTAAAAACAGTATTGGAATTGTTACAGCTTTGAATCCATATATTGGATATGATAATGCAAATGCATTAGCTAAAGATGCATTGGAAAGCGGACGCGGTGTATACGATTTGGTCTTAGAAAAAAAACTTTTATCGAAAGAAGAACTGGATGAGATTTTGCTTCCTGAGAATATGATTAAACCTAGAAAAAGGGATAAATAATATTTGTTATTGTAAAAATGAAAAAAGCCATCCGTCAGTTGACGGATGGCTTTTGTTTTTTAATGCAATTAAGCTGGCAAGAAGATAGCTAAGAAACATCATTTTTATTTTCTTTGATAATAATCCTTTTCTACGAAATTTTAAAATACTCAGATTGTATCGGTTAAATTTATAAATTTACCTGAATTAACCAAAGTATAAAACATATGAAAACACTTACCTTTAGATTTAATCCTGCATTGATCTGTTTAATTACACTAGGCATCATTTTTTCTTCCATTCCTTCTTTCGGACAAAATATCACATCACCAGAGAACTATTTTGGTTTTCAAATGGGAGCAGATAGAAAACTTGCCAGATGGGATAAAATAGTAGATTATTTTAGTTTGGTCGAAGAACAAAGCGATAGAATAAAAGTATACAATATGGGTCCTTCGTCTGAAGGTCACCCATTTTTGGTTGTTTTAATTACTTCAGCTGAAAACATTGCAAATCTGGATAGGCTACAAAAGATAAATAAAACAATTTCTAACCCAAAAGAATTGGGAGAAAATCAAATTGCTAAACTCATTGATGAAGGTAAAGCGGTTATTTTTCAGTCGATGAGCTTGCACGCATCAGAAGTGGGTGGAACACAAATGACTCCAGAACTTACCTACGATTTGCTAACACGAAACGATTCGGAAACCAAACGCATATTAGACAATGTTTTGTTTTTTATGATTCCAAGTCTAAATCCTGATGGCCAGGTTATGATTACCGATTGGTATAACGAAACGGTAGGAACAGAATACGAAGGTTTGCGTATGCCATTCTTGTATCATAAATATACGGGGCATGATAATAATCGCGATGGTGATTATTTAAATATTATAGAATCGAAATATACTGCAAAAGCAATGTTTGTCGATTGGCCTCCTCAGGCCTATATTGATCATCATCAAATGGGTTCTTATGGCGCACGATTTTTTGTTCCTCCTTATTGCGATCCTATCCGTCCTTATGCTGATCCTTTGGTATGGAGAGAAATTAGTTGGTATGGTGCACATATTGCATATAAATTAGAAGAAAATGGTTTTCAGGGTATATTGAATGCTGCACAATTTTCTGGTTGGGGCCATTTCGGTTGGCATTGGATTACTCCTTTTCATAATATTGCTGGAATGCTCACGGAATCGGCAAGTACAAATCTTGCAACACCAATTTTTATTCATCCTGAGCAGTTAAAAGCAGGAAGCAGAATGTTCCCTGATTATGAAGCTCAATCAACTTTTCCGAATCCTTGGCCAGGTGGTTGGTGGCGCTTGAGAGATATTGTTGAGCAAAAGAAATCTTCTGCTTGGTCTTTGCTCGATCTAGCAGCCAGAAATAAAGAAACAGTTTTAAAGACAGCCTATCTTAAAGCGAAAAATCAAACGGCAAGAGGTGCCAAAGGCGATGTAAAAACATTAGTCATTCCTATTGGTCAGCACGATGATTTAACGGTTGTGAA
>CAYPOW010000493.1:0-1752 GCA_964412145.1 uncultured Draconibacterium sp.
CTTGTTCCTCTGTTTGAATCAACCGTTAAAGATCGATTTAAACTAAATAATTGGGAATAGCGCACAGGCGTGCTATTGGCAAAATGCACATTGGAATTGGAAGGTAATTCTTTTAATAATTGGTCAAAAACGATTAAATCTGAATACGGAGCAGTTTTTAAGAATCGCTCATGATTTATTTCTGATTGCGTTTTTTGATTCAACCAATTCAATTTATAATCTGAAGCATGCGAAATAATTAAAGGAGCTATTTTTTCAAAAAATGTAAGCGGTTCAACGGGAATGGTTTTGCTTAAATGAAAATAGCTGTCTAACTGCTCGTTAGCTGCATCAATATGCCAATGTTCGTAAGGTTTATCGTTACGCAAAAAAGCTTTAATTTTTTTTGAAACAATATTGCTGTTGAAAGAAATTAGCAAATCGGGCAGAAAATCATCAAGCTTTTCTTTCGGAATTGTGGTCAGGGTTTTATCGATGCTCTCAATAAAGTTTGAAGCGTAAGTATTTGAAGTAGTTTCACCTAAAACTATTACAGATGGGTCGTTGCTGATATTCGCCAAAATAGCTTCCAATTGTTTATTTGGCTTTTGCTGACCAATAATCACCATTTTTTTTGCCGCCGTATTCCAGTTTCTAGCAAATAATTCAAATTCGTTGTCTAAAATATGGGCACTTTCTTCCAGCGTTTCTAAAGAAATTAGCAAAGGATTCTCTTTCGCTTTTTGACCATAGATAGGCTCGGTAAAAGGTATATTGATATGAACCGGACCTTTGTCTGGAAATTGGGTGGCCTTAATTGCGGACAACACTAATTTTTGATAATGGATTAATTCTTTTTCAGATTGTGGATTTTCAGGAAGTTGAACGCTTTTTTTGATGTAATTTGAATAGATATTTTTTTGACGAATGGTTTGTCCATCGCCACGATCAATTAAATTTTCCGGCCTGTCGGACGAAATAACTAAGAGAGGAATCTTTTGATAGTAAGCTTCCGCAAGCGCTGGAGCATAGTTTAACAGTGCAGACCCGGAAGTACAACTCAGCACAACTGTTTCGCCAGTTTTTTGGGCAATGCCTAAAGCGAAAAATGCCGCACTTCGCTCATCCACAATAGAATAGCATGTAAATTCCTGATAGCGTGGAAAAGTGGCAATGAGTGGTGCATTTCTGCTTCCTGGGGAAAAAACAATATGTTTAACCTTGTTTGCAATTAGCAGTAGGCTGAGGTGTTCGAGTCCTTTTTTATCCGAAATCATTCTACAAAGTTCGTGTTTTTTTTCTATTTGTTGAAGTCGAATTTTTGCTGTTTCTAATAATGTTCTAAGATTTGGAGTTAACTATGTTAAACAAAACAATGTAGATTATTTTTCACTTAATTTATACATTGCTTTTGCAATACTCAATGACGTTTTATCATATTCCTCATGACCATATCCATGCTTCTCATTTAGCTCAAAAAACTCGCGATAGAGGTTAAAAGGATTTTGGGAATCACCAACCCATTTAACAATAATATCCAGAATCTCATTCATTGTTGGTTGAAAAGTCATTCTACCATCTGATTTTCTAATACCCTTATTATCTGACTTACGGTTGCCTAAATTTAAAAATATATTTTTCTCATCATAAATAATATCCCTAACTTCTTTGAACTTTTTTCCCTTTGGCAAATAGCCCATCAATAATTTTCTTATCCCGATATAATATATTTTGTATTTCTCTTCAGGATTCTCGAATTCTTTACCTATTAAT
>CAYPOW010000494.1:0-1745 GCA_964412145.1 uncultured Draconibacterium sp.
TAATTTTGTCATCCTGCATTCTTTTGCACAGAATTCACGCAATTTAATGCAATCCATATTCATATAATCATCGCAATCCATACATACCGGCTCTGCACCCACATACTTAATAACATTAACAGGGGCTATAAATGTAAGTGTAGGAACGATTACTTCATCATTTATTCCTACACCGCAAAGATTTAGTGCAATATGCAGCCCCGAAGTACCATTTACACAAGCAATAGCAAATTTGGCTTTATTATATTTACAAATAGCTTCTTCAAATTTCTGCACAAACTTTCCCGCAGAAGACACCCAATTAGTATCTATGCATTTTTTTACATTCTCTAATTCCCTACCTTTTAGGCTGGGCACGGAAAGTGGGATCATTATTTTCATTTTCATATATTATAAATTTCATTCTTATATATATTTTTGTTCTTCTTAAACCACTCTATTGTCTTTTTCAGGCCTTTTCCCAAACTGTATTTTGGAACCCAATTTAAAATCCTTTTAGCTTTATTATTATCGGCCATTAATCTTTCAACTTCACTTTTTACAGGCCTTATTCGCTCTAGATCAGATTCGATTTTTATATCTTTCCCAATATATTTAGCAATCATTTTGGCTAAGTCACCAATAGAAATTTCTGAATTATTACCTAGATTAATAATTTCGCCAATAGACTTCACACATTCGCCCGAACGAATAAACCCATCGACAGTATCCTCAACATATGTTAAATCACGCGTAGGACTTAAAGCCCCAAGCTTTATCTTTTTATTACCCCCAAGCAACTGAGAGATAATAGTCGGAATTACAGCCCGTGCTGACTGTCTTGGGCCATAAGTGTTAAATGGCCGCACAATAGTCACAGGTAAATTAAACGAACGATAGAATGATAAACTAAGGACATCCGCTGCAGATTTGGTTGCCGCATAAGGCGACTGAGGATTAATAGGATGATTTTCTGCGATCGGTACAGACTGAGCAGTTCCATAAATTTCACTTGTAGAAGTAACAATGACTTTCTTTAGGTTAAAATCACGTGCTGCTTGTAAAACATTTAAAGTCCCTTTAATGTTTGTCTCAAGATAAGCTTCCGGAGAATAATATGAATAAGGAATACCGATTAAAGCAGCAAGATGAAATACTATCTTTACATCACGCATTGCCTGTCTAATAATATCAGCATCCCTAATGTCGCCAGATATTATTTCAATTCTATCTTTAGATTTAGAAGAATCAAGCCAACCCCAGGAGTTTCTGGAATTGTAATGGACAAAAGCTTTTACATTATATCCTAAAGCAACTAGCTTATCAGTCAAATGGCTTCCAATAAAACCTCCCGCACCTGTTATTAAAACTTTATCCTTCATATTTGCTTTTTCACCTTATCCCTTATTTTCTGCTTAACTACATTAGAATCAATCTCTACCATTTGCCTCATCATTTCTTCACCAAACTATTCATCCAAAATTCCCTTAGAAATACCGCTATCAATCCAGAAAATAACCCGCTAAATATTAACATCAATACTGTCTTTTTTCTCATAGCGTTTATAGGTTCAGGAGAGGTTATCGGCCCTGATAGTGTTTTCAGGTTTGAAATAAAGCCAAGTTGTATATTCAATTTATCTATCTCCATTTGAAAATCACTCATTTGAGAAGTGATCTTTTTTAATTCCAAAGTCAGATTAAACCCGTGCATGGTTAATTCACTGAATTGATTATTCAATTGGTTTAGATAGTTGGCATTATTTT
>CAYPOW010000495.1:0-1740 GCA_964412145.1 uncultured Draconibacterium sp.
GGCAGGTGCGACCGTGAAAGTAATTGTGGCTATCACTACACACCGAAACAATATTTTCAGGATAATAAAATTGATACTCCTAGAACATTTATAAGTCGCAAAAAAATAAAATCTCAACATAAGCCAGTTTCATTTATTCCGATTGAGATATTTAAAGCAAGTCTACAAGAATATGAATCGAATCATTTTGTACAATTTCTTATTGATCTATTTAGCGAAGAGGTAACCAGTGAATTAATTAGTCGATATTTTATAGCTACTTCAAAGCATTGGTCCGGATCAACAGTATTTTGGCAAATTGATACTAAAGGAAAAATAAGAACTGGTAAAATTATGCTTTATAGCTCCTCCACAGGCAAAAGAATTAAGGAGCCATTCAATCACATTACATGGGCGCATTCATTACTTAAACGGCCTGATTTTGAGCTTGAACAATGTTTATTTGGTGAACATTTACTAAATGATAAATCAAAGCCAATCGCGATAGTGGAAAGCGAAAAAACGGCCATAATTGCCAGCGTGTATTTACCTCAATTCATTTGGTTAGCAGTTGGCAGCCTTACCAATTTGAACGCTAAAAAATGCAGTGTCCTGAATGGTCGAATAGTTACTTTATTTCCTGATCTTAATGGCTTTGAGAAATGGAGCGAAAAAGCAAATGAGCTTTCAAAGATTGCAATATTTAATGTGTCCGACCTATTGGAGCGCAAAGCAAGCGAAGAGGAAAGAAGACAAGGTTTGGATTTAGCCGATTATTTAATAAAATTCGATTATAGAGATTTTGTCTTTAAAAAATCCACTATTGAAAAGCCTCAAATATTACATTCTCAAATAAATTTTATTCAGCCTCAACATGTTTCACTTGCTGAAGACCCAAAGCCTAAAAACTGGAATCAGGAAATTAATGTACTGGAATCATTCTTTGAAAATATTCAGGTGCCAAATGAAAAAATCAAGTTGGATAAATGTAGCACAATAATAGACGTATCTAAATTTATTGATAGTCATTTTTCAGTGATTAAAGCGAATAACGGTAAACGTGCTTTTTTGCCTCACTTAAACCGGCTGCAGGAATTAAAGAAAATATTAATAATTAATTTGAATTAATTTTTATAAAGATGGGACTACAGAAAGAAAGAAAAGAATTTATATAGTTGTATATCAGTTATTTACAGAAATAAAACAACAAAAAAATACAAAAAGATGGGATTACATAAAGGAAATACGAACAATCTAAAAGGGAGGCCGAAAGGAAAGCCAAATAAATCAACTGAAGAGCTTAGGGGAATAGTCCAGGCATTTATTGAAACTAATTTAGAAACTCTTCAAACAAATTTTGATTTATTGGAGCCAAAAGAAAAATTAATGTTCTTAGATAAAATGCTGAAAATGGTATTACCACAACCGCTGAATGATTTGGAAAAGTTGACAGACGAGCAGTTGGATGAACTTATAAAAAAACTTAAAGATGGAATCAAAGAAAAATAAAATTAGGACTATACAGAATTTACTGAAGGGTGAACGCCCAGAACGCCCTAGAAAAGTTTGGCTATTAGATAGAGGCAAATGCAACGATCCGGATTATCCTGATGACGTACGAGAATACGACACAGTATTAACATTTGAGTGTGACGATGATTTGCAGGATTAAAATAGAACAATTACAGGAACTTATAAATAAAATAAGAAATGAATAGAGCACAATTAATTAAGGAAGCTGCTATGCTGTTAAAGAATGGC
>CAYPOW010000496.1:0-1735 GCA_964412145.1 uncultured Draconibacterium sp.
GTAAATTGGAATTCGAAAATCCTTTGTTGTCATATTACTTTATGCGCCTGTTTTTCTAAGGTGATTGGCCTCAAGATTACATGGGTGGCTGAAAATGCTTATCTTACCTGAAATAAGTTTACAAAAGCCCTGACAGGGCGCAATAGCATAGCCGTGGGCATCGCCCACGGTAACAGGGTAAAATAAATTTTAAGCCCTACAGGGGCGGCATATTCATTTTGATTCCGTAACATATAATTATTGTTTTTCTTTTGTCTTGACACATCCTTCGACTTCGCTCAGGAGAGCAAAGAAAGAAAAAGACAAGTCCAAACTATTACAGCCCGCTTCTTCCCAAAAGCTTATTTTTTAGTCAAAGTAGAAAAACAATGACTTTAATTTTGCAATGTTTTTGTGTATCCTTATTTTCAGCTTTATACCCAACACTTCTTTCGACTGCTGCGCGCTACCAATGACATCGTTATGCAATGTGCTGTATATTAGAGTAATGAGATCCTTCGACACGATAGCTATCGGGATCGCTCAGGATCATCCCGATATATATCCGGGACGACTAAATAATTTTGCTTCACAAAATTAAAGTCTTACTGATTTAAGATTGTAGGCCTATTTTATTTTGAGCACTTTCTTGGATTAGTCTAGCGCCGTTGTACTGAATGCTTCGCTCTTAACAATCTCTGGGCGGCTCATTTTTTCGTTCTATCGTTGAACCTGGGGTTTCACCCCAGGCTATTATATAGCGTGCTTTCAGCACTTAAATATATTTGAAATCAAAATCGTAAAATTGGAATTAGAAAATCCTTTGTTGTCATATTACTTTATGCGGCTGTTTTTAGGTGTTTGAACACGAAATGACCCAATATTTGTAGTTATGCTATGGTCTTAACGCTATTTCTTGAAGGCGGAAAGTCGTTTTGAGGCGTTTTCGTTATTAGTCCGAAGGACTCTGCCATAGGCATTTGGCATAGCCATTCCTTGAACCTTTGGAGCCTTGGAGATGTGCTAGACAAGTTTTTATTCATAAGCTCCCCATTAATTCACAATACTAAGCAGTTAGATAAAAAAATTATTTTATTGTCTTTTAGGGTGATTAATTATTCAATAATTGATGATAAACAAGTTGATTCTTTAGATGGGTGAGACGCTGATAATAGTTCGTCAGAGATTAGAATCCATTGCCCAGAGGGCATTTATATCAATAGAATAAATTTTAAAGGATAAATTGTTCCCCGTCAGGGGATTAACGTATAAAAGAATAATTCATCTAATGCTAATCAAAGAATTTGAAAATATATCTTTCATCATATTCAATCTCGTTTTCATTTAGAAATTTTAAATATTCTTCTCTAAATGTAATTTTCTTATGATGTTCCTGCTGATTTTCAATGTATTTTATTTTTTCTGCTACTTGTGATTTGCCAACGGAAAAGCCACCAAATCCTTCTTGCCAGGAAAACTTTCCAGACGAAAATTTATTTTGATTTATCCAAATAGAAGAACTTCGCTTTAAATGATACAGGAGATCAGATGGCGCTTGTTTAGGACTCATACTTATTAGGATATGAATGTGGTCTGGCATGCCATTGATTATAAATAATTTATGACCTTGTTGCTCTACTATTCCTGATATATATTTATACAAATATATTTGCCAAGACTTATTTATGAGACATAGGCGATTTTGTACAGTAAAAACGTAGTGAATGTACAATTGGGTATATGTATTTGCCATAAA
>CAYPOW010000497.1:0-1729 GCA_964412145.1 uncultured Draconibacterium sp.
CTTCGCTTTAAATGATACATTAAATCAGAGGGAGCTTGTTTGGGATTCATACTTATCAGAATATGAGCATGGTCGGGCATACCATTGATTATAAATAATTTATGACCTTGTTGCTCTATTATTCCTGCCATATATTTATACAAATTTATTTGCCATGATTTATTTATGAGACACAGACGATTTTGAACAGTGAAAACATAATGAATGTACAATTGTGTATAGGTATTTGCCATTTGCTTCTCCTTCCAAGTTTATGTCCTACGGACAATAATTCACTTTAAAATCAAATTTTCTATTGATATTGAAGCCCTACGGGCTATTAATAATCATAAATCAAATTTAAGCAATAGTATTCATTAATAGCAACCCAATAATAATTTCAATATATCATGATCGATATATTAGAGTGATAAATACATTTCCAAGAGAATCTGTTGGACAAATACTGAAATAGCTATTAAAAACCAATTAAAGCTTTGATACAGCTTTGAAAATGACTTCAGTCATTGTTTTAAATTCATCCAGATCGAATAAACGGGAAAGATAAATAATTTTACCTTTTTCATCGATAATAATATTACGTGTGACACCAGCCTGTAAATCGGCATAAAGTCCGAAAATTTCAGCCTGTGGATCTAATGCCATAGGATAGCTAATTTCCATTTGCTTCTGATAAGAAAGCACTACGTCAAGAGGCTCATCGCGATCAACGCCTACCAGAACAAAATTCTTGTTTTTTAGTTTTTGCCAGATATCCTTTTCGATATAAGGCATTTCGCGCCGACAAACTCCACACCAACTTGCAGTAAATTGCATCATAACAACTTTGCCACGGTGATCACTCAATTGAAAGCTTCTTCCATCTGTTAATTTGGCAAAAAAATCAGGTGCCTGATCTCCTACTTTAACTAAAAACCCATTTTCATCATCTACTTGAGCAGATGCTGTAAATAATAATCCGAAAAATAAAAGAAAGAGAAACTGTTTTTTCATTGGCTTGTTTTTCGCAAAAATAAGAATTTGATCTTAAAATAATATCCATAATAACATTCGCTTAACAATTATATATAAACAAGAAAAATGTAATTTTGCTATCATAAACGGAATGAATCACGATGGAAATAATTTAGATTAATCCATTATGACGTATTCCTTCTGCCTTTAAAAATAAATTAGAATAGATGAAAAAATTCACTCAATTCAACGGAAAGAAAATACATTATCATAAAAATGGATCAGGAAGAACCCTGGTTCTTCTTCATGGATACCTCGAATCGCTGGAGATGTGGGAAGCACACCAGCGTATACTGTCTTCTAAGTATCAGATAATCAGCATTGATTTGCCAGGTCATGGTAAAAGCGACCAGGTTGAAGAAGTGCATTCTATGGCTCTAATGGCCGATGTGGTTAAAGCCGTTCTCTATCAGGAAAAAATAAGTAAGTGTGTTCTAATTGGCCATTCTATGGGTGGATATACTACACTCGCTTTTGCACGAAAATATCCTGAAATGTTACTTGGGTTTGGACTGTTCCATTCCCACGCATCGGCTGATGATGAAGCAGGAAAGAAAAATCGTGTGCGAACAATCGAAATTATCAAACAAGATAAAGGTCATTTTATCAATCAGTTTATTCCTTCGCTTTTTGCGCCAGAAAATATTGCCAGGCTTGATATACAGATTAAAAAACAAATTTCACTGGCTAATTCAATGACCAATTCAAACATAAT
>CAYPOW010000498.1:0-1702 GCA_964412145.1 uncultured Draconibacterium sp.
TTGCCATCATTGTCTACCTTAACTTTACGCCATATCAACCACGCGAACGCGATTATGCCTATGCTGGTTCCTTTTATGCATTTGCAATATGGATTGGATTGGGTCTACTACCACTAATTAATTTATTAAATAAAAAATTGGGATTGAAACTTTCAACTGTAATTGTTGGCATTACTACATTAATTTTAGTGCCAGGAATTATGGCTAGTGAAGGCTGGGACGACCATAACCGTTCAGGTAAAACTACAGCTCATGATTTTGCATACAACTATTTAACATCCTGTGAACCGAATGCAGTATTATTTGTCAATGGCGATAACGACACCTTCCCTCTATGGTATTTGCAGGAAGTTGAAGGTGTAAGGAAAGATATTAGAGTTGTAAACTATATGCTTTCATCAGGTTCGTGGTACGTTCATCAGCTAGCCAGAAAAATTTACAATTCGGAAAAAGTTCCTTTGAGTATTCCTCCAGCAAAATATAACACTGGAGTAAACGATTTAGTTCCTATTTATGATCGTGTAGCCGGAACTCACGAATTGAAAGATGTAATTGCTTTTATTAAAAGCGATCACCCATCTGCAAAATTACAAACTGTAAGCGGTAATGATCAAAACTATATGCCAACGCATAATGTTAAGATTTCGCTTGATAAAGCTAAATTATTAAGCACTGGAACTGTGCCTGAGGATAAAATCAGTGAAGTACCCGATAGTTTAAGCTGGCGCATAAGTGGTAACTATTTGCAGAAAAACGATTTAATGCTTCTTGATTTTTTATCGTCTAATAATTGGGATCGACCTATTTATTTTGCGAATCCTTCAAGCGTAAATAAAATACTTAGTTTGGATGAGTATATGCATTTAGAAGGATTTGTATATCGTTTGAGACCCTATAAAGCAGAAGCTTATATGAAAAATATGGGCGGCTTAAACCCTGAAAAATCGTTCGATCTATTGGTAAACAAAGCAAAATATGGTAATCTCGAAAAAGAGGGAGTAACTGTTGACCGTGAAAGCTATCGCAATGCAGGAATTCCTAAGAATAATCTTCTAAGAGTTGCCGAAGCATTATTAGATAGAGCAGATTTGCTTGCTTTAGAAGATGCAACGGCTAATAATATTCTAATTAAAGAGTATACGAATAAGGCAGTGCTAGCACTAGATACCTATGTAAAGTATTTCCCAAATCATAAAATTCATTGGGATATGTATATGCTGCCCTTTGCTGAAAGCTATTTGCGAGCTGGCGAATTAGACAAGGCAAAAGTTCTAGTCGACGCTTTATACAAATACTACAGCTCTGATTTAGATTATATCAATTCACAGCGTCCAGTTTTTAAAGAATTATTAAAAAGGGATCAACAGACGGCATTAGGCGTATTGCAGCGCTTAGGGCAATCGACAAAAGAATACGGTATGTCCGATATGAGCGCAAAAATTGATAGTACATTTACAAGCCAATTGGAGTTTTATTAAAATTTTATAATTTAAGCTACATATTAAATAGCCTCCTGTGTGAAACAAATTCATTCAGGGGGCTTTTTTAATCAGTATAAATTCAATTTTTGAAAGGTAAAATTTTCGTTTATATATTGATATTTATAGACTTATATTATTGATAAAAATTTTTATCAAAAAACATTAGGCATAAGCTTTTTTCTATGGAATTAGTTTCTATTTTTGCACTCGCTTTTAGCGGG
>CAYPOW010000499.1:0-1701 GCA_964412145.1 uncultured Draconibacterium sp.
TCTGATTCTGATGATAGAATAGATGCTGGTGAGACAATTGATATTTATCCTTTAATTCAAGATTTTGGAGAATTTTCTGATAGTTGTTATGTTGGTATTGAATTTCCCGAGTTTGAAGATCAAACTGCGCTTTCTTTCCTTATTTCTGAATCTTTTGTGGGAAGCATTTCCTCTTATGCTAAGCGTAAATGCACTAATCCACTTAGAATAAAAATTTCACCATCTGTTGCAAATGATCGTACTTTAAAACTTAATCTTTTGTCTTGGGCGCCAAATGTTGATACTACAAGACTTGCGATTGAATTATTGATAGAAAATGGACAAGAATTAGCAGGAGTAATGGATTCTACTTTCATATTAACTCCTGATCGTTATTGGATAGTTAAGGATGCATTCAGGGTTGGTTCCTTGGGTAAATTAATTATTAAACCCGGTGTTCATCTCAAAATATACAATAACATTGATATTAGAGGAGAATTAGTTTGTAATGGAACAAAAGATAGTTTAATCTATATTGAAGGGCCGGGACTCTGGACAGGTGTAAGGCAAAATTTATCTTACATTAATTTTTCATATTTTCAATCAGTTATTTATGCAGATAGTATTTCAAATTGTATAATAAATGACAACCGTATCGAATATGCAGGTGATTATTTGGTTGTTGGTAGCGCATATGATTGTTTGTTTATCAACCCGAAAAATTACAGGATAGTTTCTGGGGCTGCTTTTCGATGCAATTTTATTAATAATATATTACAAGGAGCATCGTCTAGTGTTTCAGCTTCCGGCTCGTTTAATAATATTGTTAAAATAAGAAATGTGTACGACTGGCTTGGTTATCAATTCCTTGCCAATCCGATGGTATACTTAAACCAAATAGGCAGCGAAAACAATGTTTATTTTTCGAACCAGGAGGTGAAAACCCCAAATATTGTATATCTCTGGAAAGCTTCAGGAGCTGATTATGATGAATTACCGAACAACTATTATGGAACTATTAATACCTCTAATTTCGCTGGATCATATATAGATTTTTCCTCAGGTTGTTCTTCCTGTGCCCTACTTAGGTTCGCAAATATATTAAGAGCTCCAGTTGAACAGGCCCATGGTATTGTATGGAAAGTTCTAATAAATGGAAAGAATCCGTATGATGAAGATATAGAACCTGTGGGAGTAGGTAAACAGCGTTTTGATGTCTATTTCAATCGGCCAATGGATAAATCGGTCACTCCAAATGTTAGTTTTGGCGTCAGGTATCCTTATAGCCAACAAGCTGTGAATGAAGAGGGTTACTGGTCAGAAGATGGAAGGATTTATACTGTTTATAAAACTATTAAATTAACTACTGGCGATGGTATCAATCGAGTTCGCGTAACATCTGCAAAAGAGGCAAATGGATGGGACAATGAAATTCCTATAGAAGATATGCGTTTTAATTTTTTGATTAGTGCTTCCAGTTCCGCATCACTCGAATTTACCGCAATCCCAGGACTAGGTAAAGTAAATTTAGAATGGAATAATAATAATCTGGAAGATGGTTTGGGCTATAATATGTACCGTATGGAACCTCTCAACGATTCCGTACTGACTCAACCCGTGATGATTAATAACGAATTGATAGCCGATACACTTTATACTGACTTTGATGTTTCTCCTAATAAAAAGTACTACTATTATTATAAAATACTCAGGACAAATTTA
>CAYPOW010000500.1:0-1701 GCA_964412145.1 uncultured Draconibacterium sp.
ATATCCATCAACTAATGACCTTTAATTTCATCACGATAAAAATAAATGTCAACTATTCCGTCTATAAGGTATTCAAGAAATAAAGTTTCTTCGCCCTGCATAGTGTTTACATTTTTTGATACAAAATAATTACTATCGGTGAATCTAAAAGCCTGTATTTCATCAGGCAGGAATGCTTTTTTTTCAGCCTCCAAGTCTTCTTTAAAAATACATTTTTTTGAATTTGCTTTATCAGCCCTGTACTTTAGATAGCCTTGAAGTGTATCGTTATTGTTTTTAACAATATAGCCACTTCTATAATCAGACTGAGAAAATACTTCCCCTATTGCCAATAGAAAAATCAGCAAGAAAAATTTGTTCATTGTAATGTTCATTTGCGTGCTTTTTAATTGTTAAATGTGAAATAAAATATTTTTTTGCTGTCCTTTAACAAGCAAAGAATTGATGCTAAAGCAATTTCAAATATAAAAATTAATTATATGCGACCGATATTTATATCTGTAAAAGTTAATGTTTTATAAAAACAGAATAGTATAATTTTTTGACTTAATTCTGAATAATCAGTTTTTGTGTCGCAATTAAACTTTCGTTTTGCTTTATTAACAGAATATAATAACCATTATCAATTTGAGGAATAGGCATGTTAATGGAATTATTTCCAACAAAATCAGGCGAATAATCCGAATGAAAAACAAGTTTTCCAAGCAAATCGACTATTTCAATTTCAATTGTATTTATTTGCTCAAGAGCAAGCTGAATATTTAGTTGTGTACTAACAGGATTCGGAAATATCGAAATATTATCAGTCTGATTTTCAGCACTATAAAAACCAGTTATCGATGTAATATTAGCGTCCATCCAATTCAATCGATCAACTAACCAGTCTTCCATATAATCCAATTCTTGCTGATAACTCGTATTAAATTCCCAATTTTCATTTGGCCAAACATATTGACCAATAATGGGCCATTTATCAAAATTACGATCTATAGCATCACCCAAATACTGAACCATATCAGATAAGTTTGTCAGAATGGATTCGGTACTAAAAGAACTGGCTCTTAGTTCAGTCCATCTTTCATACAAGCTTTGTTTATAGGCCGGATCTTCCATTAAACGAGCCCACCAGTGCATTGTATTTCTTGCGTGTGGACCATAATTTAAATAAAGCCATTGATCGGTTGCCAAATTAATTGGAGCATAATCCACATTGCCATAACCCAGATTAAAATCCCACAAAGGCCCTGCAAATAATTTACCCCCTTCGGAATCTTTTTTCTTATAAAAATAGGTGCTATATCTATAACCGTCAACATTATTGGAAAGTTCATTCATGATTTGAAAATCTATAAAAGAATTGATATCCAAATACTTACTATATCCATTTACAGGATCTTGAAATGAATTTCCGTTTAATGTATTTTGCAATTCAACTAAAAAATCATTGATATAAATTTTCTGTTGAGCAGCAATAACATCAAAATCAGGATAAACATACGTAAAAGCATAGTCTCTAGCATCGTGATAACCAATGGATGGGTATGTTTTAAAATATTCATTGGAAGCTAAATCATCTATTTTATCAACTTTAAGGATATATCCACCAGTAAGCTCATCGCCTATAATATCCTCAGGAGGAAGCTTACTAAGATCAAGACGATTTTTATCGCGTTTGATTTTTTCCATAAGCAAATACACTCC
>CAYPOW010000501.1:0-1695 GCA_964412145.1 uncultured Draconibacterium sp.
AGCGCGCATCTCTTATTCGAGATGAAATAAAAAAAAAGAAAGAATAAATAATCAGGCGACAAATAAAAGGAAGCCATCAGTATCGGAATATTCACTTTCTTTTTTCGATTAGCAAAACACTTAAATTGTAGCAAAACTTTTCAAGTTTACACCAAACCGTGATTGCATTTATAAATAGTTTGCGTTTTTTTTATTTTATTAACTTCCAGCAAATGGGGTCCCGAAAATACCAACCGCAAGTTCTGCCCAAACAAGAAAGAAGGAAAACAAAATTATAGCACAAATTATAATTCTGTATTTGATTGTTTTTACTTGTCTCATTATAATTTCACATAACACGCCTGTTCCAGTCAATAAAATTCCCATCATTACAAAATCTGAAATTGTCCAATTCACTTCAACAGTAAATTGCATAGCAATAAATGGAATTAGCAATAGAGAAGCTATTACTATTAGAATGATGATTAGCCTTTTGTTTTTCATTTATTTAAAGATTAATTATTTGAATTAAGTATTTTGTATTAATTTGATTCCTAATTAAGTAGTTGCTCAATTGCTTTTATATGCTTTTTAAAAGCATCTTTCCCTTTTGATGTTGCAGAATAATTAGTATTTGGTTTTCTATTTATAAATTTTTTGACATGCTCGACGTATTGAGATTTTTCTAATGATTTTAAATGACTTGCAAGATTACCATCTGTAATATCCAAGAGCTCCTTAAGTGATGTAAAATCTATATAATCATTCACTACTAATGCTGACATTATTCCTAAGCGAATTCTGTTTTCAAACGCTCTATCTAAATCTTTTAAAATTTCCTTCACTACTTGTATTTCTTTTGGACAATTAATCCATATACTATCTGAGTAACTCCAAAGCCAAACGCCCAAAATAGTAGACCAAATTCAGTAAATTGAATAGCAACTAGCCCAATAATAATTTCGATTATTCCTAAATTTCTTATTTCGAATAAAGTGTATTTGCTTCCATTCACTAGTGCCAGTCCGTAAAAAATTAAAGTTAGCGGTGGGAGTATACCTACAAAACCCTTCAGTAAAAGTATCAGACTCAGTAAACCGCCAGTAATTAATGGAATTGATAAATTGATAAGCAATCGTTTTGTTTGCGTGTCCCAAACACTTTGATTTTGCTTCTTCGTTTTTCTACGAGTAAAATAAATTGCATTTCCAACTGACAAAATCAGTGTTCCTAAGGCAATTAATAACAAACGATTTAGATCTTCACTTTTTAATTCTATTGCATTGAGGACCAAATAGTCTTGTTCTTTAAAGATTGACAGATAAGCGATATATGCTCCAGCTAATGCTACAATTCCAGTTGAAACTCCAGAAAGGCCACTAAGGGAAATGAATCGGGTTGAGCGATTCATTATCTCTTTAATGTCTTTAATGTCTTCGATATATTTTTCTTTCATTTAAAAGTACTTTGAATTACAAAGTAAATAAGAAAAAATGTATTTAGCAAATTTTTAGTCAAAATAAAATAAGGATTGCTTATTTATAATTACACAAAGACAGGCAATGACCAATAATTAATTTGATAACTCTTTGATTTAAAAAGCAACGAAAGCATACTTTGAAGGGTTAATAGAAACTAAAAAAAGCATCCATTAAATAGATGGATGCTTTTTTCTTTTACCAAAAGTTTATCTAATGCTTAATTTCAGCTAATTTT
>CAYPOW010000502.1:0-1683 GCA_964412145.1 uncultured Draconibacterium sp.
ATTTCTGTATTCGGATGAAATTTTAACCAGGAAAAAGCAAAATGGTTGCTATGAGGTTCTATAGAAAGTTGTTTTCCTTTTAATGGCCCAGCTATACATTTCCCACTTATCATCCATTCCGATTTGGTTTGGGTATCAAAAAACCGACCTTCTTTTTTCTTGAAAGTCAAAAGACGGCCATCAATGCTAGCATTAAAAACAGTTGCGGTACCAATTTCGCGAGCTTCTTCCAAATTATATTCATCCAGATGCGAGCGTGCTCCTTCCTGAAAAAAGATGACGATATTTTTTGATTTAAAGGTATCGTTAAGAACTCCTTTTTCCTTTAAAATGGTAAAAGAATAAATTTTTGAAAACTCACCATCCTGAATATCAATCAAACGTTCCATAGCGGGTAACCGACTGTCAATTTCGTCCACCTTAAAATAGCGGGCATAAGGTAAGTTTCCGATGCTGTCGTATTTGCGATATACATTTTTTCCATAACGCTCCATCGACCTAGTATGGTCGGTTTCTTTAGATAAGATTTGACCGTCGGGATAATTGTCAAAAAATTCTTCAACCGATAAAATTAACGACGGAATAACTTTCAATTGCTCGCCGGCTAAATCACCAACGATTGCTTTTCCCATCGATTGTTGCCACCAGCTTTCAGTTTCAGTATCAAAAATGACCATTCCGCTATGCCTTAGCATTCCCGAGACCTCAAATGTTAGTACTTTTTCCTGGCCATTTATGTTGTGTCTTCTATCGTAAACTACAGCCGAATTACACAGTGGACAATAAGAAGGAAGAATAGGAATTCCTACCAAAACATCATTGCTCAATTCGTGAGACGAAAACATATTCATTGTATATGCTTTTGCTTTTCCGTCAATTTCTACTGAAATAACAGGCTCGGTTTTGATAAACATTTTTAAGCCAACATCTTTGTTTACAAACGCAGGAGTGTCGATTATTGGAAATGTCCGACGAGGTAAAACCAGGATTATTTCCGAAAGATCCACATTGCTTTTAGTAGTATCGGTTTTAAATATATATTCGACATTACGTGGATTCTGAATTTGAGCAAAGAGGCTAGTTGCAAATAAGACAATCAAAGACAATGCCTGCGAATTTACAATTTGGTTTAATCATAATTTTTAGAGTTTATGTGTGGCCAAAGATAGGAAATCCGATTTATCTAATCTCATTAATTTTAACGTTTGAAATTATACGGGTGTGCAAAATAAATTAAATTTGTCTAAAATGATTACTCAAACAAACCAATTCTGAATCAATGAAAAAATTAAGCTATTTATTATTAATTCTAATAATCTTTTCGTGCACTACAAAACAAGGCGATAAAACTGATGTATTCAATACTAAACAAGCCGTTGAAGCAAGAAATGGAATGGTCACTTCTGCACATCCATTAGCGTCTGAAGTTGGAGCTCAAATATTGAAACAAGGCGGAAATGCTTTTGATGCGGCTGTTGCAGTTCAATTTGCTTTAGCTGTGGTTTATCCTCGTGCAGGAAATATTGCCGGTGGTGGATTTGCTGTTTATCGCAAAGCGGATGGTGAAACAGGTAGTTTGGATTTTCGGGAAAAGGCGCCTCTGGCCGCTAGCTCAAATATGTACTTAGATGAAAACGAAAATGTTATCCAAAAACTTTCTTCTTTTGGTGTGCTTTCAATTGG
>CAYPOW010000503.1:0-1658 GCA_964412145.1 uncultured Draconibacterium sp.
AGCTTTCCGCCAAAATAATCTTCAAACTTAAGAACGGAGTCGATATGAATAATCATATTACGACTCGCTCGAAAAAAATCATTAGGATTAAGCTCTTCCTCTAAATTTTCTAAAGTAAAATCGAGTATATATTCTTTTCGCTGATAACTCACCGCGAAAGTTATTTTATTCAGGCTGTAGAAATAAGCAATTTCACTGACATTTATTTTGGTGTAGGAGGTCGCTCCCTGACATAAAAAGCGACTGCGGTATTTTTTTTCGCCATGTTTTATGGCCTCCAACATTTCGCTATAAAATTGGGCCTCAGGCGATGGCTTTTTTTGCTGTTCCAGTTTTCTAATCGCTCTCTTCAGCTCATCTTCTTTTATCGGTTTCAATAAATAATCGATGCTATTTACCTTAAATGCTTGAATTGCATAATTATCATAAGCCGTGGTAAAAATAATAGGGCTATCTACTTGTACTTGTTCAAATATCGAAAAACAAATTCCATCTACCAATTGGATATCAGCAAAAATTAGATCGGGTGTATTTTTACTTAACCATTCAATACTGTCGCCAACGCTTTCCAACACTTCAACAATTTCCCACTTTGGACGTAATTCACGAATCATTCCTTCCAGCAAACGCTGATTATGTATTTCGTCTTCAATTATTAAAACTTTCATAGGAAGTTATTTATAACAAGGGCAGGCTTACACAAAAAACACCGTCCTCATTCGTGATTATTACTTTCTGTTCGCTTAGTATTTCATAACGCAATATTAGATTCTCTAAGCCTTTTTGCGTAGAAAAAGCAGTGTCTTTTAAATGAACGCTATTGCTTACTTTCACCAAATTATCTTTTGCTGATATCGACAACAAAAGGGGATGCTTTTTACTGGCTACATTATGCTTCAATGCGTTTTCGACTAATAATTGCAAGGCCAATGTAGGCAATTCTTTTTCCATCATTTCGTTGGAGATTTCAACCTTTACTTCCAAAGCCGTCCCTAAACGTTCTTGATGGACTCCAAGATAGGAATGTATAAACTCGATTTCCTCTTTTAGTTTAACCGTTGTTTTATCACTGCTTTGTAGTACATAACGATAGACATCTGTGAAATTTTGTGTGAAATTGACGGCCGCCTTTGGATCGTAAATAATCATCGACTTCAACACGCTTAAATTATTGAACAAAAAATGTGGGTTTAACTGCTCTTGCAATGAATTATAATCGCTTTTTAGCTTGGCTTGTTTCAGCAATTCGATCTCTTTGAGTGAATAGATCCATTTCTCGGTAATTCGTAAACCTATCGAAAACATAATAAGTATAAAAACAAATAAGAAGCCCAAAGCCAACATAATCCAGGCAATTTTTTGCTGAAGGATATCTTCTATCAAGGTTAGTTGTTCAAAATATTTAATAGCCAGGAAGCCGATAATGGCACTAATAACTAAATGAAAAAATACACGTGTTTTAATCTGATCCGGAATAGGCAAAAAGCGTTCAGAAAAATTATCGAAAAAAATATTACATTCTGTAAGAATTATAAAAACCAAAACCACTCTTATATAGATATCAAAGGGGACTTGCGTAGCAGTTCCAGGAGCTACACTAGCTGCTATATATAGAAAAATTGCACCCATCAAGCCAACAAGAACGATCCGTATTAGCG
>CAYPOW010000504.1:0-1634 GCA_964412145.1 uncultured Draconibacterium sp.
AAGTTACCCGAAAGCCTATGCAGGTGATGGGGAAGAAGAAGATGATTAATCCTTCATCATAAGTACACCCTAACCACATACTTCTAACATTAAACCTGCCAATTTTCCGGGAATAAACCTGGTCTCATATTAAAGGAAAAGGTAAATCTATTATTTGAGGTTTTTAAGCACAAAAGGTGCGTTGGCCAGACCACATAAGCAGTAGCCCTTATAATTGAGTAAAAATCCATACTCCATCCTTACATTATTCCACATATTCCAGTCTTCCAGTCTCCCGTTCTTCTTCAATTCCATTTTCTTTTTAAAAAAAATCTTTACATTTGACAGATAAAATATATTCCATGGCTTCCCAAATACAGCAAAGTGACAGGCAATTAACAGATCAGATCAAGAATGGTCAAACGCATGCTTTTGATCAGTTATTTGACCGGTATAGCCAACGATTATATCGGTTTAGTAAATCTTTGCTTAAAAACCATGAAGATGCAGAGGGAATAGTACAGGAGGTTTTTTTCAGGATATGGAAAAAACGCGATGAACTCAATGAAAAGAAATCTTTCCAGTCTTTTTTGTTTTCTATTTCTTACAATCTTATTGTTGATCAGTTCAGGCAACGGGTGAAAGATCAGAAATATGAACAATTCATTATTAAGCAGGCTCAACAAAATTACCTGAATCCTGAGAATAATCTGGAATACAAGGAATTAAAAAATCAGGTTAAAAAAGCTGTAAATGAACTACCTGAACGAAGGAAGAAAATTTATCGATTGAGCAGGGAAGAGGGATTAAGTTATAAGGAAATTGCCAACAGGCTACACATCAAATCAAAAACAGTAGAGAATCAAATAAATCTGGCTTTGAGGTATATCCGTAAACAATTGGGAAACAAAATGTTAGCAATTATTTTGTTCTTATATTTATTTATTTAAGTAGATGCCCCTTTTACTTGTTCCTAAAAATTACTTTACCCGGTCACTCACAACTTTTTTTGGTAGTTTAAAGCTCATTTTATCCTTTATTCACTCTTCTGATTTTTATTCAATTTAAAAATCTTATTCATCTTCTTCGCTTTTATCTTTTTACTTTTATCTTTCCTTTACCCTTATCCTGCAATTAAAAAACTTTTGGGGGATAACAGTGAGTTGTACGTATTACAATTAGTTTAGGTTAATTTTAGGGTTTTTTATTATGTGTATCTTTTTGATACATAGCTCAATTCAGTGTGAAAGAGGCAAAATTGCCACTTTCATGCTGATTTGAACAACTTAAAACTTTATAATTAATATAGTTTAAACTAAAGAATGTTTTTAAAAAGAAAGAATGAGGAACAGCGAAGGAAACGAGAATATAGTTAAAAAATTTGCAGAGGGAGACTGTACACATGAAGAAGCCTTAGCAGTGATCCGGTGGTTTAAAGAACCAGATTACCGTATAAAATTATATAAGGGATTAACTAAGCTATGGTATAAGAAAAATGAAAAAGAAGAGGATATCAGTAACACAGTAGATTTGAATTCAACTCTTGATCGGCTCAATCACCGGATTAATATTTACAGAGAAAAGGAAGAATCCGGATTACAAAAAAGGAACCGGTTTAATAAGATATTATTACGGGTTGCAGCTGTAATATTCCT
>CAYPOW010000505.1:0-1633 GCA_964412145.1 uncultured Draconibacterium sp.
TCCCAGGGTAGCTTACAACTTCTGACTTCCTTTTAGAACACAAGGTGGAGACAATGTCTGCTCATGCCATATTTTCATGAACCACACTCATTCAGTTCAAATGCAAGTCCACATCTTGCTTATTCGAGCGGGCACATTGAATACGGTTTGAAATGCACAACATTTTGAGCCTAGGAATCTGTTGGACTTTCTTAATAAGTATCTGATTCTATAAGCTAATGTATCATTCGGCCCCAAAATAATCCCTCATGATATCAATTAGATGGGACATGCCCTCTCTTTAAGTTCGGCAGTCTCCTAGATTTTATCAGCCCATTTTACAAACAAACTTCGAAGTCTTCTTATATTATAATGACGATGTTGATCTCCCCAATAATATTGAGCAATGGGATAGCTTTTAAAATTTGGCAAAACATCTTACGAAGTGCTAAAAGATAAAGTGGAATGACCCAAAATGCTGTCATGTGAAGTTTTGACCATCACAATGAAATAAACTTATTCTTAGAATAGGGGGGGTGTAGATAAAATGGCTGAACAAATAAATAAGAATGATTATATCAATCACCCAGATAAGATCGGAGCCTTAAACTATTATTCTCTGGGTGAAACGACGATCAAACAGTTGCAGGGTAATAATTTAATATCAAGCAAGACGAAGAAATATCTGAGAAAGAAACCCGATGCTATTATTACCGATGATAAAAAAACTGTCGTTGTTTACATCGAGAATAAGGACATTGGCGAGCTAGATGACGACAATGCTGTTCAGTCTGCAATAGACCAAGAATTCGATGTTGCTGAATCTGTCAAGGCAACAACCTATATTGTGACTGACACAGTAAAGTCTTATTGGATTAATGTAAAAACGAAAAATCGCATTTTAGACGAGGATGGCAGCGAATTACAGGTTGTTTTTAAGCCTACCGAGAATAAGAAGCCACTTGAAAATTTAATCAAAAGGATTGTTACGTCTATTTCTGATAGCTGCGACCAGATTCAGTATGTAAATTACTTGGACCCGACTGATTTGGCAAATGCGGTTCATCAAAAGATTTGGATTGCAAAGAATTCATCACCTGAAACATGCCTTTATACTTTTGTAGAGCTATTTATTTTCAAGTATCTTAGTGACCTTAAAGTATTATCTGGAAATTACTCTTTTGAAAGTTTCTATAATATGTATGAGAGCGAGGGAAACACAGACTCAGAAATTCTTGCTTTCTACCTTGGCACAACAGGTCCCAGGGAAAGGATCAAAAGCCTTTTCCCCGAAGGTGATGATGGTACAACTGTTGTCAATGGTGATATATTTCACGTTGTAAAAGATAAGAATGGCGATTACGTAGAAAATGGCGATGAAAGAATATTTAGAAATATCATTGAAGAATTTAAACGGTACGAAGACAAAAACGGGAAATTCATCAACATCAATAAAGAATTTAAATCCAAGCTCTTTGAGTGCTTCTTGAAGAATGAGAAGGATAAAAAGAAAATGGGGCAATTTTTTACCCCATTAAAAGTAGTTGAACAAATTGAACGCATGGTGGAAATCAAGGATGGCATGGAGATATGTGATCCTGCTTGTGGCGTCGGGTAGTTTTTGTTGGAAGCTATTTCCAATGATCTTGATAAT
>CAYPOW010000506.1:0-1628 GCA_964412145.1 uncultured Draconibacterium sp.
ATTCCGTTATGCCGAATGATCCCGATATCCCCGATAACTATCAGTAGAAGTAAATGTATCGATTCCAAAGAAAGAGTTAATTAGCCAACTGTTTGTTCGGCGAGGAGCATCCTAATAAATTAGGAATCAATCCCCCAGCTAATCCTTCCTTGTCCATTTGTAAAAAAAACACCTTAACTTTGAATAGCATAAAATACTATAAACAATGGACAAATTTTCGCTATACGATCTTCTGGGTCTATTTCTCCCAGGAGTAATATTCATTTTCTTTTGTAATACCTTAAACGAGTTTTATGGTATTTATCCTGCACTTTTCGAAACACTTAATTGGGGAATTAGCCTCTCCATTGCTCTATGTTTTGCTATTATCGTTGGGGCTGTACTTTTTGCTTCTAATTTTTACCTAGCTAACAAATTAAAATGGTTTAATCGTGTTTTTGGAATGTACAAACCGGTCGCCGGACTCTATTTGCAAATGACATCTCTGCACAAAATTATGAACCAAACATTAAATCAAAAAGCAAATGAATGGTATCAAAAGGATGTTTTCTTCGAAAAGAACGATTTCGATAAATTAGATGAAAAGTCAAAGAAAGAAAGAAATGATTTACAGGACGAGTATTACGACCGTATGTATTACGAGTTAGAGTACCACTCTAAGATTGAGCCTTCAAAAACTGTTCAAAGTTTTTACTTTTTCTTCAGGCAAACTGCTTTAGCGTGTATTTTATTATTGACGTTTATGGCTGCATTATTCATTTTGCACTTATTTTCGTGTCTGTATTTAAGTAACCCCGATACTGGTAAAATAATATGGCTTGCCGTATTATTGGTTTCTATGCTTTTCATTTCCGTGCAGCTTGCCAAGTGGTACCGTAAACGTATGGTTATGAAAATGTACTGGGCATATTTTACTCACTTAAATAAAATTTTTGAGGTGTTCAATTAGGTGCTTATTTTAATCATTTGATATGTAATTGGTTGAGCATTTACCATCCTGTAAATCAGGTTGTGAAAGATCGTTTGCTTGTATATTGAGCGGTTTATACGAAAACTGAATTCATCTAAATATTTTTCGATATGCTCCTCATGAACCCATGAATAAGTGCTTCTCAACCATGATTTTAATTGGTGTATAATTGTATGCATCTGTTTCATACTACCACCTTTGTCAGAGTATTTTTGTTCTATGTTGTATCGCTTTGCGATTGGGACATACCCTGTCCATTTGTCTGTCAGAATGTGTGCATCTTCAGATATATGATTGTCAAACATGATGTTTAACGACTTTGATGAGTAATCACTAATTTTATTAAAATATGCTCGCTTTACTTTACCATCTGCTGAAAGTTCCACTGCCCCTATAATCTTTTTCTTCTTACTGTCTGTACTCCTACCTTGCTTTAGGCTTTCTTTTCCGCCAAACACAAATTCATCAACTTGGACATCTCCATTAAGTGGTTGCCCTTTACTGCTTTTCATTGCAGTTCTCACTTTATGCATAAAAGTCCATGCTGTGGTTCTGCTTATTTCATATCGTTTGGCAACTTGAGAGGAAGACAGTCCCTTTGTTGTTGCACTCATTTCAAACACAATGCCAAATGCTTTTCTAATACCAAAACGCACAC
>CAYPOW010000507.1:0-1598 GCA_964412145.1 uncultured Draconibacterium sp.
GCGGGTTCATCATACTCAATTATTAATTTATCTCCAAAAATTAGTTCCGTGGCAAATAAATAACTTTCAGAATTGTTAAGCTCCGTAAAAGCGCCAATAACTTGTTTTTTATCAGGTGAATAGACAAATAATTTGGCTCCTTTGGGAAGATAAAAATTTGAGAAATATAGACCTAAAGCCAATGCGTTTTCCGATGTTATACTTGCTTTCCAAATTCTGTTTCCTTCAGAATCAATAGTTTCCTTACCAAAATTTGAATCGCCAAATCTTTGATTAAGAGGCAATATTTTTCCAAATTCGTAAGCTGTACATTGCTTGCTTACAGCTTCGCTTTTTGTAAGAGAAAATGATATTGAAGGTGAATAAACAATTGCTTGTTCATCAATTTGTTTAAAGCGAAATGATTCAGGTTCACCACCCTGACTGATTTGAGCCTCGACATGAATGCTTAAGAAGCTGAATAGTAGACTGAATAAGAAAACATCAATTTGTTTAATATTCTTGAAGAAAATGGAGTATGTCAAGTTCATAAAATTTCATTTCGACAAAACTAATAAGTTCTGTTGAAGTAGAAACGTATTAAAATATCTTTTTAGTATTCTCTCGAAATACAAACAATAAATTCAATATTTTGGAGATAAAAGAATATTACTGAATACTTATTTTTTGCACTTTCCGCTGCTCTTCGTTTTCAATTTCAATAAAATAAACTCCTTTTTGGAGATATTGTAAATTTATCTCCTTTTGATATGTGATGATTAATTGTTGCTGATATACAGATTGCCCTAACATATTATAAATGTGAATGTTATAAATTTTATCACTGGCAGGGAAATTCATACGTATTCTAATTTGCCCATCAGAAGGGTTGGGGAATAAAGTAAAAAAGGAATTGTCGCCACTTAAATTTTCTTCAATTCCCACTGGAAACCCTGACAATATGCTTGTTCCAGTATTAATTGGATCTAACCAGGTCTTTAATTGAGTTTCAGGAGTCGTGCCATTCATGTCCCAGTGAAAATTAAATTTACCAAAATAATCTTCATCATAAGGTTTTGTACAAGAGGCTCCTCCTCCTGTTAATGTGCCAATTAAAAAACCATCCTGAGAATAAATCGGGCAACCTGATGAGCCTCCTTCAGTAACTCCGTGACCATTTGTGGTTGGACTCCAGGCTACCTCCCAGGATCCATTGACAGCAGCTCCATTATAAGAATAGGTTGATGTATTTAAATCTGAAGTATAAGTGGAAATTTTCTTAATATCTCCTGCTGGATGATGAATTGCAACGCCGCTATTGCTTCCATTTCCAGTTCTGTCCCAGCCCATAAAATAAGGATTGTATTCATCAGGAATATTTTGATTCAATAGCACGAGATAAAAATCAGAGCCCATTTTACTTGAATAGTAACTGGTTGCCACTTTAGTTGCACCGACCATTGTTTTGGTTTTGTCAGGCTCAACAGTTGGATTATCACAACCAGCAGATTCGTAATTGAAATAAACAACTAACTGATTTAAATCAGAAGCACTAACATATTGAAAGCAATGCCATGCTGAAAGAACATAAGGTATATGATCGTTATTTGAATTATTGA
>CAYPOW010000508.1:0-1558 GCA_964412145.1 uncultured Draconibacterium sp.
TTTTATGGCAACTTTCCTCCGTGGATCAGCGATTTTGTAGTTTGTTTTCAAAATAACTCATGAGGCAGAAATTTCTTTCAGGATGGAAACACAATGCGGTGCAGCCTTTTTGTAGGAATAGAGTTATGTGAGCATAATAAATCATGCAGGGATATATACCAACGAATTATTGCAAAAGGTAAGTCTAAGAAACTGGCCCTGATTGCCGTAGTCAATAAGCTACTCAAGCAATCATTGGCCATAGCTAAATCGGGATTATTATATGATGAAAATTTTAAAAGTGTTTATGTAAACGTTGGGTAAAAAAGATTTGGATTTTAGCACAGTTCATTGTTATAGCCCGTTAATTATTGTTTTTTGTCTCTCTTATCATATTTTAAAAACCAATCATATAATTCTTGTTTTGGATACTCAAACCAATGAATCCCATGTCCTCCATCAGGTACAATTGTGAATTTTAAGTTCTTATTTTTCCCTTTTAACCTTTTAATCATCCATTCTGTATCCTCAAATTCTACTACTTTGTCTAATTTCCCATGATAAGCCCAAATAGGAATATCAATTAATTTATCAGTATTTTTTTTAATGTATTCAATATGTCGTGTAAATCCACTCATTGGAGCAATAGCTGCAAATTTTTCTGGATATTTTATCGCCAGAAACCATGTTCCTGAAGCTCCTAAACTTAATCCAGTCAAGTAAATCCTATTAGTATCCACTCTATATTTTGTTGTTATTTCTTCATAGAAATTTTCAAACCAATTGTCGGTAGACCATCGTTGGTTAATAGGACATTGTGGTGCAACAATGACAAAAGGAAATTCGCGTCCTCTCCAAATTTGATCAGGTATACCATATGTATAAAGTTTAATTGTATCTGTTCCTCTAGACGAACCTCCATGCAAATAAATAATCAATGGCCATTTTTTTGAGGTGTCGTATTCATATTCTTTAGGAGTATATGATATGTAATGGTAATTTGTATCTTTTGGATTTTGATTTAGACCTCTCTCGAAAACCAATTTATTTTGTAATGAACCATCCTCGTTCCACCACGTACATTCTCCGTGTTTTTGTCCATTTGAATAATTATGAATTGACTCTCTTTGTCCATTTGAATACCAATATTCATGAAGCCCATGTCGTAATCCATTCGAATAATGAGCGATTCTCTCAAGTTGTCCGTTTTTGTACCATTTTTTGAATTCTCCATCTTTGGTATTTGTCTTATAATTACACCAAAGACTACTTTCTTTGATAGTCTTATCAAAAGAACTGTAAGTTCCTTCCAACTGAATAGAATCATTTGGAAAGTAATCCCGAACATGATATAAAGAATCCCTAACATCAAATTCAATAATCCGTTTATAGATTATCGTGTCCTTATAAGAAATTGGATAATGTAAATAAAATGTATCTATCTGCTGTGCTTTTAATTCACAGAATGTTAAGATCAGGATTATTATTGTTACAAATTTCTTCATTTTAATGCGCTATATACGTTGTTGAACTAAACCCCGCCGAAGCGGGGTAGCTTTAGGTCAACAGCAAAATCATT
>CAYPOW010000509.1:0-1545 GCA_964412145.1 uncultured Draconibacterium sp.
TTATGAGAAAATTAAAACTTTTTTTGGTATTGGCCATTCTGATAGGATATAATCTTTTTCTATATGGACAATCTAAATTAATTACACCATTAACCAAAAGTAACAAAGATGTATTAGTATATGTACCCGGATTGATTGATCAAGAAATAACTGTGAAAATCGCCCACACTAAGGTTTCGCGCAAAACAACCTTGAGTTCCGAAAAAAGATCTTCAGTTGGTGTTCCGGGCTCTCACTCTAGTATTTGGTATTTCGGTACTAATGCTGGTTTAGATTTTAAAACGGATCCTCCAACAGTATTACTTGATGGGCAATTAAATACAAATGAAGGTTGTGCCGTATATTCCGATGAAAATGGTAATTTACTTTTTTATACCGATGGCATGAGTGTATGGACAAAAACACATGTACAAATGCCCAACGGAACAGGCTTGCTTGGAGATCCTTCTTCTACACAGTCTGGCATTATTGTCCCCGATTTAGGAAATGATAATCTATTTTATATTTTCGCAACCGCTGCTCGCCCTTCTAGCAAGGTTACATATAGCATTGTAGATATGACTCTTAACGGTGGACTTGGCGATATTACAGCAACAAAAAATATCCTTTTACTTGACGGAACTACCGAAGGTCAGAATATTATAAAATCTACAAGCGGTAATTTTTGGTGGTATATCTGCCAGAAAAACGATTCATTTTATGCCTATAAAATTGAAACGACCGGAATTAATTCAACACCTGTAATTTCAACCATAGGCTTTGATGCTAGTTCAGCTACTGGTTCAGATATTGGTTATATCAAGCCAAATCCACAGGGAACAAAGTTAGCTTGTACCTATTATATTGGCAATAAATTACAATTATTTGATTTTAATGCTGCAACAGGTGTTTTATCAAATTTAGTTGCTTTTGATTACACTGATCCATACGGAATTGAATTTTCAGCAAGCGGTAATATCCTTTATATGGCTCTCTATAATAACTCATTATATCAGTTTGATTTAACCAATGGAAATGCTCAAACAAATATTTCTTCCACTTCCTCATCCGCTCTCCAAATTGCACCAAACGGAAAAATTTATGGTGCTGATTATGGGGAAAGTGCTCTAAACGTTATTAATAACCCTGAAGTAGTTGGCTTTGGATGTAATTATACAGTAGGCACTCAAGATTTAGGCGTAAATACAAGTTCGTACGGATTACCAACATTTGTTGCTTCTTTTGCAGCACCAGATGTTAATCCACCAACCGTAAGCACTTTTTCTCCTGTAGATGATGCAACTGATGTAGCTCTCTCGAGCGATTTTGTAATTACTTTCAATGAAGATGTGCAGATAGGTATAGGTGATATTCTTATTAAAGATGCTTCTGATGTCACCATTCAAACAATTGATGTAACAACAGCTGCTGTGAGTATTAGCGGTGCTGTGGTTACCATTGACCCACCTAGCGATTTAGCTTCAGGAACAAGCTATTATATTCAGATTCCTGCTACTGCTTTTAAAGATATGGCTGATAATGCCTATGCTGGTATTGCAGATAAAA
>CAYPOW010000510.1:0-1544 GCA_964412145.1 uncultured Draconibacterium sp.
GTACCAGTACCACCACCTAAACCACCAGAGTAGTATAAGGTAGTAAATTGAGAAACTTTATCGCTCCATTGGCTATACCAGTTAAGGTTTGCAAGTGGTTTATGATAGAAGTTTTCTCTTTCGTTTAACATATTAGAATTCATACGGTCCATTGTTTTACCGTTGAAATACTGCTGTCCAGTATAGCTTTCGCTTACATTATTCCAGTTTTCATTATAGAAACGTCCTTGTGCAGATTCAGCAAATTTATCTAAAGCACCTTGATCGAGACCAAGTTCGGTTGCGTATTCATGACTGTAAGCAGCTATATTTTGCTTATAAAGGTTTTGTCCGTGACGTTGAGAAGCACCCACAAAATAAGCTTCTAAACGATTGTTTTTATTCACATTATAACTAGCACCTAAATAATAAGCCATGGCATTTGTCCAAGTTGCATCTATAACACCATCACCCATTTTTTTAACAACACTTGCACTAACAGCAAATTTTTCGTTGATAAGTCCTGAATGTCCGGAGATAGTAGTTTTGAAGAAGCTACCAGAACCAGTTTCGAAGCGAGCAGCAGCGCCAGCTTTCATTGCGGCTGGATTGGTAAGGATGTTCATAGTTCCACCAACAGAAGGTGTAGCTAAGTTAATAGCACTCAATCCACGTTGCATCTGAATAGAAGAAGTGGCATCGGCAACACCATCCCAGTTAGACCAATATACCCAACCGTTTTCCATATCATTTACAGGAACACCGTTAATCATAATTGCAACATTACGTTGGTTAAAACCACGAACATTGATACGCGCATCTCCAGCTCCACCACCTTGATTAGTAGCGTAAACAGAAGGCGTATTGTTCATAACCATTGGTAAATCGCGAGAGCCAAGTTTTTCTTCAATCTCTAATTTATTAAGATTAGAAATAGCAACCGGAGTTTGTCTTTCAACAGCACGGTCGGCAATAATTTCAAGACCTACTAAGCCAAAAGCACTTACTTCAAGCTTAATTTCGCCTAAATCAGCAGTTTGACCTTCTTGAATAGTTACTTCAAATTCTTGTGAAGCATATCCAACATATTGAACAACAATAATCTGTTGACCAGCTGGAACTTCGAATCTAAAATTACCTGATAAATCGGTAGAAGCGCCTGTAATTGTGCCTTTTACGATAACCGCAGCCCCAATTAGGCTTTCGTTATTGTCGGCATCAACAACAGTTCCTTTAACAAATCCTTGCGCCATTGCAGCTCCCATAAAGAAGGTAAGTGCAACAATTAGCGACATTTTTTGTAACAAATTTCTCATAATTTTTAGTTTTGATTATTTTAAGAAAATAGAGAGCTAATTTAACAAAATATTTTTAACAAATATTAACTGTTGAAAAAATGTTAATACATTTAGCCTTTCATTTTATTTTTTAGCAAAGGTCTTGCTTTATCTTCAAGAAGACTAATTTCAAGTATTAAAATTCGATTTATTTTTTTGTCAAATAAAACAAAAAAAGGAGACCGAATGGCCTCCTTTAAATATTAAAAATTACTTGTATTTATTACT
>CAYPOW010000511.1:0-1539 GCA_964412145.1 uncultured Draconibacterium sp.
CATCCTGCATTTTATGGCTGTTTCGATTGGCATTCTTCAGTTCACGGACATTGGATGTTGGTAAAACTTCTCAAGCTTTTTCCTGAAATGGAAAATGCAGAAGCGATAAAATTAGCCATCAGTCAGAATATCACCGAACAAAACATATTAGACGAAATTGAGTATATGAAGGCTCCTCTACACAGCTCCTACGAAAGAACATATGGCTGGGCCTGGATTTTTCAGCTAGCCAATGAACTGAATACCTGGGACAATCCACAGGCAAAAAGTTGGTTAGCTAATTTGCAACCTTTGGTGGATCATTTAAAAGCGAATATGATGGACTATTTGCCCAAACAAACCTATCCAATTCGTACGGGTGTTCATCCAAATACAGCATTTGCTCTGGGTTTTGCCCTCGATTATGCCCAATTGATTGGTGATACAGATTTTGAAGCTTTGTTAACTCAACGAAGCAAAGATTATTTTCTGGCCGATAAAAATTACCCAGCTTATCTGGAACCTAATGGCACTGATTTTTTCTCCCCATCCTTACTCGAAGCTGACCTTATGCATCGCATTTTGGATGCCAAAGAATACAATCTGTGGATGATAAATTTCTTGCCTCAAATAACTGAAAATATTTTAAATCCTGCTGTAGTAAGCGATCGCAGCGACTTATCTCTTGTCCATTTGGATGGTTTAAATATTAGTAGAGTTTGGTGTATGTTAGGTATTGCAAAACATTTGGATGATAATAATCCTCAGAAAAAGCAATTGAATGAAGCCGCTGCCAGGCATATTGCCGATGCTTTACCAAATATTGCCAGTGGCAACTATGCTGGTGAGCATTGGCTGGCTAGTTTTGCGGTATATGCTTTAACACGACAATAGCAAGCTTAGCTTAAACCCTTGGTTTTTATGCTATTTTTGTTGTAAATTTGAACACAACAAAACAAAATTAACCTACTTTTGCAAGCCAATTAATTGACAAGATGAAAGACGAAGAACAAACCAATAGCGACAAACCTAAACGAAAAAGAATGCGTGTAGATCCTTCTAAGATTTTGAAACAATCTGAAAGGAAGGATGATGAATTAATTCGTTTGAATAAATTTTTAGCACATTCTGGTGTTTGTTCTCGTCGCGATGCAGATAAATTAATCAGTAGCGGTCAGGTTAAAGTGAATGGTGAAGTTGTAAGTGAGATGGGGTATAAAGTTCAGGCTACGGATCGTGTAGAATACAAAGACAAAGTCTTACAGCGCGAACGCTTAGTCTATGTGCTTTTAAATAAGCCCAAAGGTTTTATCACGTCACTTGACGATCCATTTGAAAGAAGAACGGTTATGTCGTTGGTTGAAAATGCAGTGAAGGAACGTATTTATCCTGTAGGTCGCCTCGACACCAATACAACTGGATTACTATTGTTTACGAATGATGGTGAAATTGCTAAGAAAATGACGCATCCTAGTCATAATATCAAAAAGATTTACCACGTTGTATTAGACAAGCCTTTGACAAAAAATCATTTTAATGAAATTTTGGAAGGATTAGAAT
>CAYPOW010000512.1:0-1533 GCA_964412145.1 uncultured Draconibacterium sp.
CCAACAGGTAATCTTGATTCAAAGAGTTCACATGAAATTATGGAGATTCTTCAAGCGTTGAATGCTAAGGGTAAGACGATCATTATGGTTACACATGAAAATGATATTGCAGAATATGCAAATCGTGTGATAACAATGCGTGACGGTGAGATTGTTTCTGATAAACAAAAAAACAAAGAAAGTAATGTTTTAAATGATCCTTTAGAAATAAATGATCTTATTACTCAAAGACATTCTATTTGGAACCGCGCAGAACTTTTTGGTCATTTTCGACAAGCTTTGAATTCTATTTTATCAAATAAGGTGCGATCGTTTTTATCTATGTTAGGAATATTAATTGGAGTTTCTTCGGTCATTGCTATGCTTGCTTTAGGCGAAGGGGCGAAATCTTCGATGCAAGAGAAATTAAAATCATTAGGGTCTAATCTTATTTCTATTAGAGGGGGGTCAGCAAAAGTTCGAGGAGCAGCTAAAGGAATGGGATCTGTTACTCGTTTTACATTTAAGGACGTAGAGAAGATCGAGGCATTAAAACCGTACGTTAAACAGGCTTCTGGCGTTGTGACTGGATCAGCTCAAATTGTTTATAAGGATGAAAATTGGAATTCAAGTTTAGAAGGAGCTGGTTATGATTATGCCGAAATGCGGGCCTCTACGCCAGAGTATGGACGCTGGTTTACGCAAGAAGAAATTAAGACAAGGGCAAAAGTTGCGATTGTTGGAAGGACTGTTGTTGAGAAATTATTTGGGGATAAAAATCCTGTTGGGGAAACAATCAAAATTAATCGTATTAATTTTAAAGTTATCGGTGTGCTTCCCGAAAAAGGTTTTGCAGGACCGAGAGATCAGGATGACATGGTTAATATTCCTATTACAACAGCAATGTATCGAGTATTAGGAAAAGATTATTTGGATTCAATTTATGTTGAGATTGCAAGTTCTGACTTGATAGAAGAAGGAAAGCAAAAGCTTGAACAACTAATTCGTAAGCAGCATAAATTGTATCAGAATGAAGATTCTTTTAGCATTCAAGACATGACAGAGATGCAGGAGATGCTAAGTAGTACAACAAAAACGATGAGTGTACTTTTAGGATGTATTGCGGCTATTTCTCTGGTTGTCGGAGGAATAGGGATTATGAATATTATGCTGGTATCCGTGACAGAGAGAACAAGAGAAATTGGCTTAAGAAAAGCCATCGGTGCTCGCAAAGTTGATATTTTAGCACAGTTTTTAATTGAAGCTGTTGTTATGACTATGAGTGGAGGTATTCTTGGTGTTTTGACAGGTATAGCAATCTCTGGGATTTTGTCTGTTGTTGCTGGTTGGACGGTGACAGTTACGGCTTTTTCAATTGTGCTAGCAACATCATTTTCTGTGGTGATTGGAGTTGGTTTTGGGATTTGGCCGGCACAAAAAGCTGCACGACTAAATCCTGTTGAAGCCCTGAGACATGAATAATATGGTTTTTACAATACGGGAACTTTTTTGATTTTAAAGTATCTAAATAAGTAGAAAAGAGAGCGATGCAAA
>CAYPOW010000513.1:0-1531 GCA_964412145.1 uncultured Draconibacterium sp.
GATGCTGATTAAACAAAGTGATCAAAGCATTTAAATCGTCAGAACGATGATCTCCAAAAAACACACATTTTGATGTATTTAAACTTCCATGTTTTTTCAATGAAGATTGTATAAGTTTTTGTGATTCAATTGTTTTTAGTGTTTTTAAATCGATAGGTTTGTAATTGATAATAATTGATTCTTTAATACCTGAAGCTGTCAGCAATTCCTCAAAAGTTCCTTCTATAATTAATTGGCCATTATCAATAATACCAATTCTATCAGAGAGCTTTTCCACTTCTTCTAAATAATGCGAAGTATATAAAATAGTTTTTCCCTGTTTTTGCAGTTGTTGAAAGATGGAATAAATAAAGGATCGACTTTGCGGATCAATGCCAACCGTAGGCTCATCGAAGAAAATAATTTTAGGATCATGCAAAAGAGCTGCAGCTATGTTGATCCTTCTTTTCATACCGCCACTATATTTGCCAATTTGTTGATTGGCACGTTTGCCTAAATCAAGAAACTCTAGCACTTCGGCAATTTTAGCATTCAAACCACGATTTTCAATTTTATTTATTTTTGCCCAAAAACGCAGGTTTTCAATCGCCGTAAG
Source organism: uncultured Draconibacterium sp. (assembly GCA_964412145.1). Taxonomy (GTDB): domain Bacteria; phylum Bacteroidota; class Bacteroidia; order Bacteroidales; family UBA12170; genus UBA12170. Next base: position 596 of record CAYPOW010000513.1, read on the forward strand.
ATCATCATACAAAGCAATTTCCTGAGGAACAATTCCGATATTCTTTTTAAGAGCTCGGGCATTTGATTTTAAATCAAATCCATTTATTTTAATGTTTCCGGAATCGGGCGGAAATAGGCCGCCTAATAAATTTATCGTGGTTGTTTTTCCAGCTCCATTTGGGCCTAATAAACTGTAAAATTCACCTTTTTTGATATGGAAGCTTAATGATTTTAAAGCCTGTATATCGCCATAAGATTTCGAAACATTTTGAATTTTAATCATTTATATGGCCATTTTAAAACCCGGAATCGAATGCAATTCCAGATATAATTTTTTCATTATCTCTTCACTGACAATGCGCACATGCACCGTATAGCTTGTGTATTTTCCTTTTCCGCTGTCTTTATGTCGCCAATTTAAAAAAGAGATTCCCAATTTTACTAAAACCTGTTCGATCATAGCCTTATTTTCGTTGTGAAGGTCATTTGCCACCAAAATTATTTTCAGGTCGTAATTAACCGGAAATATAATTTTTTCTTTGCTTTCAAGCGGATTTTCAGGAACAGGCATAAGCTAATAATTTGTAAGTAATCAGTATAGATAAAAGCAATAATGACAAAGGTTTAAATTTACTTAGTCTTTTCTTAGTGTCACTTTTACCATAGGGATGCCTTTGGCGGAGCTGCTTTGAGAAACTTTTGCCAAAGACATTCCTGCGGAAGTACAATAGCTATTTCACAGAGACACACTTCCATAGGAATGCCTTCGGCAAAAGAAAAAACTGAGCTTCACAAAGATAGAAAAATTTAATCTACTTTTTTTGACACTGATTGCTACAATAATTTTAATAATAAAAGATTAAGCTACTCTATGCCAGTATTTTATTTACTTCCTGATTTATTTTAGCCCAACGTTTTTCATCCATTTTTGCGCCCATCACTTCAATTACATTTC
>CAYPOW010000514.1:0-1530 GCA_964412145.1 uncultured Draconibacterium sp.
TTAACAGATTGATTATCAGCAATTACGATTGCGCCTCCTTTTTTGGTAAAACAAATATCAAAAATGATTTTACTGTCTGTTTTAAATGCTTCAAAATCTTTTGTTTTCTGGCTATAGAGGTCAGAAAAAATAAAAAGAAAGAATAGAATTAGAACGACTACTTTTTTATTTGAGATCATATCCATAGAAATAATATTTGTCTTTTATTAATTTAATTTTCAAGCCGAAAGCTAAGTTTGAATTTAACATATTGGTATCGGCATACAGTATTGAGCTTATCCAATTGGTCTGGAAAGAATAGTTGAAATAAACTCCTAATCTGTTATTAATAGCCAGCTCAAAACCAGCCCCAGTTTTAATGCCAAATAAAAAATCTTTACTATTCATTGGAACGGTAACCTGTTCGTTATCTGATTGGATTTCAAACAAACTATTCTGCAATTCAAATTTGGAAGAACCTACAGTTGGTGCTAATTCAAACATCACAGTTAAGCGATTAAAAATACCGCTCTCTTTGTAAGGACTATGGAATTGCACAGTAGGTGAGAATGTATAATTTGTTGCTATAGAATTGTCGAAATCAGTATGTTCGTCTGACGACCATTTATTTGCAATCGAATAATCGAATCCTAAACCTATGCTAAGAAATTTATTATATTTTACAAGACCTTTTATGGATAATCCATTTACTGCATGAAAGTTGGGAAATAAGGCGGGTGATATATAATTATCTAAGTTTAGTATCTTTTCACCAGAATAAGCTCCGGAAATATATCCAAAATAGATATTAACTTTGTTATTAATAATTTGTGCCTGAGTTGAATAGCATGCAAAGGAAAGTAATAATATAAGTAGGTATTTTTTCATTTTAATTAAAGGTTTGGCGTTAAGACTATAAAGCTTTCTTTGTGATTACCCCAAGCAGAATCGTTGTTGATTCCTGCCCCAATAAAAACTTTTTCCTCATAAGGGAAGGCAACACAATTGTATCTGGGTTCATAAGGAGAGTCTGGGATTCTTGACCAACTATCGTTATCTACATTATATTTCCACATATCATTCAGAGATTTTCTATCGGTATTCCATCCAAAGCCAATATATCCATTCGTTTTATCTGAGAATCCAACAGCCTGCCTTCTTGAAAGCCCTGGAAAATCATTTAACCGTGTCCATTCATCTGTTTGAGGATTATATTCCCAGAATTCATTTTGTAATTGGTATGATTCATTGTAAACTACGTCCATATAATACCCTTTGCCATTATACTCAAAGCCCGTAACGGGAATGCTTGCGCGACTAGGGAAATCTGATAATTGTGTCCATTTATCCAGTTCAGGGTCGTATTCCCAAAAATCATCAAGACTTGTAGAGCCATTTACAGATTCTAAGCCTACGGTTCCTAATCCCACATAAGCTTTCTCTCCAATTACCAGTGAGAATGCTGTTCTGCGTGCAATCCCTGGAAAGTCAGCTTAACGAATCCACTGATTGCTTTGCGGCTCATAAGCGTAGAATGAATTAAAAAATATC
>CAYPOW010000515.1:0-1518 GCA_964412145.1 uncultured Draconibacterium sp.
AATACAAAATAGTAACCAGATTTTAAATAAGTGTAAGTTACATAAAAAAATTGTAATCAGAATGAAGGATAAAACACTTTTACGTTAGCGGTTATTGCAAAAGAGCACAAGTACAGTTTAATAAATCATCAGAATTTAAGATTATCTTTGCTAATAACTTGAATTTACTGGAAATGAATGAAATTAATAGAAGTACTGAAAATTTTTATAACAAAGTACAGGAATTACTTAGGCATGCACAGAAAACCATTATTCAAACGGTAAATAAGACAATGGTTATTACCTATTTTGAGATTGGTAAAATGATTGTTGAAGAAGAACAGAAAGGTAAAGAAAGAGCTGAATACGGACAACAACTAACGAGAGGACTTTCCCAAAGACTATCTAAAGAATTCGGAAAGGGTTTTTCTGTTACTAATATTCAACAGATGAGAAATTTCTATCTTATTTATCAAAAACAGCAGACACTGTCTGTTAATTCTGAAAAACAACAGACACTGTCTGATAAATTTAATTTGAGTTGGTCGCATTACTTAAAATTGATGAGAATTGAAGATGGAAACGAACGCAAATTTTATGAAATAGAAGCCTACAAAAACAATTGGAGTCTTAGAGAATTACAACGCCAGTATGATAGTGCTTTATATACTCGATTAGCATTAAGTCGGGACAAAAAGGAAGTAATTGAGTTGGCGGAAAAAGGATTGGTTTTAGAAAAACCAAAAGACGCTATCAAAGACCCTTATGTTTTGGAATTCATTGGATTGCCTGAACAGACAAATTATTCAGAAAGTGATCTTGAACAAAAACTTATTGATAAAATAGAACATTTCTTATTAGAATTAGGTACTGGATTTACTTTCGTTGCAAGACAAAAAAGAATAACATTTGAAGATAAGCATTTTAGAATTGACTTAGTATTTTACAATCGCATTTTAAAATGTTTTGTACTGATTGATTTAAAAATCGGGGAGTTAAAGCACCAAGACATTGGACAAATACAAATGTATGTGAATTATTACGACAGGAAGATTAAACTACATGACGAAAATAGAACAATTGGAATTATTCTCTGTCAAAACAAAAGTGAAGCAATAGTACAATATACTTTGCCTGAAAATAATAAACAGATTTTTGCAAGTAAATATCAAACAGTTTTACCAAGTAAAGAGGAATTAAAACAATTGATTGAAAATAAAGAAGATTGAAAAGCAACAAACCGCTACAGCACCTCAAAAGTAATGCGGGGTGAAGTGGTAAATTGAAACAATTCAAATATTAATAAACAACACAGTAGTTAAAAAGGGAAGTGCAATTTAAGCCCGCACTACTTTTAGCTGCAAAATGTTAGCAACAATAAAAGGGAAAAAATAATTAGGCGACAAACTCTTGTATGATTTCCAAAAAATTAAAATTGCGGAAAGGTCAGTTCTTCGTGGACAGGTTCGTACATAATTTCAACGAATTAGAAAAAGTTTTTTTGCCCACCCGCTTTAATTTGGCCTACGCAGGCAAGCA
>CAYPOW010000516.1:0-1515 GCA_964412145.1 uncultured Draconibacterium sp.
TATTAAAATTGCTTTGAAAGCATCGAGCCAAGCATTGGTTCTTTCCACAACAAACTTGCATTTATAAAGTAGGTCATCAAAAAGATGATCACTCTTATCTCCGTTTCTTTTTTTGTCAATGTTATCTACTATTTCATTTTTGAAACAAAAAGTGTGTGAGGAATAATGTTAGAATAATCGAATCAATTTTTCGAGAACACGCTGCAAAAGAATAATTGGCCAGCATTCATCAAACTCGAGCATACTAAATTCATGTCGGCAGGCACAAAACCAACTCGCACTTCATTACAATAAATAGCTATGGCAAATTCATCGAATTTATTATTAGGCTCTCTCTTTATTGTTAGGATTTTTTATGTGGAAGATTCGGATTACAATATTAACGTTTGTCCTATTTAGAATTTTTATAAATTACTTTTTTAGATTGATATTCCCTTTTAAAACATTGTACCTTAGCCCTTAAGTGATTCAGTATATATAAATTTCAGCTAATCTATAATGTTTTAGCTTTTTACTTGAGATCAATAATTATTATTCATTAAAAACGTATATCATGAAAAACTTTACTTTTTTAACCCCTTTATTGTTTTTCCTATTTCAAATTACGTACCAGTATCTATGGCAATCTTCAGGCTGTAGGAAGGGCAACGGATTTCGTTTTTACAAATTAATCTATAATAATCTATAATTATGAAAACACATTTAAGGCATTTTTTAGTGATTGTCTTCGCTCTAATTTTTACAACTTTATTTGGACAAGACATTTTTTACACCTTAAGTGGTGAAATTAACGAGCAAAAAGTCGGGCTCGATTCTATCTTATTTGAGAATCTTCAAAATGATACCCGACTTCTATTTGATAATCTTTCGGATCAAGAAGATTATGTAATTAACTTGACAACTCAAACGCTATCGGACGCCACAGGCATTAGTGATTTAGAGTTTGAAAATGGGTTTAGCCTTTTATCAAATACAAACGGAAAGCTAAGCATTGGTTGTAATTATCCCGCTAAAGAATCCATTAATGTTTCTATTTATAATATTCAAGGTCAAAGGGTATATGCAAGCTCACCAATACAATTAATAAATGGAAATTCGATACATATACAACTAGCCAAAACAGGAATCTATTTAGTAAAAATTGAATCTGTTTTAGGTGCCAAGACCTTTAAAGCTTTAGGCTCTGCTAATATTGATGCATTTGATGTGTCCTTAAATTTTCAAAAACTATCAAGGAATACAAATCTTAAAAGCAGCTTTAATGCTTATGATTCTGATTTTAGTTTTGAAGTAGGAGATCGAATAAGCGTTTCGGTATACAAAGATGGTTATTGGGCAGCATCAAATATTCATCAGATTTCTTCATCCATTCCAATTAATTTTGTTTTTAGTCTGAGCACACCTTTCACTGATACACGTGATGGACAGGTCTATTCTACTATTGAAATAGGCACGCAGACATGGATGGCAGAAAACCTGAAATACCTGCCTGCTGTTGTTGATCCTGGTACGGCC
>CAYPOW010000517.1:0-1507 GCA_964412145.1 uncultured Draconibacterium sp.
TTTCTTCATAATTCACCCCATCAAAGAGTGTAAACAAAATAGCACTTCCATTAGGCGTTTGTCGCATCAATCCTGTTTGAGCCGTCGTTAATTTAATATTGCCCGACTTTTGTGTGTGGTCGTAAATCATCACTTCGTTAATGCTTTCTCCATCTGTTTCGCGCGAGCCAATACGCAGCACATAATCACCCAAATCTTTATTAAAAATACCCTCCTTCATTTTGAAGGCCAATTTTTGATGCTGTACATCGTAAAGCAGAGATCGGAATTTTAAATTGGCCACAGGCAAAACAAAATCTGAAAACAAAAATGCTGATATACTGATAATTACGGATAATATTACCAAAGGTAGCATCAATCGCTTTAACGAAACACCAGCAGATTTTAGCGCGACTAATTCATAATTTTCGCCCAAATTCCCGAAAGTCATTAAGGAAGAGAGTAAAATAGCCAGCGGCAAGGCCATAGGAACAAATGTGGAAGAAGCATAAAAGATGAGTTCCATTAAAACATACCATTCCAAACCTTTCCCTACCAGATCATCAATATAAAGCCAGAGAAACTGCATCAGCAAAATAAACAATGCAATAAAAAAGGTCATAATAAGTGGCCCGAGGTAGGATCTTAAGATAAATAAATCAACCTTTTTCATTTGTTTAGCCTGCTAATTTTTTGTCAAAGATAAAACATTCGTTTTCAACTCAGCCTTTTTACCAACTTAAAAGAAAGATAAGAGTTTGTGCTTCTTTTTGCAAAAAGAACTAATTTTGAAAAAAACGGAAGATGAACCTGAAAAGCGATTGGGAAAGCCCTGCTGATTGGCTAAAAATTAAGACCATTGATATGCATACTGGCGGAGAACCTTTGCGTGTGATTGTGGATGGTATTCCTGAAATTAAGGGCATAGGAATTCTGGCTAAACGCCGATATTTTAAAGAAAATTTCGATTTTATCAGAAAAGGATTGATGTGGGAGCCACGCGGTCATGCCGACATGTATGGTGCTGTCATAACAGAACCCCAAAGTAAAGATGCCGATTTTGGCGCTTTTTTCCTGCACAACGAAGGCTATTCAACAATGTGTGGACACGCTATTCTGGCCTTGTGTAAATTAGTGCTCGAAACAGGAATGATTGAAAAAGAAGGTGATGAACCTCAGTTGATTATTGATGCGCCTCCTGGAAAAATTATTGCCTGGGCCAAACGAAAAAACGGAATAGTGCAAAGCTCTAGTTTTCACAATGTTCAGTCGTTTGTGTATGCTTTGAATAAAAACGTGTTTGTTGAAGGAGTAGGAACGATAACTTTTGATATTGCATATGGCGGTGCTTTTTATGCTTTTGTTGAAGCCGATTCAATTGGGCTCAATCTGGATGCATCCAATTATTTGCAGCAAATAGATTGGGGGCGAAAAATTAAATTGGCCGTGATGAATGAAATGGAAATTAAGCACCCTTTCGAAGCGGATCTGAGTTTTTTATATGGAACCATATTTATCGGCAAGGCCG
>CAYPOW010000518.1:0-1507 GCA_964412145.1 uncultured Draconibacterium sp.
AAGCCCTACGGGCTATAATAATTATTATTCAAATTTGTGCAATAATCGAATTATTAGGAATTTCTTTACAGGCACTTAATAGCACATTGTTTGCGCGGTAGCGGGTAATCACCAGAAGTGCTAGCTAATTTCTCTTCAAAAAAAACCAACATTTTATAAATAAGAACAGTGTAAACCTATTCAAAGTACATAAGCTAAGCTAGTCCTTGGATTTCGATCAATACCGCAACTGCGGTACTTCAAACTGGGCTTTACAAGCCGTTTGAAGCCTACTTATTATGCGCTGCTATTTTTTATCAGTTATTAATCTATATTCTGTTATTTCCTGATTTCCAGCTTCAAAAAGTTCTAAAAATACTGATTATTATTAATGAATACCCATCAAGTCTTAAAATGGAATCATAAAATGTAGTTTTTTATTCGTATATCTTAAATTATAAAATTCCTATAATAAGGGCGGTAAGACTTATTATTATAACTAAAGCCATGCCTTTTATTTCATCCATAGAAGTATTATGATTAATGTATTTTAAAACTATTCTCTACTCCTAAATTAATTAAAAAGAAACTTCCACCTCAGCTATTAAAGGGCGATGGTCTGATGCTACAGGTTCTTCTAATAACAGAATGCTTTTCTTTTTGAATTTCACATCACCGAAGTTCCGATATATGACATGGTCAATTTCACTCTTGTCTTTTCCCTGAAAGCTTAAATGATCATCTCCTTTTTTTAAAAAGACAAACCCTTGCTCAGCAAAATAGTGCATAGTTGGAGAATCGGGAGTACAATTAAAATCGCCAGTGATAATTATTGCTCTGTTTAATTTATCTAGATATTCTATCAATGCTTTTGCCTGATTTAAGCGTATAGTGCTTCCTTCCTTCTCACTTATCCATTCAAAATGCACGTTTGCAAATGCAATGATACAGCCCTCAGCTATTTGTACTTCATGAACAATTGATGAGCGAGGTTCATATTTTGCATCAGGTAATTGTAACACTTTTGTAGAAATTAATGGTTTTGCCGACAAGGTAGCCATGCCGTATTCGCCTCCCTGAAAGTTCATAAACTTACCAAAAGTCCCTTTCATTAGCGTTTTTTGAGCTAAATAGCTTGTTTGTCCAATACTATCTGAACGCAAACAGAAGTTGTCCATTTCCTGTAATCCACATAAATCAGGTGCTTGTGATTCTATTATTTTTGCTGCTCGCGATAAATCCAAAATCGTATCCATACCCTCACCGTGACGGATATTGTATGACATTATTTTTATGTCGATTTTTTGTTCTTGTTTACAGCCATAAAAACCAAGTATGCTCAAACAAATAAGAATAAATGCTTTTTTTCTCATCTTCTTTTTCAATTTTATATTTAACGCTATGAATTTAGAATGCTAAATATTTTTTAACATCTCAACTGAATTTTGACGAAATAAATCATTTCAATAGAGCATAAAACAAAATTAGTTTATTCTTTTCAAAGTTGCCAACATATAAACTATGTGCT
>CAYPOW010000519.1:0-1502 GCA_964412145.1 uncultured Draconibacterium sp.
AGGAAGTGAGCTCTGCTGGAGAGCAACTCACCAGCAATAGGGTTTATGGCTTTGGTTAATGCTCCCTTTCGGGGGAGTTTTTTAATATTAACCATTGCCCAAATTGCTAAAAAAAACTTAACCACATCTTCTTTATTTATATTTTGCTATTTCATTGAATGATAGTCTATAAAAACACCCTTCTATTAACAGACTTATTAAATTACAAGCTGCATAGCCACGTTTAAGTTTTATAGATAATGAGCTGCTGCCTTTGGCTAACAGATTCTAACTTTTTGTTAGAACTGCATGACATTCCTTACAGTCTCACGTTTTGGGGTGTTTCTATAGATAATCACTTCATTTAACAATTCCACATTCATAAGCTTTTTGATTTTTTAATACATAACTTATTCTTTTTAATAATTTCTTGGCTATTCTGATAATTGCCTCATTTGATTCCATCCGTTTACAATATTCAATATAGCTTTTCATTAAAGCCGAATCCAGCCTTGCTGCTGTCCATGCACTTTCAACAAGTGCGCTACGCAATGTTCCATGGCCTCGTCTTGTAAGTTTTCCTGTTCTATTACTCTCTCCCGAGTTGTGGATAGAAGGCACAAAGCCAATAAATCGACATAACTTATCCGTATTGCTAAATCGCTCAATAGTTTCTAATTCAGTTAATATTACCATTGCAGTTAACAATCCTATTCCGGGAATACTTCTTAATAGTTCTACGTTGTTTTTATAAGTCTCTGTTTTAGATAACGCGCCAATTTTTTTAGTGGTTTCAAGCAATGTTGCTCGCAAGTTTTTTACTATTTCGACAATTATTTTTAATGAATCTTTACCACTTTGTTCGAGCATCTCTATTGTCTCTAGCCATACCATAAATCTTTTCGACCAATGAGACTTGCTTTTAATGAAAGCTTCAGGAATTTCAATTCCATGAAAATAAAGAAACGATTTAATCCGATTTTTATACCTGGTTATATCTTTAACCAACATAGATCTTGTCCGTATCAATGTTCTATTCTCAAGAGTCGTGATAGTAGGAACATATATAGCCTGTAATTCACCATTTCGTAAACCTCTGGCAATTTTTCTACTGTCAATCGGGTCTTCTTTTTGATCTCGCTCTTTATCAGTTGTGGGCACATCCGCAGGATTAACTACTATTGACTCTATTCCCAATGCTTTCAGTTTATTATGTATCCAATATCCGCTAAATCCAGCCTCATAAGCAGAAAAGTAATTCCCACCAGGAAAGTTCTTTTTTAAATAATTTGAAAGTGCCTCAGGTTTAGGATCCTGCGTAAATGTCTTATGTGTTATTTTCTCTGTCATAATGGTTACCGTCCAACTTTTTAAATGAACATCAAAACCAACATAGATGTTTTGTCCTTCGAAATCTAATTCGTAATTTTGCGTATTCATAAGTTTCAGATTTTATTGGGTTGTTTATTCCTAATTCAAATCTAATAATTTTCTGAAACTTACTTTTTACAAACATACGGCCT
>CAYPOW010000520.1:0-1500 GCA_964412145.1 uncultured Draconibacterium sp.
CCTGGGAAACCGCAGCAAAAGCGGCCAGGTTCAAAGGATCCGGTTATCACTACTTTTTACACCTGGCACAAACTGACCTGCTAACCTACCTGGGCCTTATTGGCTACTGGTCCATGAATTATGAAACATCCGGAATCCTTCCGGATCTTTCCGGTAATGGTAATCATGGCACACTTGGACCCGTTTATCCTTGCGATTCCCCAACCCTGGTTGATAGTGTAAATAAAAAAGAAGGCAAAGCAGCCTCTTTAAATGGATCCACTAATTATATATCTTGTGGGTCTATCCCATCGCTTAAAGTTACATCTACGCTTACTATTGAATCATTAATTTACCTTGAATCTATTATCGGAAATCCTAATATTATATCTAAACGCGCCTCCGGTCTCAGAGAACCTTTTAGACTTGAATTAAGAACTTATGGTGTTTATTTAGTAGCTTCTGAAACAGGCCTTGACCATACTAATGCTGGTTTTTCTTATATAATTCCACTAAATACTTTTATTCATCTTTTAATCACTTATAATTCTGGTAATTTTAGTTTGTATGTAAATGGTATTCTTTTTAATACTGTTAATATAGTTATGCCATCTCTTTTCGCAACAAATGAGAACCTTTTCATTGGAGCAAGAAACACTGTAGAAAATTTTTTCCTCGGTAAACTTGATAATATTTTAATATATAATGTTGTTCTAGAACCAAACGAAATTCTAGCACATGCAAAATCTTATAACTTACCTTAAAAATTTTAATTAAAAGGAGTTTTTTATTATGACAACAATTTTTACCGCTATCTTTTCAAAGTATCTGTTAAGCGCTTTACTTACTATTATGGTAGGAGTATTCACCAAAATATCATTAAAATATTTTGGTAATGATCGGACCGCAACAATTAAAGATACAATTCTTACTGCTATGCTTTGGGCTGAAGAAACCTATGGTATAGGCAATGGCCCGGAAAAATGGAACGAGGCCTGGAACAAAATTCAGGATCTATTAGCTTTAAAGAATATCAAACTATCTAAAAAGGAAAAAGCCCTGGTAGAAATTGAAATGACTTCCAATGTTCCAGAAATCAACGCCATAGCTTATTCCACCGTCCCGGAACCCATCATCCAGGCACGAAAGAAATTCATTCGGGACCAGGGAACCGCCGACATGATCAGCAAATTAAATGCTAAACATATTAAAGCGAAAAAACACTAATGAACCATATTAACACAGTCAAAATCGACCGTAATTTTTATTTAAATGAATTTGAGTGCCCTTGCTGCCACCGCGTTATGATTCATTCAAAATTATTAAAATTACTAGTTAAACTTCGTAATAAAATAGGTCAACCGGTTTATATCAATTCTGGCTTTCGCTGTGTCAAAGAAAATGAAAACGTTGGCGGTGTTTTACATTCTTACCATCTTTTGGGTATGGCCGCCGATGTCTATGTACGGAACATGAAAACTTCTGATCTTTTAATTTATGCCCGGATGGTAGGATTTACCG